>JAGOCP010000100.1 GCA_017998715.1 Thermoanaerobaculia bacterium | reverse complement strand
ACCCACGGTTCGTCGGAGCGTCCGGTGCCGGTCAACGACGCGCAGTAGCGGATCGCTTCGAGGTAGAAGTCGAGGCCGTATTCGGCGTGCTTGCCGGGGCAGATCTCTTCGAACAGCCCGCGATTGAAGATCTCGAAGCAGAACGAGACCCGGTTGACGCCGATCTCCTTCAGGTGATCGTAGCGCTTGAGGTCGCGGTGCGGCGGTGTCTGCACGCCGATCAGCAGGCCCAGCTCCTCCTTGATGCGCCGAATGTAGGGCTCGAGGATGTCGAGGTAGGTGTCGCCCTCGTAGTGCCCGGTGTTGAAGTCGACGTAGGTGATCCCCGATTCGCGGCGGGCAGCGCGCACCACTTCGAGAACCTCGTCGACCGACTTCTCGTCGGAGTCGTCGATGCCGAGGTTCAGACCCACCGAGCAGAACTTGCAGTTGACCTTCTGCGGTTTCTCCGTCCAGTACTCGCAGACCTTGGCCTGGTAGATCCCGAGGTAGGTTCCCTGGAGGGTCCCGATGCGGGTCATCGGCTTGCCGGTAGCGGTCTGGGCGTCGTACCAGGCCGGCCGCGGCGAGAGATCGACCGGCGACACCTGGACGCCGTCGCGGTAGAGCCAGTATTGCTGGTTCGCCCCGGTGCCCTTGTGCAGGACATAGGGGGACTTGGCCGCGAACGGCTCCGAGACCGGCGCGTTCGTCCACAGCCCGCCGGGCAGGATGAGCTCGAGGCCCGAGCCGAGACCGGCGCGCGTGCGCAGAATCTTGCGGCCGCCGTCCTCCTCGATGAAGCAGGAATCGTCCAGTCGCAACCCCTTGCAATACAGGTCGAGCTTCAGCAGGGACGGGTTGGTGCGCAATTCGTCGAGCATCGCTCCTCCAGAGTGGTCAGAGCATGGCGCCCAGCCGGGAGTCCCGTCACCGTCCGGTCGGGTGGGAATGGAGCCGCGCCAAGAGATACCGCGGCGGCGCTGACCCGGCCCGCTCCCGGAGGCCCCCCCGGCAGAGGCTCGGGCCGGGTCCAGCCTCCCTACCCGGAAGAGCGGGCGTTCGCTTCCGGCGGCGGTTTAGATTCAAATGAGGATGATGGGCCCAGAACAGCGCCACCCCGAGCCAGACTCGTCGCGGACCGCGACGGAACCACGGCCGCTCGTCCGCTGCGAGGGCGCGACCGCGACGGCCGCGGGAGCGCCTGCCGACCGCACTCTGCTCGTCGCGCGCTTCCTCGGCGACTGTCCGGGAGTCTGGCTTCGCCCGACCGCGGAGGTGGCGAACCGCGCGCTCGGGACGACACCGCCGGTCGAGGTCTGGACCTCCGACCTCGCGACGGAGCGCGGCCGGCTCGGCCGGGTGGACTGGGCCGACAACGGCAGGGTCCTCTTCGGCAGTCTCGCATCGCCGCTCGCCGGCGACCTCGCTCTCGAGACCGAAGCGCATTTCGCCGAGCTGCTCGCCGCAGCGGAGGCACGGGGCTATCCGCATCTCCTCAGGGTGTGGAACTTCCTCCCCGGCATCAACGCCGCCGAGAACGGCACCGAGCGCTACCGGCTCTTCAACTCCGGGCGCGCCGCGGCGTTCGACGCCCGCTACGGCGTCGCCGGAGCCGAGGCGCGCTTCTCGGCCTCCTCCGCCGTCGGCAGCTCGGGGGACCAACTGGTGACCTGGTTCGCCTCCGCGCGGGCGCCGGGCCGCCATCTCGGCAATCCGCGCCAGGTGCATGCCTTCCGCTACCCGACCGACTACGGCCCGCGGCCGCCTTCGTTCACCCGCGCGACGCTCGCGCCGCCGGAGCTCGGCAACGTTCTCTTCCTCTCCGGGACGGCGAGTATCGCCGGGCACGAGTCGCGCCACGTCGGCCAGCTCCTGCTGCAACTCGAGGAGACCCTGCACAACATCGAGAGCCTGCTGCAGGCGGCGGCCATCGGCGAGGGTGGCCGCCTGCCGGGCCTCGCCGAGTTCGACTTCTACCGCGTCTATCTGCGCGACGCCGCCGACCTCGAGCTGGTGCGCGAGCCGCTGCGCCGGCGCGTCGGCGCGGGGCCGGCGCTGCACTTCGTCGAGGCCGACATCTGCCGCGCCGATCTGCTGCTCGAGATCGAAGGGGTCGCCGGCCTCTCCGCCTAGCCGGCGAGGCTCGGCGCGGGCATCGTGCCGGCGACGAGCACCTCGGGTTCGAGCTCGACCACAGCGCGCATGGCGCGCGCGATGAGGCAGGTCTCCTCGGCCTTGCGGATCATCTTGTCCGCCTTCTCGCGATCCTCGTCGCGCGCGACCGTCACGCGCGGGCGCAGCACGATACGGGGGATCGACACCTTGCCGTCGTCGCCACGCTCGACGATCGCCTCACCGGCCGCCTCCACCGCCACCACTTCGAGCCGGGACTTCTCGGCGTAGGCGAGGAAGGTCGTCATCCAGCAGGTCGTGGCGGCGCCGACGAAGAGATGCTCGGGCGTCCAGCGACCGGCGAGACCGCCGAACTGCGGCGGCGTCGCGACTTCGATCTCCGGCAGTCCGTCCGGCGAGCTCGCGAGACCGCGCTTGCCGTCGAGCCAGCGGACGGAGAACGGATAGGAGCTGTGAATTTCGGCCATGGTCTTCTCCTCAGGGTTTTGCTGCGGGCTTGGCGGCGGAACCCGCCGCTGCGGACTCTGCCGCCGGCTGCGGGAGCGGCAGCGGCGGCAGGCCGAGCAACAGACGCACCGCCGGTTCGAGCTTGGTCAGGCCGGCGCGAAGCCCCAGATCGAGCGCCGCATCCGGGCGGGCGCCGTCGAGCCAGAAGGCCCGCACCGCGAGGAGCGCCCCCGCCCGATTGCCACTCCCACAGACGACCGCGACCGGGTACCGGCTCCAGTCATCGAGCAACAGATCGAGAGCGCGGGCGCTGGCGAGGTCGAGCTCGGCCTCACCGGCTACCGGCAGGCGCCGGTAGTCGAGCCCTGCAGCCGCTGCGAGAAGCGCGGTCTCGGTCGGGACCTCGGCCTCGGTCCGCAGGTCGATGACGGTTCTCACGCCGGAGTTGGCGAGCGCCTGGTAGACGGGCACGGAGCCGTCGCCGGCCGGAACTCCGCCGGTCACCGTTCCGGGCAGGGGGTGCCGCTCGTTGGTGAGCAGCGCCGGCGACGGCACCATCGGCGCCTGGCTCTGCGCGAAGGCGCCCGCCTGCAGGAGAAAGAGGACGGCCACGAGAACGCGCGCGGCGGGGTATTGGCAGATTCGGGGTCGGTCGAGCATGAGGCCTCCGCACCGATCATCCTCCCGGCGGCGGCGAAGTTCGCCGCCCCTTCGGGCTGGCCTCGCGTCCGCCGACCAGAAGTGGGCAGCGGCCCTGACATGACAGTCGTTTGACGGTCGTTCCGTGAACGAAATACTGTTCCCGGGCCATGGCGCCCCAGCGATCCCAGGATCTGGTCTTCACCCTCTTCGGCGATTCGCTGCTCGGCCGCGACCGCCCGGTCTGGGTCGGTTCGCTGATCGTGCTGCTCGGTCGCCTCGGCATGTCGGCGCCGGCCACCCGCACGGCGCTCTCCCGGATGACCGCCCGCGGCTGGCTCACGACGAGCCGACGCGGGGGACGCGGCTACTACGGCCTCTCTCCGCGCGGCCGCCGGCTGCTCGAGGAGGGCCGCGAGCGGATCTACCACCCGCCGCGCCATCCCGCCTGGGACGGTTCCTGGTTTCTCGTCGCCTACTCGATCCCCGAATCCCGGCGGCGGCTGCGCGACAGCCTGCGCGCCAAGCTCTCCTGGCTCGGTTGCGGCGCGCTGACCAATGGCCTCTGGATCACGCCGCACGACGTGCGCGGCGAAGTGGCCGACATCGCCCACCGCCTCAAGGTCACACGCCACGTCGAGGTCTTTCGCGCCGAGCACACCGGCTTCTCGACTGCCTCCCAGCTGGTCGCGCAGTGCTGGGATCTGGCCGAGGTCAATGCCAGCTACCGCAAGTTCATCGACCGCTGGGCGCCGCAGCTCGCCCACTGCGGCCAATGCCGTCACGCCGGCAGCGAGGCGGCCCGCGGCCGCCACGCCATGCCCTGTACCAGCGCAGAGGACTGCTTCGAACGCCGTTTCGAGCTGGTGCACGCCTACCGCGCCTTTCCGGCGAGCGATCCGTTCCTGCCGGCCGAGCTGCTGCCGGAAGGCTGGCTGGGCGATCGCGCCGCGGCGCTCTTCGAGACCTACCACACCGTTCTCGCCGAGCCCGCCGAACGCTATATCCAGGACGTCTGCGCGGCCGGCGACTCCTAGCCGCCTAGGCGAGCGGCGCGCCGCGCCGGATGAGCTCGACGATCTCGCCGCTCTGCGCCAGCTCGCCGCGCTGATTCACCAGCTCGGCGACGAACTTCACCACCCCGCGGTCGCGTCCCGGCAAGTCCCGGCGTGCCGCCACCCGGAGCTTGAGGCTCAGCCGGTCGCCCGGCCGGATGGGAGCGACGAATCGCCAGTCGAGGCCGAGAAGCGCGACGAGAGTCCCGGCGGTGAGGCCGCTTTGCGCCATCAGTCCGGTGGCGACGGCGATCCCCAGGGCGCCGTGCGCCACCCGGCCGCCGAACGCCGTGCCGCGCGCGTACTCCTCGTCGAGGTGCAGCGGATTGCGATCCCCGGAGAGCTCGGCGAAAGCGGCGATCTCGGCGTCGCCGATCTCGCGCTCGCCACAGGCGAACTCGCGCCCCTCCGGCAGTTCCTCGTAGTAGAACCCCATCTTTCGCACCTCCGTCCGCAGGGACCGCGTGCCTCCCCGAAAGGGCAGCATCGCACAGCCTGATATGTCAGTTTACACACGACCGTACATCTCGTGTAATATCCGGCCCGAGGATATCCATGAGCCAATTCCCCTCCCGTCCCGCCGCGAGCTTCGGATTCGAGGAAGTGCTCTACGCCAAGCACGACTTCGTCGCCACCATCACCATTCAAAGACCGCAGAACTACAACGCCTACAGCACCCGGGCGCTCGAGGAGCTCGCGACCGCCTTTCGCGACGCGAGCTTCGACGACGCCGTCGGCGTGATCGTCCTCACCGGCGCCGGCCACCAGGCCTTCTGCACCGGCGGCGACGTCAAGGAGTACGCCGAGGACTACGTCACCACACCGCGCGACTACTGGAAGTACATGGCGCTCTTCCGCGCCTACATCGAGAGCATCCTCAACACCGGGAAGCCCGTGATCGCGAGGCTGAATGGTATGGCGGTCGGCGGCGGCAACGAGTCCCAGCTCGCCTGCGACCTCACGGTCATGGCGCAGCACGCCTTCATCAAGCAGGTCGGCACCCATGTCGGTTCGGTCGCCTGTGGAGGCTCGACCCAGTGGCTGCCGATCACCGTCGGCGACAAACGCGCGCGGGAGATCCTCTTCCTGAACGAGCCGATCCCGGCCAGGAAGGCGCTCGACTGGGGCCTGGTCAACTGGGTGGTGCCGTCGGTGCGCCGCGGCGACGAGTGGCTCGAGAACGCTACCGCCGAAGAGATTCGCTACGCCCAACGCGGCGAAAAGGACTACCGGATCGACCTCTCCCTCCTCGACGAGGAGGTGGCAAAGGTGGCGAAGAAGCTCCTCGCGAGCTTCCCCGAGTGCACGCGCTACACCAAGCAGCAGGTCAATTTCTGGAAGGATCTCGCCTGGCACCAGACGGTGCGGCACGCCCAGGACTGGCTCGCGCTCCACTACACCTCGTGGGAGCCGGTCGAGGGGATGCGCGCCTTCGTCGAGAAACGGCCGGCGCGTTTTCAGATGTTGCGCGAGCGGGCCGCCAGCGGGGGCTCCTCCGAGACACAGTGGGGGCCGCCCACCCGAGTCTGTAGCGCTTGCGGCGCCGGGAACCTCCCCGCCGAGCACGCCTTCTGCGGCGCCTGCGGCGTCGACCTCGCGCCCGGCCAACCGGGTCAGGCCGGACGGCCATGAGCCCCTGCCGCCCGGAAGTCGTCGTCTTCCCGGAGTGGCGCGACAAGCCGCTCGAGGCGGCGCTCTACGAGTGCCGCGAGCTCGTCGAGGACACCGACTTCCCGACCGTCCGACGCTGGCGCGAGGCCGGCGGCAAGGTCGTCGGGCATTTCCAGGTCTACTTCCCGGAAGAGATCGTCCACGCCGCCGGCGCGCTGCCGTTCAAGGTGCGCGGCGCGCCGATCGAACCGACGCAGGCCGACTCGCGCTTCGGCTCCTACCTGTGCTCGATCCTCAAGACCTCGCTCGACCTCGCGCTATCGCAGCGCATCGAGCTCGATCTCTTCGTCAGCCATCCGATCTGCGATGCGGCCCGTAACCTGGCGGCGATCTGGGGACGCAACTTTCCCTATGCCGCCGAGATCCTCTATCTGCCGCAGAACGCCAACTCGGCGCATGCCGCCACCTGGTTGCGCGGCGAGTACGACCGGCTGCGACGCAGCGTCGAAGCGGCCGTGGGCCAGGAAGCCACGGACGCCTCGCTGGCGGAATCGATCGCCCTCTTCAACGACAACCGCGCCCTGATGCGCGATCTCTACCGCTTGAAGCGCGAGACGCCCTGGCTGGTTTCGGCCGACGAAGCCTACGTCCTCGTGGCGCTCGCCGGGCTCCTGCCGCGCGATGAGCACAACGCGATTCTGCGTTTCATGCTGCCGCGTCTCGCCGAGCGGCCGGCCCGGCGCATGGATCGCACCCGGGTGGTGCTCGAGGGCGGCTTCTGCGAGCAGCCGCCGCTCGATCTCGTGCGCTCGATCGGCCGCTCCTGCTACGTCGTCGACGACGACCTGCTGATCGGCCTGCGCTGGCTGACCAGCGACGTCTCGACGGCCGGGGACGCGCTCGGCAACCTGGCCACCGCCTACCTCGAGCAGTCGAGCTACAGCCCGGTGCAGCACGACCTGCGCAAGCCCAAGGAGCGCATGCTCCTCGAGCGCATCGCGCGCGCCCGCGCCGACGCCGCAATCGTGATGGCCGCCAAGATGTGCGAGCCCGGCCTCGAGGAGCAGGTGGCCTACACCAAAGCTCTCGACCACGCCGGTATTCCGTATTTCGTGAGCGAATTCGAAGAGAGCATGACGAGCTTCGACCAGCTCGAGATCCAGCTCCAGACCTTCGTCGAGAACCTCCTCTTCCGTTGAGGGCGCCCTGATGCAGACTCCTGAAACCGGCAACTCGCCGCTCGTCAACCCTCCGGTCAATCCGCTGGTCGGGCGCGCCAACCGCGACGGCGCGCAGCTTTTCCGCGACTGGTTCTCCTCCCTCGGCGACGCCGCCGAGCGCGGCCAGGGCGGCGCCTACGTCTTCGTCATGGGGAGCCTGGCGGAGCTGCTGCGCACCTTCGACTTCCCCATCGTCTTTCCCGAGATCAACTCGCTGCAGACCGCCGTGCGACATCTCGCGCACGACTACCTGAACGAGGCCGAGGACTTCGGCTATTCGCCCGACATCTGCGGCTACGTCAAGGCCGACTTCGCCGCCCAGATGCGCGGCGGCGAGCTGCCGATGGGGCGGATCCCGAAGCCGGCGCTCGCCGTCTACACCAACGCCTGCAACACGTACATCAAGTGGGCGGAGATCTGGGAGCGCATGTACGAGACGCCGATCTTCACCCTCGACGTCCCGGGCACGCGCTCGTGCGGACGCGTCACCGGACCCGGCCAGGTCGATTTCGAGAACGACAGAAAGTACGTCGGCGCCCAGATCGCCGAGCTCATCACCCTCTGCGAGCGGGTGAGCGGCCAGCGCTTCGACATCGACCGCCTGCGCGAGGCGCTGGGCCACGCCAACACGATGAACCGCTGCTGGAAGCGAGTGCTCGAGCTCAACCGCTCGCGCCCGGCTCTGTTCAACGCCCTCACCGACGGCACGATCTACCTCGGGGTCGCGAACGGCCTGCGCGGCGACGCGAAAGGCGCCGCCTACTTCACCGACCTGGTGGAGGAGATGGAGTACAAGGCGGCCCACGGCATCGGCACGCTGACCACGGAAGAGTACCGGCTGCTCTTCGTCGGCGTGCCCTGCTATCCGATCTTCCGCCGCTTCAACGAGCTGTTCACCGAATGGGGTGGGACATTCGTCAACTCGACCTATCTCTGGTTCGCCTCCGGCGGCTCGAACCTGGGCTTCGAGTACGACCTCTCCCGGCCGCTCGAGAGCCTCGCCGAGGGGATGCTGCTCTCGGTGCGCGACGCCATGGACAGCATGTTCTTCTCGCCGGGCATCCTCGAGCAGATGGTCGCCGACTACGGCGCCGACGGCGTCGTCTTCCACCCGATCAAGAGCTGCCGCACCGTCTCGACCGGCCTCGCCGACAGCCGCCGCGCGCTGCTCTCGAAGTTGGACACCGCGACGCTGTTCATCGAATCGGACCACATGGACCGCCGGGTGGTCTCCGAGGCCCAGCTCAAGAACCGGGTAGACGCCTTCTTCGAGGGTCTGGCGACCCGCAAACGCCAATCCGCGATCTCAGCCAGCGCGGCGGCCACCGGAGCATCGACCTCGGCGAACGCCGGGGCCTGAGGGAGGAATCATGGCCTACGCAGCCGGAGTCGATGTCGGATCCACCCAGACCAAAGCGGTCATCCTCGACGAGGAGCGCCGCATCGTCGGCCGCGCCCTGATCATGACCGGCGCCAACGTCGTGCGCGCCGCCCAAGAGTCGTTCGACCAGGCGCTCGCCGCGAGCGGCCTGCGCGAAGAAGAGGTCGAGTACGTCGTCGGCACCGGTTACGGGCGCTACAAGGTGACCTTTGGCAACACCCAGGTGACCGAGATCAGCTGCCACGGACGCGGCGCGGTGCACATGTTCCCGGGCACCCGCACGGTGATCGACATGGGCGGCCAGGACACCAAGGCGATCAGCGTCGCCGCCAATGGCGAGATCGTCGACTTCTGCATGAACGACAAATGCGCCGCCGGCACCGGCCGCTTCCTCGGCGCCGCTTCGAGCGCGCTCGACATTCCTCTCGGCGACCTCGGGGCGACGGCGCTGCGCGGCGAGCGCCCGGTGAAGATCAGCACCACCTGCACGGTTTTCGCTGAATCCGAAGTGCTCTCCTGGCTGGGCAAGGGCAAGAAGATCGAGGACGTCCTGCTCGGCGTCCATCAGTCGATCGGCGCGCGCTCGGCGGGCCTGCTGCGCCGGGTCGGGGTGAGCGACCAGGTCACCTTCACCGGCGGCGTGGCGCGCAACCCGGCGATGATCGCCGCGCTCGAGAGCCGGCTCGGGCTCAAGCTCAACGTCAGCGAAGAGTCGCACTTCATGGGCGCGATCGGCGCGGCGCTGTTCGCGCTCGACCGCATTCTGGCGAGCCGCGTCCCGGCTGCCGAGATTCTGGCCGGCACCGACACCAAGGGGGCGACGGCATGAAGATCACCGCCGGCATCGACGTCGGTTCCACCTACACCAAGGCGATCGTGCTCGATTCCGAGCGCCGCATCCTCGGCCGCCACCTCGAGCCGACCGGGTTCAAGCTCGACGAGGTGGCCGAGAGCGTGCTCGCTCAGGCGCTCGCCGCGGCGGGAGTCGACCGCTCCGAGGTCGAGTACGTCGTCTCCACCGGCTTCGGGCGTCACCAGATGGCGTCGGCCGACACCCAGGTCACCGACTTGACGGCGAGCGCGCGCGGCGCCATGTTCCTCTTCCCCGGCACCCGCACGGTGCTCGACGTCGGCGGCCAGACGATGAAGGCCAGCCGCCTCGACGCCAGCGCCGCGGTGAAGAGCTTTCGGCTGAACGACAAATGCGCCGCCGGCACCGGCGCTTTCCTCGAGAAGACGGCGCGCTACATGGGCTATTCGACGATCGAGATCGGCCCGCTGGTCAACACCTCGAAGAACGCCGTGCCGATCTCCGGCGTCTGCGCGGTCTTCGCCGAATCCGAAGTGATCAACCAGCTCTCCGAGGGGACACCGCCGGCCGACATCATGCACGGCGCGATCGTCTCGCTGGTCGGGCGGTCCGTGCAGCTCATGAAGCGCGCCCAGATGGAGCCCGAGTTCACCCTCATCGGCGGCATCCTGCGCTTCGAAAAGATGGTGACCGTGGTGCGCGAGCAGCTGGGCGAGCAGGTGAACGTGCCGGAGGGCGACCTCGTGCAGTTCACCTCGGCGCTCGGCGCGGCGCTCCTCGGACAGCTCCGGCTGCAGCGGCTCGCCGAGGCGGCCCTCCTCGCGGCAGCACCGAACTCTCCCGCCGCCGGGGTCGCCGGAGCCTGACGATGAGCGACGAGGCCACGCTGCTCCGCCTGCTCCGGCAGGAGGAGCATCGCGTCCTCTCGTCGGCGGCGCTCGCGGCCGATCCCGCCCGTCTCGCCGCCGGGTGGGAGCGTCGCTTCCTCGCCGACGGCCCGCGCGCCGCGGAGGCGGTGGCGCTCTACGAGTCGCTCGGCTTCGAGGTCGCTGCCGACCCGCTCGCCGGCCCCGATCTGCCGACCGATTGCACCGACTGCCAGTTGGCCACTCTGCTCGCGTTCAAGACGATCTACACCCGCAAGCCCAAGGAGAACGACCGATGAAGGCCGCTGTCTTCCACGCCGCGCATCGTCCGCTCGAGGTGACCGAGATTCCGACCCCCGAGCCCGGTCCGGGACAGGTACTGGTGAAGGTGGCCGCCTGCGGTCTCTGCCATACCGACCTGCACTTCATCGACCACGACACGCCGACCTTCAAGACACCACCGCTGGTTCTCGGCCACGAGATCTCGGGCACGATCGCCGGGCTCGGGTCCGGCGTCACGGCCTGGAAGGAGGGCGAGGCGGTCCTGCTGCCGGCGGTGCTCACCTGCGGCACCTGCGCGGCCTGCCGGGAAGGCCGCGAGAACATCTGCGACCACAACCAGATGTTCGGCAATCATGTCGACGGCGGTTTCGCCGAGTACGTCGTCGCGCCCGCCAAGGATGTCTACCGCCTGCCGAAGGAGATCCCGATCGAGGCCGGCTCGATCATCGCCGACGCCATCACCACGCCGTTCCACGCCGTCGTCCGCCGCGGCAAGGTGGTGCCGGGAGACTGGGTGCTCGTGCTCGGGTGCGGCGGCGTCGGTCTGAACGTCGTTCAGCTCGCGGCGGCGATCGGCGCGCGGGTGATCGCAGTGGACACCGCCGCCGACAAGCTGGGTTGGGCGGGACGGCTCGGCGCGGAAGTGGTGATCGACGCCACGCAGTGCGAGCGCCTCGACAAGGAGGTGCGCAAGCACACCGGAGGCGGCGGCGCCGATGTCGCTTTCGAGGCGATCGGCAATCCGAAGACGCAGGAGCAGGCGTTCAACTGCCTGAAGACCGGCGGCCGGCTGGTGCTGGTCGGCTTCAGCCCGCAGGCGATGAGCCTCAACTCGGGCCGCGTGATGTTCCGCGAGATCGAAGTCACCGGTTCTCTCGGCTGCCGCCCGGTCGACTACCCGCGCGTCATCGAGCTCGCGCGCCAGGGCAAGATCAAAGTGGCCGAGCTCGTCACCCACCGCTTCACCCTCGACCGCATCAACGACGGCCTCGACGCCCTGCGCGCCGGCCTGCCCATCCGCGC
>JAGOCP010000408.1 GCA_017998715.1 Thermoanaerobaculia bacterium | reverse complement strand
TCGGCCAGGTAGCCTCGGCGCTCGCCTTTTCGAGTGTGCTCTCGCTGGTGCCCCTGCTGGCGCTGATCTCGCGCTTCGTCGCCCGGGCCGTGAAACAGGACGACGGCCGCACGTTGATGGTGCTCGGGACGCTCTTGCCCTATTCGGAGGAGACGCTGGTCACCGCTCTCGACTCCTTCGTGGCGCAGGCGGAGGCGCTTTCGGGATTGGCGATGATCGGATTCGTGGTGGCCTGCGCCTCGACCTTCCTCACCGTCGAGGGCGCGATCGACAGGATCTTCGGCGTCGAGCGCCGCAAGGGGCGAATCCTGCACCGCCTGTTTTCCTTCTCGCTCGTCGTCGTCTGGGGCCCGCTGGCGATCGCCGGACTCGTGACGCTGCTCCTCCAACTGGCGCAGAACCCGGCCTTCTCGAGCTACCTGCGCCGCTCGACGCTGGCGCAGTGGCTGCCGCCGCTGCTCACCCTGCTCGGCGTGACGCTGCTCTTCTGGTGGGTACCCAACCGCAAGGTGAAGATCCGCAACGCCCTCGCCGGCGCCGCGGTGGCGACGATCGCGCTCCACGGACTGCAGATCGGCTTCAGCGCCTACGTCCGCCTTTTCACCGACGCCTCGCGTGTCGTCTACGGCTCCTTCGCCATCCTCTTCTTCTTCATGATCTCCGTCCAGATCGCCTGGTGGCTGATCCTCGTCGGCTGCGAAGTCACGGCGAACCTGGAGCTCGGGGAGGAGGGCAAGGTCGAGCTCGACGCCGCCCCGGCGGAAGCCGCTGCCGAGCGGCCGAAGATCGACCCGGCCGCCTGGGTCGGGGAGGAGCGCGACCGGTGGCCGTGACTCCGGCCGGGCGCCCAGCTCTGCCGCCGGTGCGCGCCTGGAGCGATCCGCTGCGCTGGCTCGTGCTGCCCTGGACGGTGCTCGTCACCTATCCCCTGATCCTGGTGAGCACGGCGCTCTTCGGCACGCTCGCGGTCACGCTCTCGCTCGTCAACAAGCATCTGGGCTTCTACGCCGGCGTCTTCTGGGCGCGAAGCCTCACCTGGGGGACGTGGGTACGGGTGCGCGTCGTGGGCCGCGAGCACCTGCATCCGGGCCAGTCCTACGTCATGCTGTCCAATCACCAGGGGGCCTACGACATCCTGGCCCTCTACGGCTTCCTCGGCCGTGAGTTCCGCTGGGTGATGAAAGAGGAGCTGCGCAAGGTGCCTTTCCTCGGTTGGGGCTGCGCGGCGATCGGCCACATCTTCATCGACCGCAGGAACTCCGCCCGCGCCATCGCCAGCCTCGAAGCCGCGAAAAGCCACCTCGTCGGCGGCGTCTCGGTGCTCCTTTTCCCCGAGGGCACGCGCAGCGAAGACGGCCGCCTGCTGCCGTTCAAGAAAGGCGGCTTCGCCATCGCCCGCCAGCTCGACCTGCCGATCCTGCCGGTGTCGATCACTGGCTCGAACGAGATCCTGCCCAAGGCGTGCCTGTTCCCGCGCCCCGGGACCGTGCGCGTGCGGTTCCACCCGGCGATCGCGCCGAGCGACTTTCCCGACACGACGGAGCTGATCGACAAAGTGCGATCCGAGATCGAGTCGGGCCTCGCTCGAGACGAGGCCTGAAGGAGTCGCTCCAGCCTGCGTCAGGGAAAGACGGCGCTCCAGGCCTCGCTGGCAGCGGCGCCTTCGAAGTCGTCGGCAAAGACGGCACGTCGCAGATAGGCGCGCGAGTAGATGCCGTCGCCGTCGGCATCCGGAGCCACCCAGGCAGTGATCCACAGCTTTCCGCCGACACCGACGACGGGGGCCTCCTGGGTGTCGACACCGGGTTGCGAGCTCTCCTCGAATGCCGCATCCACCGGTCGCGCCGTGCGCTGATACTCGCGCGAGAAAACGCGCGTCGCCCCTCCGTCGCCTTCGAGGCCCGGCCTGCGGACCGTTCTGACCGGCACCTGACGATTCCAGACGACGACGAAGCTGCCGTCGGCGTGGCCGTCGACGGCAGCCGAGAAGTGCTGATTGCCGTCGTCGGGCGAGATCGGGAAGTCGCCACCGACCGGAGTACCGTCGCGGCGGAAGCGGCGGCCCTCGATGCTGACCGAGGGCAGGATGCTCTTCACCCAGACGACCACGAACTCGCCGTTGGCCGCCATCGCCACGCGCGGCTCCGACTGCCCGCCGGTCTCGACGAGGTTGACGCGAAAGATCGCACTCGGGTTGGCGCCGGACTCGTCGTAGATGCGGCCCCAGATGCCGCTTTCATCGCTGTCGGCATCCTCCCAGACGACGACGAAGCCGCGTTGCCCATCGACGCCCACGTCCGGCGACCGCATGTTGACCGACCCGACAGCGACCGTGAGCTCGCCCCCGGCGAAGCCCCCGCCATCGAACTGGCGGGCGAAGACCGTTTGCGAGCGCAGCCAGGCGGTGACGAACCCGTCAGCCGCGTCGCTCGCCACTGCGGGATCCGAGATGCCGTCGGTGGTGACCTCCTCGGCGAGGAACTCACCTGGCAGGACGGTGCCGTCGGCCGACGACTGGCGCGCGATGAGGTCGAAGCTCGAGGAGGCGCTTGCCTGGTTCAGGCTGCTCCAGACCACGCTGAAGTCACGGCTGCCGTTCATGTCGAGGTCGGGCTGGGACTGGGAGCTCGCGGTGAAGAAGTTGAGCGCGAACTCGTCCTCGGCCGGGTCGCCTGCCGGCGTGTGGCGGCCGAACAGCCCGGTGCCGTCGCCGTCGCCATTGAGTCGCGACCAGACGACGAGGAGATCGCCGCCGGCGCTGACCCCGATCGCCGGCTCGAAGTCGCTGCTGGCGGTCACTTCGTTCACCTGCTGCTCGGCAGCGAGCGGGATCGGCTGGGCCGGGAGCGGCGAGCGGGCGACGCCGGCCGCGAGCGCGGCGCAACAGAGTCCCCGGATGAGAGAGGCCTTGCGGATCATGGTCGTCCCCGGTCGCGGCCCGAACCAGCTCGGACCTTCGGCAATGTAGCGGACGGCACTCGCGATCACACCTGACGAAAGTCAGGCACCGGTGCTGCCGAATTGCACTCGGCGCCGGTGTCGGACTGAGCAGGACGAGCCGCGAGGCCCGTCGAAATCGCTGACAGTGGCCCGAATCCGGCTGCACCTTCGGGCAGG
>JAGOCP010000099.1 GCA_017998715.1 Thermoanaerobaculia bacterium | reverse complement strand
TCGACCTGCTTCCGCCCGCCGCGGCCGGATCGTGCATTCTCGACGGAAGCCTCGCGCTGTGCCGCCTCGAGTCACCGGCCCTCGCAGCGGCCCTCGCTTCCGGCCAGCTTCACTTTCACCCCGGCCGGATCGGCGGCGCCCTCCCGACCGTTAAGCCGTCCTAGCAGCCGCGGAGGGCAACTGCCGACCCGAGTTGGTCGGGCTACTGCGGGCTGGGCGCCCTGGCTGGTACTTCTCTCGAGCGACCGGCGCCCTCAGCTCGCGCGCCGGACGGCGCGCGGGGTAGGGGCCGGCGCCGCGACGGGGCTTCTCGGAACAATCGCGAAGCGCTGCAGGATCTTCTCGAAGCGCTCGGCGACTGCCTGTGCGCCGCGGGCGTTGGGGTGGATCTCGTCGGCCCATTCGCTGCCCACGGCGCCGCGGGTCTCGACGCGATGGAAGCGCGTCGGCACCTCGCTCGCCAAGCGGTCGAGCTGCTGGCAGAAGCGGTCGAGGAGGAGCTTCGGGATCTCGCGCTCGAGTGGACTCCCTTCCGGGTAACCCTTGGCGGCGAACGCCGGGCGCAGCCAGGGCCCCGGGCTGCGCCCGCCGAGGAGGCGCGCCTCTTCGCACGACGGCAGCGGCAGGTCGTAGGAGTTCACCAGCACCTTGAGGTCGGCGCCGTCGTCGAGCACCATGTCGATGAGCTCGCGGTAGCAGTCCTCGATCTGGCGCAGCCGGCGGCCGAGGCGCCCTTCGACGACGGCGTCGGCGGCGGTCATGCCGCTGCGGAAAGGCTGCAGCAGCGCCCCCAGATCGGGGCCCAGGAGATCGTTACCGCCGGCCGAGAACAGCAGTGCATCGACCTCGTAGCGATGCAGGATCTCGTTCAAAAAAGCGCGCTCGCCGCCGGTCATGACGCCGAGGATCTCGTCCTGCATGCGCTCCAGACGCAGCAGCGACCAGTCCCGCTGTGAGGCGTCCTTGCCCTTCTTGTTCGGGGCGTCGCGCCCGGAAAGCGGCTCGTCGAGGAAATCGACGACGTTCTTCTCGTGCGGGTAAGAGAACCACGAATCGCCCTGGCTCACCACAACCGGCCAGTTCGGGTTCTCACGGATCGAGCGGTCGAAGTCCCTCTGCCAGGATCGACGATAGGCCATCAGGAAATTCCTCCTCTACCTATCTAGTTGCCTGACCCCCCTCGAAATGTGACAAAAACTCACCAAAGGGCAAAAAAATCTGCTGGAAAACAAGAGGAGTCGGGCTGGGCGGAGGTGGCGAGAGCCGACCGGCGGTGGGGGCTGCTTCGAAAAGGCCTGCGGGTAAAGGGAGTGCCGGCTCAGGCGATGGTGGGTCGAAGGAACTCCCCTGCCGCTTGCCGGAAGTCCTCGGTCCAGGTGTGGCCACCTGGGAAGGTGAGGGTCTGCGGGTGGATGCCTTTTGCTTGCAACAGTTGGATGTCTGCCTGCAGCTTCTCCTGGGTGTACCACTCGTCCAGGTCGCCGTGGGCCAGAAGGACGCCTTCGGGAAAGGGCCCTTGGTGCTGCGCGAGCTCGGGCGGGATGTCGCCGGCGAGCGCCACGACTTTCGGCGCGGGGGCGCCGCCGTGGCCGGCGAGGAGGGCCGCCCGCCAGGCCATCGAGGCCCCCTGCGAGAAACCGAGGAAGGCGAGCGGAACCGTCCAGCCGACCTCCGGCCGGACGACGTCGAGGATGCGGCGGACATAAGCGACGTTGTCTGCGATCGCCTCTTCGCGCAGCTCGCGGGTCATCCAGCCGCGCAGCACCTCGCCGGTCGAGCCGGCATAGAAGGCGTGCAGAGCGTCCACCGCGAGGAGGGCCCAACCTTCGGCTCCCGGAATCCGCTCCAGCTCGGCGAGATGACGCGTCGCGTTCTCGCGATAGCCGTGGAAGCCGACCAGGAGAAGTGTCGGAGGCGTGGCAGGGCGCCGCAGGAGATAGCGCCCATGCGTCGGCGTCGCGATGCTCCGGAGCTCGGCCTCCCCTCGCGGCGGCGCCGGCATCAGCGGCGCCTCGTACCGGCGGCGAGGTCCTGCGCTCGGGCGAAAACGAGCTCTTCGAGCCCGGGCCGGTTGCCGGCCTCGCCGATCAGGCGGACGAGCGCGCTGCCGACGACGACGCCGTCGGCGACCCGCGCCACTGCCGCTACCTGCGGCCGCGTCGAAATGCCGAAACCGACCGCGAGCGGCAGCTTGAGCGCCTTGCCCAGCGCCTTGGCCTCGCGCGCCAGCGCCTCCGGCAGCTCGCCCTGTTCGCCGGTGACCCCGGTGCGCGAGACGTAGTAGACGAAACCGCTCCCCAGGCGGGCGACCGCCCGCACCCGCTCGCGCGTCGAAGTCGGCGCGAGCAGGAAGATCGCGTCCAGGCCGTGCGCCCGCAGGGCGTCGAGGTACTCCCCTTCGGCCTCCTCAGGGGGCAGATCGACGCAGAGAATGCCGTCGACACCCGAAGCCGCGGCGTGCTCGGCGAAGCGCGCGACGCCATAGGCGTGCAGCGGATTGAAGTAGGTGAACAGGACGACCGGGATGCCGAGCCTGGGCCTGAGACGCGCCACCAGAGCCAGGATGCCGACCAGCGTCGTGCCCGAAGCCAGAGCCCGAGCGGCAGCCGCCTGGTTCACCGGCCCGTCGGCGATCGGATCGCTGAACGGTACGCCGAGCTCGAGGATGTCGGCCCCGGCCGCCGCCAGGGCGACGGCGAGGCGTTCGGTCGCCGCGAGGTCGGGATCGCCGGCGGTGATGTAGGGGATGAACGCCGCCCGGCGTTCGGTCCGCGCGCGCGCGAAGGCGCTCACGATACTCATGCCTTCCTCCGCGCTGCCTTGGCGCCGGAACGAGGCGGATGCGCTGCGTCCCAGGCGATCACCGACTCGAGGTCCTTGTCGCCGCGCCCCGAGAGGTTGACCAGCAGCACGTGGCGGCGGGAGAGCGCCGCGGCCCGCTTCATCGCCTCGGCGACGGCGTGGGCGCTTTCGAGCGCCGGCAGGATCCCCTCGGTTTCGGCGAGCCTGTGAAAGGCCGCGATCGCCTCGACGTCGGTCGCCGTGGTGTACTCGACCCGACCGAGCTGGCGCAGCAGCGCATGCTCGGGTCCGACAGCCGGATAGTCGAGTCCGGCGGAAACCGAGTGCGTCGCCGCCACCTGGCCGTCGGCGTCCTGCAGCACCATCGTGCGCGTGCCGTGGAGAACCCCGAGCGAGCCGCCTTCACGGGCGAAGCGCGCCGCGTGCTCCCCCAGCCCGCGACCGCGGCCACCGGCCTCGACGCCGATGAGGCGCACCGTCGGATCCTCGAGGAAGGCCGAGAACAGGCCGATGGCGTTCGAGCCGCCGCCGACGCAGGCGATGGCGGCGTCGGGGCCCTTGCGTCCGGTGCGCTTCAGAATCTGGCGCTTCGCCTCCTCGCCGATGACGCGGTGGAAATCGCGCACCATGCGCGGGAACGGGTCGGGCCCGAGGACCGAGCCGAGGATGTAGTGCGTCGTGCGCACGTTCGTCACCCAGTCACGCATCGCCTCGTTGATCGCGTCCTTGAGCGTCTTCGAGCCCGAGGAGACCGGCACGACTTCCGTGCCGAGGAGCCGCATCCGCTCGACGTTCGGGTGCTGCCGGCGCATGTCCTCCTCGCCCATGTAGACGACGCAGTCGAGCCCCAGCAGGGCGGCCGCGGTCGCTGTCGCGACGCCGTGCTGGCCGGCGCCGGTCTCGGCGATCACCCGCTTCTTCTTCATCGCTCGCGCCAGCAGCGCCTGCCCGAGGGCGTTGTTGATCTTGTGCGCGCCGGTATGCAGCAGATCCTCGCGCTTGAGAAAGATGCGCGCGCCGCCCAACTCCTGCGACAGGCGGTCGGCGAAGGTGAGCGGCGTCGGCCGGCCGACGTAGTTCCGCAGCAGCTCGTCGAGCTCGTCGCGAAAACGCCGGTCGCGCGACAGGCGGTCGTAGGCTCTCGCCAGCTCTTCGAGCGGCGCCATCAGGGTTTCTGGGGCGAAGCGCCCGCCGAACGGACCGAATCGGCCCCGTTCGTCAGGTCCCGTCGACAGCTTCTTCCTAGGTCCGGCCACGTTTCAGCTCCTCGAACAGCATCTTCAACCTGCGTGGATCCTTGACTCCCGGGCTCGACTCGACGCCCGAGTTGACATCGACTCCGTCGGCGGCGCTCTCGGTGAGCGCCCGCCGGACGTTCTCCGGCGAGATTCCGCCGGCGATGACCATCGGCTTGGGCGAACGCACGTCGCGCAGTCCCCGCCAGTCCCAGGTGATGCCGGTGCCACCGAAGAGCTTGGCGCTCGGCGTATCGACGAGGAACCCCCAGACATGGGGGTGCTGGGCGATCTGCACTGGCGTCACCGGAAGGCTGCGGAAGACCTTGATCGCCCGTTTGCCGAGCGTCGCCACCTCGTCCGGCCACTCGTCGCCGTGCAACTGGGCGAAATCGAGGCCGATCGTGTCCAGGATCGCCATCAGCTCGCGCGTCGGAGTGTTGACGAACACACCCACCGTGCGCACCTGGCCGCGGACGGCGTCGGCGATCTCGCGTGCCTTGCCGAGCGTGAGGCTTCGCGGACTGCGTGGAAACAGGTTGAGGCCGATGAAGTCGGCGCCGAGCGCCGCCGCCATCATCGCGTCCTGGACGCGGGTGATGCCGCAGATCTTGACCAGCGGTCTCATGCGAAGAGCTCCAGGATCCTCGCCGCCGGATCCTCGCAGAGCAGCAGGCTCTCGCCGACGAGAAAGGCGTCGAAGCCCGCCGCCTGCAGCCGCAGGACATCGGCGCGCGAGGCGATACCGCTCTCGGCGACCGCGAGAGCGCCGAGCGGCAGCCGGGGCCGCATCGCGATCGAGTGCGCGAGATCGACCTCGAAAGTCCGCAGGTCGCGATTGTTGACCCCAACCATCTCCCACTCCCCGCCCGCCAGCAGCAGGAGATCGCTTTCGTCGTGGGTCTCCACCAACGGCGCGAGTCCCCGCTCGCGCGCCGCCGCCGCCCAGCCCGCGAGCTCGGACGCCGAATAGAGCGCGGCGACGAGCAGGATCGCATCCGCCCCTGCCGCGACCGCCCAGTCGAGCTGGCGCGGATCGACGACGAACTCCTTGGCGATCGCCGGCAGTCCACAGGCCGCCTTGCAGGCGGCGAGCAGCTCGTAGCTGCCGAAGAAGAAATCCGGCTCGACCACCACAGACAAGGCTGCCGCCCCCGCCGCGGCGTACGCCGCTGCCTGCTTCTCGGGGTCGAACTTCCCCGCCAGCGACCCTAGGCGGGGTGAGCCCATCTTCACCTCGGCGATGACCGCCCTCCCCCGCCGCGCGCCGAGCGCGGCCACGAACGGATTCGCCCGACTTTCGGAAAGAGAAGAGCTTCCAGTAAATGAGGGTGGCGTCGGGTGCGCATTTGAGATTCCCAACCGCTCGCGGCGGGTGGCGACGATGCGCTGCAGGATATCGGCGGGCGGCAAGAGTCTTTTTCCTTTACTGGAAGCTTTTCAACGCCTGGAGTTTCGCATGCGCCGCGCCGGAGCCAAGCACGACCCTGGCCATCTCCACACCCTCGGCGATCGTCGTGGCCCGGCCCGAAACGTAGAGGGCTGCCCCGGCGTTCAGTGCGACGATGTCGGCGAGCGGTCCTGCCGCTCCTTCCAGAAGCTCCAGCAGACGGGTCGCGTTCTCTTCCGGCGAGCCTCCAGCGAGGGATTCGGGGGCGGCGCGCCGGACACCGGCCGATTCCGGCGAGAAGTGATAGGTGGCCACGGTCCCCCGTTGGACCTCGGCGACGTGGGTGATCGACGTCGTGGTGATCTCATCGAGGCCGTCGTCGCCGTGCACGACCAGGGCATGCTCGCAGCCGAGCGCCGCGAGCACCTGCGCCACCGGCTCGACGCGGTCGCGGGCGTAGACCCCGATCAGTTGCCGCCGCGCCGCCGCCGGGTTGGTGAGCGGTCCGAGCAGATTGAAGATCGTCCGCACCCCGAGCGCCCGCCGCACCGGCACGACCGCCCGGGTCGCGGGGTGGTGAGCGGGCGCGAAGAGAAACGCGATACCGATCGCTTCGAGCTGGCGGCCGGAGGTCTCGGGTGCGACCTCGATCGGCAGGCCCAGAGCCACCAGCAGATCGGCGCTGCCGGAGCGCGACGAAACGGCGCGATTGCCGTGCTTGGCGACCGCCGCGCCCGCGGCTGCGGCGACGATCGCCGCGGCGGTCGAAATGTTGAACGTGCCGCGCGCATCGCCGCCCGTGCCGCAGGTATCGATGACGCCATCCACTGCATGCGGCACGTTCCGCGCCCGCGCCCGCATCGCCTCGACGGCACCGGCGATCTCGTCGATGGTCTCGCCCTTCATCGCCAGCGCGACGAGGATGGCCGCGATCTGGCTTTCGGCGACCTCGCCGTCCATGATCCGGCCGAACAGCGCCGCGACCTCCTCGCGGCGGAGATCCTCGCGGTCGAGCAGGCGTTGCAGGAGACGCTCCGGCTGGCTCATTCCGCGAATGCCGGTGCAGCGCAGCGGGCGAGGAAGTTGGTGACGATCTGCGGACCGGCGACGGTGAGCACCGATTCGGGATGGAACTGCACCCCCCAGTACGGCAGCTCGCGATGGCGAAGCGCCATGACGATGCCGTCCTCGCTCCAGGCGATCGCCTCGAGCTCCTCAGGCAGGGTCTCCTCGCGCACCTCGAGCGAGTGGTAGCGCGTCGCCTCGAACGGGCTCGGCACGCCGGCGAAGATCCCCTCGCCGGTGTGCCGAACCGCCGAGGTCTTGCCGTGCATCAGCACGGGCGCGCGATCGACGGTGGCGCCGAACGACTCCCCCATCGCCTGATGCCCGAGGCAGACACCGAAAATCGGCAGCTTCGGGCGCCGGGCCAGGAGGGGCACGCAGACGCCCGACTCGCTGGGGCGCCCGGGCCCCGGCGAGAGCAGAATCCCGGCCGGATGCATCGCCAGGAGCTCCTCGACCGTCGCGGCGTCGTTGCGCACCACGACCGGATCGGCGCCGGCGACCGCGAGGAGCTGCACCAGGTTGTAGGTGAACGAGTCGTAGTTGTCGATCACCAGGATCATCGCGTGAGCTCCTCGGCGAGGGCGACCGCGGCGAGGAGCGCTGCGGCCTTGTTCTCGGTCTCCTGCTCCTCGCGCCCCGGGTCGGAGTCGGCGACGATCCCGGCGCCGGCAGTCACCGAGACCTCCGAGGTACCGGAGGTACCGGAGCGATCGTGGACCTTCCTCGCGACGAGAGTGCGAATCGTAATGCAGGTGTCGAGATCTCCGGAAAAAGAGAGGTAGCCGGTGGCGCCGGCGTAGAGCCCCCGCGACTCGGGCTCGAGCCGGTCGAGGATCTCGATGGCGCGGATCTTGGGTGCGCCCGAGACCGTCCCGGCGGGAAAGGCAGCGAGGAGCGCGTCGAGTGCCGTCTTGCCCGGCGCGAGCTCCGCCTCGACGCTCGACACCAGGTGCAGGACGTGCGAGTAGCGCTCGACTTCGAGGAAGCTCGTCACCGCGACCGATCCTGGCCGCGCCACTCGCCCGAGATCGTTCCTCCCGAGGTCCACCAGCATCACGTGCTCGGCGCGCTCCTTCGGGTCGGCGAGGAGCTCCGCCGCCAGCGCGCGATCGGCGTCGGCGTCGACGCCCCGGCGCCTCGTGCCGGCGATCGGGCGGGTGACCAGGCGATCGCCGGTCTTCTTCACCAGCATCTCCGGCGAAGCGCCGATGAGCGCCACCTCCGGGAACTCGAGCAGCACCATGTAGGGCGAGGGATTCACTCGCCGCAGGGCACGGTAGAGCGCCTCCGGGGTCGCCTTCGAGGCGAGGCGGAAGTGCCGCGCCAGCACCACCTGAAAGATGTCGCCGGCCAGAATGTGCTCTTTCGCCGCCAGAACTGCGCGCTGAAAGTCGGCGCCAGAGAGGCTGGCGTCGGGGGCGCGATCGAGGACGGGGCGCTCCTCGGGCAGGCGGATCGCCCGCACGCGGACGTCGCGCGCCAGGGCACCCTCGAGCCGGTCGAGCGCGCGTTCGGCCTCGGCCGCCGACGTCTCGCCTTCGATCTCGTTGGCGACGAGCAGCAGGCGCTGCTGGGCATGGTCGAAGGCGATGACCTCGTCGAACCGCCCGAGGATCGCGATCGGCAGATCCCAGGAGTCGGGCGGCCGCGACGGGATCCGCTCGACGAGGCGCACCAGGTCGAAGCCGAAGGTGCCGACGAAGCCGCCGGCGAAAGGGACCGGCAGCTCGGGCGTCGAGTACCCCTCCACCAGCGCGCGCAGCGCTGCGAGCGGCGCACCGGGGAGATCGCTCCGGCGGCCGTCGCGCTCGACCTCCAGACGGTCGGGATAGAGCCGGTAGATCTCGCGCGGCGCGGCACCGAGGAAGCTGAAGCGCGCCACCTGCTCGCCGCCGGTGACGCTTTCGAACAGAAAGCGCACGGGCGACAGCGCCTGCAGCCGCTGATAGACCGCGAGCGGCGTCACCGTCTCGGCCAGGAGCTCACGCAGGTGAGGGGTGACTCGCTTCATGTTCGGCTCCGATGGCGCGCGGAGAGCTCCTTTGCCAGGTCGGTCGTCGTCACGCCACTCGCGCGAAGCAGAACGACCAGATGAAACAGAAGATCGCTCGCCTCCTCGACCAGGCGTTGCTCCTCTTGCTGTCTTCCTTTACCGGTCTTTTCGCCTTCCGGATCGCGAACATGATGCGCAGTGAGCGCGGCGATGACGACCTCGGTCGCTTCCTCGCCCACCTTCTGGGCCATGCGTTCCATTCCCTCGGCAAAGAGTCGCGCAGTGTAGCTGACTTTCGCATCGGCGCTGGCACGCGCCGCGACGATCCGCTCGAGAGCGCCGAGGTCGAGCCCTCCGGATCCGGCGACCTCCCCGCCAACTTCAACGTCGAAGCAGCTGGTCGCACCGGTGTGACAGGCGGGGCCTGCCGGAATCACCCGCAGGAGCAGGCTGTCGCCGTCGCAGTCGCGCTCGATCGAAACGACTTGCAGGGTGTTCCCGGAGGTCTCGCCCTTGCGCCAGAGCGCCTGCCGGCTGCGGCTCCAGAAGTGAGCCTCGCCGGTCGCGAGCGTCTGGGCGACCGCTTCGGCGTTCGCCCAGGCGAGCATGAGAACCCTGCCGGTCCATGCGTCCTGCGCCACCACCGGGAGCAGGCCCGCCGCGTCGAAGCGCAGCGCCGATGGATCGAGCCTTTCCCGTTGCGCGTCGAAGCTCACGACACCCCCCTTACCGAAAATCCCTGCGCGGCCAGGTAGCGCTTCAAGTCGGGCACCGCAAGCTCCTGGCGATGAAACAGCCCGGCCGCTAGCGCGGCGGCGGCGCCGGCGGCGAGCGCCGCGGCGAAATCGCTTGCCTCCCCGGCGCCGCCGGAGGCGATGATCGGCACGTTGACCCGCGCCGCGGCGGCGGCGAGAAGCTCACAATCGAAACCCTCGCCGGTGCCGTCCCGGTCGATGCTGGTGAGGAGGAGCTCACCGGCGCCGCGCGCGACCCCTTCCTCGATCCAGGCCAGGACATCCCGGTCGGTTCCCTGCCGTCCCCCCTGGACGACGACCTCCCAGCCGGAGCCCGCGCTCGCCGGTCGCCGGCGCGCATCGACCGACAGCACGACGCACTGGCTGCCGTAGCGCTCGGCGAGCTCGGTGAGCAACTCCGGCCGCGCCACCGCCGCCGAGTTGACGGCCACCTTGTCGGCGCCGGCGGCGAGCAGATCGCGGGCGTCCGCGAGCGACCGCACGCCGCCACCGACGGTGAGCGGGACGAAGACGCTCTCGGCCACCTCTTCGATCCAGGCGAGCGCCGGCCCCCGGCGCTCGTGCGATGCGGCGATGTCGAGGAAGACGAGCTCGTCGGCGCCGGCGGCGGCATCGCAGCCCTCAGGGGCGCAGTAGCGCCGCGCCGCGTCGGCGGGAGATCCGAAGTTCTCGAGGCCCTCGAACCGGACGCCCTTGACCACCCGGCCCTCCGCGACGTCGAGACACGGGATCACCCGGCAGGCGAGATTCGTCGCCCCGCCGCGCGGCAGTGTCGTGACACTCACGCCGGCACCCCGGCGCGCGCCGCGCGCAGTCCTTCGATCGCCGCAGCCAGATCGATCTTGCCTTCGTAGTACGCCCGACCGACGATGACTCCCGAGAGCTCCGGAAAGGCGGCAGCCGCGACGACATCGTCCGGACCGGAGACTCCTCCCGAAACGATCGCCTGCACCCCGATCGCGCGCGCCACGCTCACCGTCAGCTCGAGGTTGGGACCGCTCAGCATGCCGTCGCGGGCGATGTCGGTGACCAGCGTTTCGAAAAAAAGACCGGTAAAGGGAGCCAGCCTGCGCAGCATCTCTTCCAGTCCGAGGCCCGCGCCTGTCCGCCATCCAGCGCTTCTCAATTCGCCGCTCTCGACCTCGAGCGCCGGAATCAGACGGCCTGGAAAAGCCGCCGCGCAGGCCCCGAACGCCTCGGGGCTTTCGACGGCCATCGATCCCACGACAGCACACTCGAATCCGCTCTCGAGAGCGTCGCGCAGCAAATCGGCGTTGCGCAAGCCACCCCCTAACTGGAGCTTTTCGCCTTTGGCTGCAGAGACAAGGCGTGCCAGGGCGTGTGTCTGCCGCGGCTCGCCGAACGCGGCGTCGAGATCGACGACATGAACGCGTTCTGCTCCCGCCTCCTGGAACTGGGCCAGGACATCGAGCGGATCGTCGGCATAGATCGTGGCGCGTTCGTCGCGCCCCTGCGCGAGGCGCACGACCTTGCCGCGCCGCAGATCGATCGAGGGGATCAGTTGCACGGCGCCTCCGCATCGGCAAGGGCGAGGAAGTTGCGCAGCAGCCGCAGGCCCGCTTCGCCGCTCTTCTCCGGGTGGAACTGGGTGCCGCAGATGCGTCCCTTCGCCGAGACAGCGGCGAAGCGGCGGCCATGGAGAGCTGTGGCGACCGTCTCTTCCGCCGTACCGCCGTCGGGGGCGAAGCTGTGGACGAAGTAGACGAACGCGCCGCTCTCCAGGCCGTCGAGGAGCGGATGCGGCAGCGGCGCTTCGAGCCGATTCCAGCCGATGTGCGGCCGGGCGACCTCCGCCGGGAGCTCGGTCACCCGGCCGCGCAAGAGCCCGAGGCCCTCGGTGGCGCCGAATTCGTCGCTGCCTTCGAAGAGCAGTTGGTAACCGACGCAGATGCCGAGCAGATGAGCGCCGTCGGCGAGCGCTCCGCGCAGCGCGCTCTCGAGGTCGCCGCGCAGCCGTTCGCGCGGCGGCCGGAAGGCGCCGACGCCGGGCAGCACGATGCGGCGCGCGGCGCGCACGGCCGCGGGGTCGGGCGTGATGTGCGGCTGCCCGCCGGCCGCGGTGAGCGCGCGCACCACATTGCCGAGGTTGCCGACCCCGAGGTCGACGACGGTCGTCGCGTCACTCATCCGACCAGCGTCCCTTTGGTGCTGGGCACGACCGCATTCGAGACGCCCCCCTCGCGGACGGCGACCGCCTGCCGCAGCGCGACCGCGACCGCCTTGAAGCAGGCCTCGGCGACATGGTGCGGATTGCGC
>JAGOCP010000407.1 GCA_017998715.1 Thermoanaerobaculia bacterium | reverse complement strand
CGCGAGAAGGGCAAGGTTGCCGAGCTGCGTCGCGCCCGTATTCTCCGGCGATGCCGCTTTGGTAGCGGCCAGGGCGCGTTCGAAGAGATTCTCGGCTTTGGCGAGCTCGTTGTCCTGTGCGGCGTCGATGGCGAGATCGTTCAGCACCCGTGCGAGCGATGCCAGATCTCCCGCCGCTTCGAAATCGGCGCGTGCCAGCTCCATCTCGCGGCCGCCCTCCGCGCGCCGTCCGAGCGTTGAGAGGATCCGCCCGCGCGAGGCGCGAATCTGTCCGACGAGCTCGCCGCGGCCGGTCGCCAGCGCCTCCTCGAGCGCCCGGCTGTAGAGCGCGAGAGCCCGCTGCGGCTCGGACTTTTCGGAAGCGAGCACGGCATCGGCATAGTTGACCAAGGGGTCCCCGTCGCCGCCAGGGATCTGCCGCAGGCGGGCGACGATCAGCGCAGCCTCCCTCTCGCGATCGGCGCGCAGCAGCGAGATGGCGAGCGCGGCACCGGCCTCGGTGTTGGCAGGCTCGCGGTCGAAACGAGATTGCAGCTCTTCGATCTCCGGCAGCTGCGAGGTCGAGAACGGAAACGGCCGCGGTTGCGGCTGCGCGGTGGCGGGAGGGTTCGACACCGGTGTCGGGCCTGCGGCGCGCTGGATCGCCAGCGTGACGCCGACCGCGGCGGCGAGGGCGGCCACGCTCGCCAGGGCGGCGCGATGGCGCAGCAACAGGCGCCCGGCGCGATAGCGCATCCCGCCGCGCCTCGCCGCGACCACGTCGCCGGCGAGGAACCGCTCCAGATCAAGGGTGAGCTGCGCGACGGTCGAGTAGCGCTCGCCGATCTCCTTCTGCAGCGCCTTCAGGCAGATGGCGTCGAGGTCGCGGGCGATGCGCCGGCGCGGCGCAGAGGTCGCCGGGCTCGCCGAGCCCGCCGGCCCGGTCCCGGTGCGGCGCGCCGCGGTGGACGGTGGCTCGGGGTGGCCGGCGAGCGCCGCCAGCTCGAGCTCGTGGCGGCTCGAGCGTTCGCCGCCGTAAGGGTGAACACCGGCGAGGAGCTCGTAGAAGACGACTCCGAGCGAGTAGATATCGGAGGCCGTGCCGACCGGGCCGCCGCGGATCTGCTCCGGGCTGGCATAGGCGGGAGTGAGCAGGCGCAGCTCGGTCTGTGTCGCGCCAATGTCGCGGGCGAAGGCGCCAGGGTCTGCGGCGAGGCCGGCGGCGTCGTCCGGCTCGGCGACGAGCTTCGAGATCCCGAAGTCGAGCAGGTGGGCCCGCCCCGCGTCGTCGACCAGAATGTTGCCGGGCTTGAGGTCGCGATGCACGACCTGGCGCTGGTGAGCGTACTCGACGGCGGCGAGGACCTGCAGGAAGAGCCGGACGCGCTCCCGGATATCGAGCTGGCGGTCCTCGGCGAAGCGGATCAGGTCCTGCCCTTCGACGTATTCGAGCGCCAGGTACCAGGTGCCGTCGGCGCTCTGGCCGCCGTCGAGAAAGCGCGCGATGCCGGGGTGCTCGAGAGCGGCGAGCAGGCGCACCTCGGCGCGGAATCGGCGGATCGCTTCGGCGCTGGGCTGGGCGGTGTCGAGGAGCTTGAGAGCCACGCGGCGGTTGAAGGCCTCGCGCTCTTCGACGGCGAGAAAGACCCGCCCCATGCCGCCGCGGCCGATTTCCCGTTCGAGGCGGAACGGTCCGACGCGCTCGGGAGGTCCGTCGCCCGTGGCCTCGACGAGCGCTTCGCGGGCGGCGAGCGGACGGGCGATCCAGCTGTCGCCGCCCTGCGCCGCGGCGAGGAGGCTGCGCAGCTCGGCCGCGACCTGCGGTTGCGCCCGAGCGAGCTCCTGGAGCCAGGCTTCGCGCGCCTCGCCAGCGAGCTCGCTCGCCTCGGCGAAGAGGTCCGGCAGCGCGCGGGCAGGGCTCGCGGTCTCCCCGGCACCGGCGGCGAAGGCCGGTCGCTCGACCTGGTCGTCGGACGGCACCTGGCGAGTTTATCGCCGCGGCGCGATCAAGCCGAACCGCCTGGACTCGGCGTAGGGTAGGCGGGAGGACGACGATGCGCATTTTCGAGCACACTTCCGAGACCTGGCTCGCGCGGCCGCGCGCCGAGGTCTTCGAGTTCTTCGCCGACGCCGCGAATCTCGAGCGCCTGACGCCGCCCTGGCTGGGCTTCGAGATCCTGACCCCGCGCCCGATCGCCATGCGCGTCGGCGCCCTGATCGACTACCGCTTGCGCGTGCATCACATACCTCTGCGCTGGCGGACGGAAATCACCGCCTGGGAGCCACCGGTCTCGTTCGTCGACGAGCAGCTGCGCGGCCCCTACCGGCTCTGGCACCACACCCACACCTTCACCGAGCAGGCCGGTGGCACGGCGGTCCACGACCGGGTGCGCTACGCCGTCCTCGGCGGCGTGCTGGTGCAGAAGCTCCTCGTCGAGCGCGACGTGCAGACGATCTTCGCCTACCGCGAGAAGGTGCTGCGCGAGCTCTTTCCTCCCTCTCCCCTTTGAGTCGCCGCCGCTCGCGCCGATTGCTAGGATCCCGGCGCCGAGCGACTGCAGGAGAGGAGTCCGGGGGAGCGATGGAGCCGAAGAGAATCTCGCCGAAGTGGCATGCGATCGCCCCTATCCTCGCGCTTGCAGCGCTCGCTCCGGGCGGTGCCGGCGCCGCGGGCGCTCCGCCGCTCGCGCCCGAGGTCGTCGCTCTCCAGCGCGCCGCGCTCGCCGGCACCGGCGCCGCCGATCTCGCCCGGTCGCTCGCCACCGAGGCCGGTCCGCGGCTCGCCGGCTCCGAGGGGCTCGCGCGCGGCGTCGAGTGGGGCCTGCGCACGCTCACGGCGCTGGGCTTCGAGAACGTTCACGCCGAGCCGGTCACCGTTCCTCACTGGGAGCGCGGCACGGCCTCCGGGGAGATCGTCGCTCCGTTCCCGCAGATGGTGGCGCTCGCCGCGCTCGGTGGCTCGATCGGTACGGTCGAGGCGGGTATCGAAGGCGAGGTCGTCGCGACCGAGAATCTCGAGACGCTGGCTGCTCTCGTCGCCCGTGACCCGGAAGCGGTGCGGGGAAGGATCGTCTACTTCGCTGAGCGCATGCAGCGCACGCGCGACGGCGCCGGCTACGGCAAGACCGTACCGATCCGCTCCAAGGGTCCGGCGGA
>JAGOCP010000098.1 GCA_017998715.1 Thermoanaerobaculia bacterium | reverse complement strand
GGACCGCAGATTTCGCATCTCGAGGGAAGTATACGAACCGCGGAGCCGCAGCGTCCAGCCACGGCGCCCCGCACCGCCCCCCGGCACCAGTCCGAACGAAAAAGAGCCCGGTGTCGCCACCGGGCTCCAGGGCCGAGATCCGTGCTGTAGGGGCGAGGAAGACCGCGCCCCTACAATCGCTTAGTCACCGCGACAGGTTACGTCTGTCGGATTGAACGTAAAGACTCCTGTCAGAGTAGCAGTACACCCAGTTTCTGGATCCGTCACTCTCACATTCGCCGCAGTAGGCAGGTACCTCTTCCCTACTGGATTCAGGGTCGGCGGGTCTGTCACCGGCGGAACACCGTTGTCGTCGCAATCTTCCTCTTCGAATACGGTATTCGGAAGTGCCGGCGTTCGCACGGTGATAGAGGTGCCAGTAGAAGACTGGACATTGCCGGCGAAGGCACTTCCGCCGATGATGAAATCAACCAGCATCGGGGACCCGAAGTTGGACCCAGAGATGATCATCTGCGTATTTCCGGTCTGAGGCCCGCTGAACGGTGAGAGGTTGGCAATTGTTGGGCGGGGCACGAGGTAGGTGAAAAGTACATTACTGGTCGCCGTGTCGCCAGATTCAATGTTGGTGACGGAAGTGGCCCCTGATGCATTGCCGCAGCTCTGAACGACAATCGCCACCGTTCTCACTACGATTTCACTGCCGGAAACTGAGAGTACCTGCTGGCCGCGACCCGCAAGAGTCACGGCGACGGGCGCATCGAATCCCTGACCATAGATTGTAACTACCGTTCCACCCTCAGGCGGTCCTTCTGTTGGACCGATCGCGGTAATCCGAATTGTGACGCCATAGCGGAAGGACGAGGCCGCAACAGTGTTCCTACCGCTACTCTGGTTGGTCACGCGAATGCTGATCAGTTGATTCAGGTTGCCCTGCCCGAAGCCCGTCGCCGCGGGACTCAGCACCACCAAGCGCGTGCGGGTGACCGAAAGCACCTGGGCGGAAACCCAGGGACGCGCTCCGGTGCCTTCGCCGAAGTCGACCGCCACCGGCCCTTCGAAACCGTCGCCGTTGATGGTGACCTGGGTTCCGCCCTCGTTCGGTCCGGAGGAAGGAGTGACCGAGAAGACTTGCGGCTGCAGTTGGCCCCCGCCGCCGCCGTTGACATAGACGAAGCCCGAGGCGAGCGAGTCGGACGCCTGCCCTTCCTCGTTCAGGTTGATGGTCACCGCGACGGTGACCGCCCGGGTCTCACCGGTCGGCAGACCGCCCAGCAGAGGCGGCGTCGTCACGCGGATCTGAGTGCCTGAGGCCGACTGGACGACCGCCGTGACACCGTCGAAGGTGACCCGGATCGGATCGCTGAAGCCGCCGCCGTTGATGGTGACGATGTCGCCGCCCTGCGGGCTGCCCGTGCTCGGGCTGACCGAGGAGAGGAAGAAGGTGTCGGTGACCTGTTCGCGAACGCCGACCGAGGTGAAGCCGACGCCACTCGAAACCGAAGCCCGGATACTGGCGGTGCCGATCGTTTCGCCGGGGAAGAGGACCACGGTCGCCTGGCCGTTCACCAGTTCGATCGCCAGCGTCTGCGGGCCGCCGGAGCTGCCGAAGTTACCCAGCGTCGTGGTGATCGTGCCAGGCGTGAGGTTCGCCACTGGCTGGCCGTTGTCGGTGCGTGTCGCGCGCACGACGAGCGTGGCGAAACTGGTGCTCCCTGCCTCGAGAGAGGCGGTGGACGACGTCACGCTGACGTTGATACCGACCGAAGGCGGAACCGGATTCGCCGGCGGTGCGGTCGGCGAGTTCGGGCTGTCGGCGCTGCACCCGAGGGTGAGCGCGAGCCCCAGAGCCAGAAGTGGAAAGCGGAAATGGTTGAAAGCTCTCATAGTCACTCTCTCCTGGCGAATCAGGGCGTTACTTCGAGCGTGAAGAATGCCGTGTTGGATTGAACCGCCTTGCCGGCCAGGGTGTGGCCGAAAAAGCGCAGGCCAACGTTCAGGCGAACCTGCCGACTGCCGGTCTCGCTGTCGATTCCCAAGTTTTTGAGGTCCAGAATGGGCTGCGTGTTGAACTGCTCGGCGCGCATGAACGGCCCGTCGAGGAGCACGTAAGTGCCGTTCACGGGAGCGATGCCGAACACGTAGTTGATCAGCTTCGGCGGCAGGCGCGTACCGGTGTCGCCGCGCGTGAAGGTGACCTCGTAGCTCTGGATCTCGACGTTCATCAGGTCGCTGGTCGTGGCGCTCGGATTCACAGCGACGTTCGAGACCGTCAGGCTGCCGATCTGCGCGAGATCGCCCGAACTGGCGCTCACCGAGATCGGCAGGCCGTCGAAGTCGGTGATCGAAAGCGTCACGCCGCCGCTGTCGGTCTTGCTGAGGTCACCCGAGGAGCAGGCGCCGAGGGCGAGCGCCAGGATTCCGAGAGTCAGGAGTCTGTTTGTGAGTTTCATATGGGTATCCTCCCCTGGGTTCCTAGAGCTTGATCACCCGCGGGGTGATGAAGATCAGTAGTTCTTCGTTGCTGTCTTCACGGCGGCGGTTCTTGAACAGGTGGCCGAGCACCGGGATGTTCGCCAGACCGGGAACCCGATCCTGGCCCTGGTCGGTCGAGACCTTGTAGATGCCGCCGATCACGGTCGTGCCGCCGTCGCGGACGATCACCCGCGTCTGGGCTTCCTTGGTGGAGATCGGCGCGTTGGTCGCGCCGGCGACGGCGAAGGCGAGCTGCGGCTCGCGCTTCTGGACGTTCACGTCCATCAGTACCGTGCCCTCGGCGGTGACGTGCGGAGTCACGTCGAGGCGCAGCGTCGCGTTGACGAACTGGACCGTCACCGTGTTGTTGGCGACCGTCTGGATCGGAATCTGAAGACCGGACTGGATGCTCGCGGACTCGTTGTTCAGGGTCGCGATCTTGGGTGCGGAGAGAATGTTGATCAGACCGTCGCTTTCCGCTGCCTGGAGCCGGGCGTCGAGGTTGAAGGTATTGAGGATGTTGCCGAGCGAGAGATTCAGCAGACCGTTGTTGCCGCCGGTGAGGACGTTGACGCCGCCGTCGATGCTGCCGTTGTTCGGAAACTGCAGGCCGGTGGTGTTGCCGTGCGCGGCGTCGGCGACCCCATCGAAGCCCCAGCGGATACCGAGGGTGCGGCTGAAGCGCTTGGTGGTTTCGACGATGCGCGCCTCGATCATCACCTGCGGCTCGGGGATGTCGAGGGTCTCGATGACCGCAATGACGGTATCGATATAGCTCGGCAGCTCCTTGATGATCAGGGTGTTGGTGCGCGCATCGACGGTGACCGAGCCGCGCTGGGAGAGGATGCCCGTGCCGCGGCCACCGCCGGTCGCGAGGACCCGCGCCATATCGCTGACGCTGGAGTAACTGATGCGCTTGATCACCGTGCGCAGGGGAATCGACAGCGCCTGCGCCTGGGCGAGCGCCTGCTGCTCCTTGGCTTCGGCCTCGAGAACGTTGCGCGGTGCAATGCGCATGATGTTGCCGTCGAGCTCATAGCCGAGATTGTTGATCTTCAGGATCTGATCGAGGGCCTGGTCCCAGGGAACGCTTTCGAGCTCGACGGTGACGGTTCCGCGCACACCGGGCTGGACGACGACGTTCAGGCCGCTGATCTTGGCGAACGACCGCAGAACATCCTTGATGTCGCCATCCTTGAGGCTGAGCGAAATCGTCTCTCCGACATACTCCTTGTGCGTGCCACCGATCGTCTGCTGCGCGAACGCCGGACTCGGCGCCACGGAGGGCCGCGGCGCTTCTGCCGCCTGCGTGTCGGCGGCTTCGAGAAGGCTGGTGTCCCGCGGCGTCGCCGGCTTGGCGGCGAAGGCGATCACCGGAGCCGCTGTCGCAACCGGTGCCTGCGCCCGTGGGGCCGCGGTGGCCTGCGATACGGCGACCGCCTGCTCCGTTTGCGCCATCGGGGCTATCGGAGCCGTCGGGGCGATCGGAGCGATCGGAGCCGGAACCGCTTCTGCAGCGGCCGTCTCTTCGGCGTAGGCCTGAACATCGCTCGCGGCGAAGGTCTCCCCGGAAGCGGCTTCCTCTTCGGGCTGAGGGCTTACCGGCTCGACGACCGCCTCGGCGACCTGTGGCGCGGCGGGAGCAGTGACCGGAGTGATCGCCGTGACCGGCTGAGCTTGCGGAGCGGACTCCGCCACGTCCTGCGCGGCCGCTTCCGGCACCGCCACGGCCGCGACTTCATGGCCACCGCCGAAGCGAACAGTCAGGCCTTCGGGACCGCGCTCGATGGTCGGCGGAACGGTCTGGCGGAGATCGAAAACGACCCGCGAGACGGCTTCCGGGCTCTTCTTGAACTGCGAGACGCGAATACGCGCCAGGATCTCTCCCTCGAGTGGAGCGCTGCTGCGGGCGCTCTGGTTCACCACGCCATCGAGGTCGATGACGAAGCGCTCGGGGTTTTCCAACTGGAAGGTCGAGTAGGCGAACTCGCCGTTGCCGGCGATGTGCACGACTGTGGCTTCCCCGTCTTCGATGACGTCGACACTCGCCAGGAGCGAGGCCAATCGTCCGGAAGGCGGCGGCGCCACCAGCGGGCGATCGGGCGTACCGAGGTAGGCGAAGACTGCAGCCGGCGCGCTGGCGGGAGCCTGCGGCGCTGACGCTACCGGCGCGGCGGCGGCTTCCGGAATCTCCTGCGCCTCGGGCGTTGCGGCCTCCGTCGCCGCGACCGCTTCGACGGCCTGCGGCACCCTGGCGACACCGGCCGGGTTCAGGTCGATGTGCAGACTGTTCTGGGCGGCGACGAGCGTGTGCTCGGCCTCCTGCCGGGTGCGGACGGTGAGCCGCGTGAGCGGCCGGTCGCTGCTCTCATCGACGGCGACTGCGACCGAGGCAACCAGTCCGGCCGCCGGGCTCTCGGCCTGCACCGTCGGAAGCGGGCGGGTGTTGGGCAACTCGATGACCAGCGCCCCATCGGCGTCGCGGTAGGTCGTCCACACCAGCGCCGTGTCGGCCACGAGCTCGATCCGGGTCCCGGGCGCGCCTTCCATCACGGCGAGCCGGGAAATCGTGGCCGGCAGGGATGCGGGAGCCGCCGCTGGCGGAACCGGCTCGGACGACAGCGCCACGCCCTCGGGAGTCGCGGCGGCAGAGCCGCTCCAGATCGTCGCAGCCGCAAGAACCAAGGTCCAAGCCTTCCCGTTCCTGAGTGCCCTTTTCATGCTGTTCACCACGTCTCCCATGTCGCTCGCCTCCATCGCGCAGTCCTGCCTGAAGAAAAAGGTTGGACTACGGGCTGAGCTTCTTGATCACTTCCCGGAACGGCTTGATCACCGTCGGGTCGCTGACGATTTGCTTGAAGACGACTTCCTGCTGCGTGATGCTCACGACGTCACCGTCGTAGAGCTGGTCGCCTTCACGAATGAGATAGCTCTTTTCCTTGTTCGACGCGAGGACCTGCGCGACGAAGCCGCGCGCGGTCCTGAAGATCCCGGTGAGGTCGATCTCCTCGATCAGCAGGCCGGGAATGCCCTCCGGCAAGGCGCCTTTGCGCTCGGCCTTGTTCTTCGCCGCCAGCAGCGAACGGAACGGGTCCCGCCGGCTTCCCGGATCGTAGGAGTAGGTCGTTCCTGCGAGCACGTCCTCTTCGCCGGCGAGAATGTCGTCGACGCTCGTGGTCGCGTCCGGCGCTGCTCCGGCGTCCGCAGCCGGCACGGTTGCCGGAGCGCCGCCACCCTGCGCCGCGGCGGGAGCCGCGGCGCCGACGAGCGCCGCCAGCATCAGAATCGCCAGCATGGTGCGCATCACTTCCCCCCGCCCTTCTTCGCCGCGCCCTGCTTACCCTTCTTGTCCGTGACCGGTTCCGGAGGCGGCGCCTCGCGGTAGATGAAGGTCTTGGCGGTGAACGATGCGTTGATCGAATGGCCCTTGATGCTGTTGGGCAAGGCGGTGATCTTCAGGTTCTCGATATTGACGATGCGCGAGAAGCGGCCGACACGATCGAAGAACAGCGCCAGGTTGTGGTAGCTGCCGTTCAGCTTGATGGCGATCGGCCATTCGCTGTAGAAGTCGCGGTCGGTGAAGTTCCCCGGAGTGAAGCGCAGCAGGTCGAAGCTCCCCTGCTCGGTCAACTGGCGAATGCGCCGCAGGAGCTCGGGCGTGTTGCGCCGCGCCGGCAGGATGCGCAGGAGCTTCTCGAGCTCGAGCTCCAGGCGTCGCACCTCTTCGCGGAACTGGGGCAGCTTCTGCTTTGCTGCCCGGCCTTCGTTGATCTGGCCCTGTAGCGCGTCGAGCTGTTTGGTCTTGGCCGCGATCTCCTTGTTGCGCGGAGTCACGAGGAGATACCAGGAGGCGGCAATGAGCGCCGCCGCGAGCGCGGCACCAGTGGCCGCGCCGAAATACCAGGGCTTGCCTTCGAGACCGGTCTGGATCGCCATCGTCGCTTACTCCGCCCGCTTCTGTTGGGCGCCAGGCGCCGCGGCTCCGCCCGCCGGAGGCGCGGAAGCGGGAGCGCCAGCCGGAGCCGGCCCACCACCCGGACCGGCCGCACCCGTCGTGTCGGTCGTCAGCGTCGGCGACTTGGTCGACTTGAAGGAATAGCCGAGATTGATCTTGAAGTCGTAGGCCTCGAGGCGCGCTGCCTTCGCTGCCATCTGGGTGGCATCGTTGAGGATCGGCTCGGCGAATTCGTCCACCTTGTCGAGATTGTCGATGAAGTTCGCCACCGCCGACATGTTGAAAGCCGTTCCGCGGAGGTTGATCGTCGTCGGCGTGACGTCGAGGTAGTTCAGCCAGAGCAGCTCGGGCAAGGCCCGCGATACCTGATCCATGATCTGGACCGGCCCGCGCTGGTTCGCCTTCAGTCCGTTGATGACATCGATCTTGCGCTCGAGCTCGGCCTTCTTGACCTTGTATTCCTCGACCTCTTTGATGACCTGCTTGAGCTCTTCGACTTCTTTCTGGGCCGCCTGGACTTCCTTGGTCTTCTGGTTGAGCTTGCTCTGGACCCACAGCACCCAGCCGCCGCCTGCGAGCAGGCCGAGGACGATGCCGGCCACCATCAGAATATTGCCGAGTTCTCTCGGTCCGCCACCACCACCGCCACCGAGCGCCGACTTCGACTTGCGCGCGACGACGGGGCGTTTGCCCTCGGCGAGGAGATTGATCTTGATCATCTCGACTAGCCCCCCATCTTCCGGATCGCCAGACCGACGGCGACGGCGAGCATGGGCGAAATCGACTTCAACCAGTCGCGGTCGAAATCGGCCTCGCGGAAGTGGACACGCCGGAGCGGATCGAGAACTTCGATCGGCACGCCGAAGCGCTCGCGCAACACCTGCTGCAGATTCGGAGTCAACGCGCAGCCGCCGGAGAGGACGATCTCGTCCACCGGACCCTCCGAGGAGGTGGCGGCGAAGAAGTCGAACGTCTTCTGGATCTCGGAGGCCATCTCCGCCGAAACTCCGTCGAGCACCGGCCGGGCATCGGTGGCGCCGAAGCGATCCACCGCCTGGCCGCGCTTCAGCCGCTCGGCCTGATCGAACGAGAGATTGAACTCGCGCTGCAGGGCTTCGGTGAACTGGTTGCCGCCGAAGGAGATGTCGCGCCAGAAAGAGGTCTGCCCGCGCGCCAGGATATTGATGTTGGTGACGCTCGCCCCCATGTTCACCAGCGCCACCACCTTGAGCGGGTCGAGGTCGTAGTTCGCCTCGTAGGCGTTCTGGAGCGCAAAGGCGTCGACGTCGACCAGCACCGGCACTTTGCCCGCCTGGCTGATGACCGAGACGTAGTCGTTGACCTTGTCCCGCTTCACGGCCACCAGCAGGACCTCCATGTTCTCCCGGCCCTGCTCCCCCTCGGACAGGACGACGTAGTCGAGACGCACGTCGTTGATGTCGAACGGGATGTACTGCTCGGCCTCCCACTGGATCTGCTCGGAGAGATCCTCGGCCGGCATCGCCGGCATCTGGATCTTCTTGATGATGACCGAGTGACCCGAGAGTGAGGTGGCGTAGCTCGGGAGAGTGGCGCCGGTGGCGTCATTGAGCTTGTGGATGGCGTCGACGACCAGGGACGAGTCCATGATCGAACCGTCGACGATAGCTTCGGGCGAAAGGGGCTCGATGCCGAGCCGCTGCAGGGAGTACTCCCCTTTGCGCTCCTTGAGCTCGACGAGCTTCATCGCCGAGCTGCCGATGTCGAGCCCTACGAGTCCCTTCGAGCGTGAGAACAGCACGGCGTCTTCTACCCCCTTGCCAGCTGGCGCAGCAACCGCGTTCACTCCGAAAACTTGAATCGAAGGTAACAGTAACTGCAAGACCTGTCAAGGGGTTGGCGATATCGCTGCACAGATAGATGTGCAGCAGTTCACAACCCTCCCGGAGGGCGACGAGTGCCCGATCGTAGCGACGTGCACTCAAGCGCCTTGCACGCTCGGCCGCATTGACCTAGAATGGTCCGGTTTCGCTGGGTAATTTCCCCCGAAAAAGACAGGGAGTCTTCAGATGGCCAAACAATGCGAGATCTGCGGCAAGGGAACGGCGACCGGCCGCAAGGTCAGCCACGCACACAACGTCACTTCGCGCACCTGGGAGCCGAACCTGCGCTCCATCAAGGCGCTGATCGACGGCACCGTCAAGCGCGTCCGCGTCTGCGCGCGCTGCCTGCGCAGCGGCAAGGTGCAGCGCCCGCCGGTCCGCACCTATGTCGCGGGTGACAAGCCCGCCGCGGCCACCGCGAAGCACTGATTCCGCGCAGCACCCGTTCGAACCTGATTCGGCGCCGGGCTCCCTCTCCTCGCGGAGACGGGAGCCCGTTCTGCGTCAGAAGGTATCTTCGCCGGCCTTCGACCCGCCAGCCATCCGGCGGGTGACCTCGAGCACACCGGGGAGATTTCGCACCGCCTGCCGGATGCGTTCGAAGTGCGCCCGATTGGAGACTTCGATCACGACCTCGATCGAACCGCGACCGGGCCTCGCCGTGTCGGCCTCGATCTGCCGGATGTTGGCGTCGAAACGGGCGATGGCTTCGGTCAGCCGCGCGAGCATTCCCGGCTTGTCTTCGGTTTCGATGAGCAGCGAGATCGGGTAGAGGCCCTTCTCCTGGCTCGCCCAGGCGACCTCGATCTCGCGCTCGGCGTTGTAGAGCAGGTTCTTGACGTTCGGACAGTCCACCGAATGCACCGACACGCCGCGTCCGCGGGTGATGTAGCCGACGATTTCGTCGCCCGGAACCGGCCGGCAGCACTTGGCCGGCATCGCGAGCAGGTCGCCGTAGCCGCGCACCGTGATCGGGCCCTGTGCGCCGCCCGTCAGCACGCGATCGATGGCCTTGCGGATCGCGCCTGGCGGCTTCGGCGGCTCGGCGAGCTTCTCTTCCGGCAACAAGTGCGCCATCACCTGGGCGACCGTGGTCTTGCCGTAGCCCAGTCTGCCGTAGAGATCCTCCGGGCGTGACAGCCCTTCGGCCTCCATCAGCTTGCGGAACTCGGCGCTGTCGATGATCTTCTTCGGACTGAGCCGGTAGCGCCGCAGCTCGCGTTCGAGCATCCGCTGACCGAGGTCGGTCGCCTGGGCGGTCTGCTGCGTGTTCAGCCAGTGGCGGATCTTGTGCTTGGCGCGCGAGGTGACGACCAGCGAGAGCCAGTCGCGGCTCGGGACCCGGCTCGGGCTGGTGAGGATCTCGACGATGTCGCCGGTCTTCAACGGCGTGCGCAGCGGCACCAGGCGCCCATTCACCCGCGCGCCGGTGCAGCGGTGCCCGAGATCGGTGTGGATGCGATAGGCGAAGTCGAGCGGCATGGCGTCACGCGGAAACGCGAGCACGTCGCCCTTGGGCGAGAAGACATAGACCTCGTCCTGATAGAGATCGAGCTTCAGGCCGGAGAGGAAGTGCCGCGGATCCGAAACGTCGGTCTGGAACTCCAGCAGCTGGCGGAGCCACAGAACGCTCTTGTCGACGCCTTCGGAGGAGATCTTCCCCTCCTTGTACCGCCAATGCGCGGCGATCCCCTCTTCGGCGACGAGGTCCATCTCGCGGGTGCGGATCTGCACTTCGAAGGGCTGCCCGGCCGGTCCCAGCACCGTGGTGTGCAGGGACTGATAGAGATTCGGCTTGGGCATCGCGATGTAGTCCTTGAACCGCCCAGGAATCGGCCGCCAGTTCTGGTGGACGACGCCGAGCGCGGCGTAGGTGTCGCGCAGATTGGTCGTGACGATGCGGAACGCCAGGTAGTCGTAGAGCTCCGAGATGTCGATCTCCTGCCGCCGCAGCTTCTGGTAGATCGAGTAGTAGCGCTTGACGCGGAAGTTGATCTCGACCTCGATACCGGCTTCGCCCAGGCTGCTCACCAGACGCTCGCGCAGCTTCTCGATGGTGCCGCGCCCGACCTTGAGCTTCTCGTCGAGGCTGGTTTTCAGGGAGGCAAACTGCAGCGGGTAGAGGTAGTAGAAAGCGAGGTCCTCGAGATCACCCTTGACCCGCGCCATGCCGAGCCGGTTGGCGAGAGGGGCGTAGATCTCGAGTGTCTCCTGGGAGATCCGACGCCGCGCCTCGGGCGCCATCGCGTCCAGGGTCATCATGTTGTGCAGGCGGTCGGCGAGCTTGACCAGGATCACGCGGACGTCCTTGGCCGAAGCCAGGATCATCTTGCGGAAAGTCTCAGCCTGCGCCTCGTCCTTGCGAACATAGGAGTGACGGCCGATCTTGGTCACCCCGTCGACGAGCTCGGCGATCTCGGCGCCGAACTCACGCTCGAGGACTTCGAGCGTCGTCAGGGTGTCCTCGAGCACGTCGTGCAGCAGCCCGACGGCGACGCAGGTCTGATCGAACCGCAGCTCGGCGAGCAGCCAGGCAACGCTCGCCGGATGGGTCATGTACGGCTCGCCGGAGCGGCGGACCTGGTCCTTGTGCATCTCCGCCGAGTAGCGGAAGACGCGCTCGATGTAGTCGCGGTCTGCCAGGCGGCCGTTGTCGCCCAGGCGGCGAACCAGATCTGACGCCGTGGGCGGCTTCGGCGGCGGGACGGGCGGCGCGGGGGGCCGCTTGCGAGGGTCTGGCATCGGTGTGGAACGGCCGCGCGAGCGCGGCCTGTCCACCGATTATAGGTTCAGCCCGCCCTGCGGCGGGCGAGGACCATCAGCGCGCCTTGCTCGCCGCTTCGCGGGCCGTGGATCTGGCGCCGTCCTTGCCCTGCTTGCTGCGGCGCCCGGAACCAAAGTACTCCTCCCACAGCAGAGCAAACGGGCTGGCGATGTAGATCGACGAATAAGTGCCGACGATGATGCCGACGAACATGATGAACGCGAAGCCATGGATGACGTCGCCGCCGAAGAGGAAGAGCATCAGCGAGGCAAAGAGCGTCGTACCACCGGTGAGCAGCGTCCGCGAGAGCATCTGGTTCTGGCTGTCGTTGATGATCTTCAGCAGATTGCGCCCGCGATGCTTGCTCATGTTCTCGCGCACCCGGTCGAAGGTCACCACGGTGTCGTTCACCGAGTAGCCGATCAGAGTCAGGAAGGCGGCGATGGTCGTCAGGTTGAATTCGTAGCCCATGAAGGCGTAGAGGCCGAGGGTGATCAGCACGTCGTGCAGGCTCGCCATGGTCGCACCGATGCCGAAGAGCAGCTC
>JAGOCP010000406.1:1286-3144 GCA_017998715.1 Thermoanaerobaculia bacterium | reverse complement strand
CGCCCCCGAACGCATCACCGGCGGCTTCCACGCCGAGTTCGAAGCGCTCAGCAAGGCCGCCTCACGCCGTTAGTCTGCGCCGGCTAGCGCCGGCGCCAGAGGGCGAGGGTGAGGGCTAAGGTCAGCAGCGGAACGAAGTAGTACCAGGGTCTTCCGAAGGAGATGAGGATCGCCGCGCCGATGATGCACGCGCCGGCGAGGAGGGTGGTCTTCAGGCCGGCGAAGGGGTTCTCGCGCGGCTGGTGTTGCGCCGATTCGAGCAGGCGCAGGCCTTCGGTGATGAGCATCGGCGCTTTCGACAGCGCTTCGATGAGCTCCGGGGCGCCGCGCAGGCCCTCCTTCGCCAGGCGGAAGGGCGAGAACTGGTCGAGGAAGATCGCGTTGACGTGCTTCTGCGAGACCTCTTTGACGTCGAAGCCGGGATTGAGGATCTGGCCGACGCCCTCGAAAGTCACCAGTGCCTTGACCATCAGCACCGTTTCGACCGGGAAGTACATGTCGTAGCGCGCTCCCTGCGCCACCGAGCGCAGGATGAGGTGGGCGAGCGGGTACTCCTTGAAGTTCGAGGTCTTCGCCCAGCGGCGGCAGATCTCCTCGACCTCCTTGCGGAAGCCGACGACGTCGCCGCGGCGGCCGGGTTGCGCCACCATCGAGAGGTAGCGTGCGGCGTTCTCCGAGTCGCCCATCACCAGGCAGTAGTAGTAGTACATCAGCGAGCGCTTGAGCTCCTCGGTGAAGCGCCCCACCATGCCGAGATCGATGAAGCCGACCTTGGGCCCGGGCAGGATCATCAGGTTCCCGGGATGCAGATCGGCGTGGAAGAAGCCGTCGCGATAGAGCATGCGAATGATCGATGCCGCGCCGAGGTCGAGGAGATGGTCGCGCTGGTCCTGGTCGAGCTCCTGCGTCGCCGCCGCGGTCGGCTTGTAGCCGTCGAGAAACTCCATGCACAGGACGTCGCGGCCGGAGAACTCGCGGAAGATCTTCGGGAAGACGACGTCCGGCATGTCGCGGAAGTTCGCCGCGAAGGTCTCGGCGTTGTCGGCTTCGCGGGTGAGGTCGAGCTCGCGCAAGGTGTACTCGGAAAACTCCTTGAAGACCTTGCGCGGCTGCAGGCGTTCGAGGAAGGTCTGCAGAAAGCGCCCGAGGAGATTGAGCAGGATCGTGTCGCGCTTCAAGAGCTCGCGGTTCCCGGGCTTCACCACCTTGACGATGACCACCTTGCCGTCGAGGAGCTTCGCCTTGTGCACCTGGCCGATCGAGGCCGAGCCCAGGGGATTGGGATCGATCCACGAGAACATCGCGACCACCGGGCGCTTCAAGTCCTTTTCGATGATCTCCTTCAGGCGATCGAGCGGTACGGCGGGCAGGCGATCGAGGAGGTTCTTGAGCTCGTCGGTGATCTCGGCCGGCAGGATGTCCTCGCGCAGCGACAGCACCTGCCCAAGCTTGATGTAGGTCGGCCCGAGAATCTCGAGGCGCTTGCGCAGCTGCACCGGGAAGGGCTGCGCCAGGAGGTCCTTGTCGAGAAAGGGCCGGGCGCAGAAAGCGGCGAAGCGGGCGAGCCCATAGCCACGCGGATACGGCGGATTGCGGCTGCGCACCCAGGCGTTGATGCCGCCGCCGATCAGGCCGAGAACGTGTTTCTGGGTGCCGAAGTACCGCCCGACGAGACCCGGCGGCGGGGTCTCGACCAGCAGCGGAAAATCGCCGACCCGATCGTCGGCCAAGCCGGCAGCCATCCTAACGGTTGCGTCCGTATTTCTCGTGGCTCGAGACCCAGTCGAGCGAAGAGATCGCCGAAGCGAGCGAGATCTCGCCGGCGAGCACCACGCCGGCGACGATCTCGGCGAACTTC
>JAGOCP010000406.1:0-1186 GCA_017998715.1 Thermoanaerobaculia bacterium | reverse complement strand
CCGGCAGCCATCCTAACGGTTGCGTCCGTATTTCTCGTGGCTCGAGACCCAGTCGAGCGAAGAGATCGCCGAAGCGAGCGAGATCTCGCCGGCGAGCACCACGCCGGCGACGATCTCGGCGAACTTCCGCACCTTGCCGCGGCCGGTGCAACCCAAGAGCTCGAGGCACTCGCGCTGGGTGGCGAGCCCGGTGCCGCCGCCGTGCGTGGCGACGATCAGCGACGGAATCGTGATCGAGATGTAGAGCGCGCCGTCGGGAGTGATCTCGGTGTAGGCGATCCCGGCCGAAGACTCGGAGACGTTGGCGACGTCCTGGCCGGTGGCGATGAACATGGCGGTGATGCCGTTGGGGGAGTGCGCGCCGTTGTTGTTGGCGCCGGAGAGGAAGGCGCCGACGTTCGCCACCTGGGCGTGGTAGTGCAGCTGCTCGGGCTCGACCCGCATGTTCTGGATGAGCACCTCGCGCGGGATCGTTGCCTCGGCAGTCACGCGCTTGCCGCGCGTCCGCATGACGTTGACGTGCGAGGCCTTCTTGTCGGTCGCGAGGTTCGACTCGAGGTAGAACTTGCGACAGCGCTCTTTGAGGAACGGCTGCTCGAGGATCCAGGAACAGGCGGCGAAGGTGGCGCGGCCGACCATGTTCTGCCCGGCGGCGTCGCCGGTCGAGTAGTTGAACCGCAGGTAGGTGAACTTCGACGCCAGGAAGCTCTCGATGTTGAGGAGCTTGGCGACCGACGAGGTGGACTCGGCGTGCTCGCGGATGGCGATCAGGTTGTGGTCGATCCACTGCGCGAAGTCGCGCGCGTCGCGGGCGTTGTCGAAGACGAAGACCGGCGCGCGCTGCATGGCGTCCTGGACCACCGTCGCGGTCACTCCGCCGGCCTGGTTGAGGACCTTCATCCCGCGGCTGTACGAGGCGACGAGGGTGCCCTCGGTGGTGGCGAGCGGAATCAGAAACTCGCCCTGCGCGTGCTCGCCGTTGACCAGCAGCGGCCCGGCGAGGCCGATCGGGATCTGGGCGACGCCGACGAAGTTCTCGATGTTGCCGCGCGTCGTCAGCGGGTCGAACGAGTAGTGGTTGACGTGCTCGAGCTTCCTGCCGCCGTACTCGGCGACGAATCCCTGGCGCACCTCGGCCATGCGCTGGTTGTGGTCCTCCTCCTTGTCGTAGGGGATCTGGACCCGT
>JAGOCP010000405.1 GCA_017998715.1 Thermoanaerobaculia bacterium | reverse complement strand
CAGGGGGTCGCCTCGGGCGATCCCGATCCGCACAGCGTCATTCTGTGGACGAGGCGTCCGTTCGAAAGCGGGACACGCGAGCTCCTGAACGTCGAGGTCGCCGAGGATGAGGCCTTCCAGCGCGTCATTGCGCACGCCCCCGTACCGGTCTCCCTCGCGGCGGATTGGACCGCGCGCGTTCTGATCGGCGGGCTCGAGCCTGCGCGCACCTACTGGTATCGGTTCACCGACAGCGACGGCAACGGCAGCCGGGTCGGGCGCACGATCACGGCACCGTTGCCGAGTGATCCCCGCACGGTGAACTTCGCCTTCGTGAGCTGTCAGGACATCAACGAGGGCAAGCTCAACGGCTTTCGCCGGATGATCTACGAGGATGAACGCGCACCCGAAGGCGAGCAGCTCGATTTCGTCCTGCACCTGGGCGATTTCATCTACGAGGTGGTCCAGTATCCCGACGAGGTGAAGACGCGCTACGACCGCACGATCTACGAAGTGGCGCGCATCCCGGACGGTCACAAGGTCGGAAACTTCCACATCCCGCTGACCGTCGACGGCTACCGCGCCATCTACAAGGGCTATCTCCTCGATCCCGACCTCCAGGACGCGCGCGCGCGCTGGCCGTTCGTCTGCATCTGGGACAACCACGAATTCTCGTGGCAGGGTTGGCAGAGCATCGTCAAGGCGGGACGGTTCGAGCAGCCGGGCCAGAGCGTCAAGATCGCAGCGAATCAGGCCTGGTTCGAGTATCTTCCCGCGCGGGTCGCGCCGCCGAGCGGGTCGCTCGAGCGCTTCGACCCACCCGCAGTCGAAAACGTCGCCATCGAGAAGTTCGACAGCGATGGCCTGGGGCTGGAACCGAACAACCTGACGGCGATCCACAGCCTCAAGGTCCACCGGGCGCTGCGCTACGGTCAGCATCTCGACCTCATCATCACCGACCAGTTCAGCTATCGGAACGCCGATCCGTTCAGCGACCCGTCGCTGGGAAAGCTCGGCGGCGAGGAGTTCATCGGCATGTTTCCCGAGTCGCTGATGCGGGTCCTCGACGGCGGGCGCGCCGCGAACGGCGGCAACCCCCCGGCGGAGATCCGGTTCAACGACGCGCACGTCCCCAACCCGCGGCGGAACGCGCCGCCGGCGACGCTCCTCGGGGTGGAGCAGAAGGCGTGGTTCAAGGAGCGGCTCCGGAGCTCGACGGCGGCGTGGAAGATCTGGGCCAATTCCAAGAGCGCGTTCGATTGGCGCTCCGACCCCCAGAACCTGCCCGCGGGCCTGACCAAGGAGGCCTGGCCCGCCGACGGTGGGTATGCCGCCATGGGCGGAAACGACTACGGCGCGGCCTTCGTGGAGCGCGCCGAGATCTACCAGGCCGTGCGCGACGCGAAAGTGACCGGCTTCGCCATCGTCTCGGGCGACCTCCACAGCTTCTGGGCCGGCTACGCGGCCGCCGAGCTCCCGCCCGGCAAGTTCGAGCCGGTCGGCTTGAGCTTCGTCGGCGCGTCGCTCGTCAGCCCCGGCGCCATGGAGGCCAACGAGCACAATCTTCCGAAGGACGCTCCGCTCCGGCCGCTGTTTCTCGCCGACCGGCCGGCCGACAAAGCGGCGGGGCCGCCGGACTGGACCTACAACATGCTGCTCCGGCACGGCGTCCGATCGTGCCTCGAGTACGCCAAGAGCTTCGACCTCAAGCGCGCCCGGGCGCTCTCCAATCCGGACCTGGCTCCGCACCTCGAGTTCGTCGATCTCGGCGGGCACGGCTATGCGACGGTCCGATTGTCGGCCGAAGAGATGCGCACCGAGTTCGTCTGTATCCCGCGCCCCATCACGCGCAGCGAACGACCGGACGGCGGTCCCCTCCGCTATCGGGTCGTCCACACGGCCGCACTCTGGAAAGCCGGCGAACGCCCGCAGATGAAGAGCGCGGTTCTCGAAGGCGACGTGGGATTGTCGATCTGACCGACGCGAACAGCTGTCCCAACCTCAGGAGTACGCCTCTGCTATCGTGAGTCCGAGCGATATCGGAGGGTTCGTGTCCAATCGCCAACCTGCAGGACCGCAGCGCCTCGCATTGCGCCAAACCGCACATCTGCTTTTCGCCGCCGCCTCGCTCTTCTTCTGGCGTGTGGCGCCCGTCGGCGCCGACACGCTCCTGCCGATGTCGCTGGCGGACCGCTCCTATCAGGGCGTCAGCGCCGGCGGAGACTTCGAAGTCACTCCGGGGCGCCGTCAACTTTCGACGGACGGCCGCTGGGTCGTCTTTCAGAGTCCGCATGGCGTCCTGCTCGTTCCCGGCTATTCCGGCGCTGGCGAGCAGCTCTTCCTTGCCGACCGGCTCACGGGCCTGGTCCGCCTTGTCTCGGCAGCAAACGGTTCCACGACTCAGGCGGCGAACGGTCGGAGCCTCTGGCCGGTCGTCAACTCCGATGGCCGTTTCGTCGCCTTCACCAGCGAATCCACCGATCTCGTCGCCGAGGTCTCCGATGAGCTCGCCTTCAACGTCTATCTCTGGGATCGCGACGCGGCTCCTTCCAGCGCGACGCGACTGGTCTCTCACAGGACCTCCGGATCCCTCGACAGAGGGAATGACTTTTCCGGCGATCCGGACTTGAGTGCCGATGGTCGCTATGTCGCCTTCGCGAGTGTCGCGACCGACCTCGTCGGCGACGCAGGAGGAAACGAGAGCGGCGTAGGCGTCTTTCAGACCTACTTCTGGGACGGGAATGCCCCACCGGCCGAGGCGACTCGCCGGATCTCCCACTCTTCGTCGAGCGCCAGCCTGCCGGCCAACGGTGACGTGCGCGACGTCGTGCTCAGCGCGAACGGCCGTTACGCGACCTATTCGACCGCAGCGACCGATCTCGTCGCAGGCGCGTCGGGCGAGACGGAAGAGAACGTCTACCTCTGGGACCGCGATGCCCCCGCTCTCGCAGGGAATCGCCTCGTCTCTCATGATGCAGCGGGCGCCTTGATCCGAGGAAACAGAGCCTCGTCGGAGCCGCGGATCAGCCACGACGGGCGCTACCTCGTGTTCCAGAGCCCCGCCACGAATCTCGTCGCAGGAGCCATATCCAACGGGCACGACAACGTCTACCTCTGGGATCGTGACGCCCTCGCCTCCGAGTCGATGCGCCTGGTGTCTCACAC
>JAGOCP010000404.1:1322-3145 GCA_017998715.1 Thermoanaerobaculia bacterium | reverse complement strand
TCGTCGCGGCCTTTCCAGCGCCACGCCTGGGCGAAGGCGAGGAAGAAGCGCTGGTCGCCGGTGAAGCCGTCCAGCACCGGCGCCGGCGCGCCGCCGAGCGAGCGGTGGTAGGCGTCGTAGGCCACCACCAGGCCGGCCAAGTCAGCGATGCTCTCGCCCAGAGTCAGTGCCCCATCGACCTTCTTGCCCGGCAGCGGTTCGTAGCTGCCGACCTGATCCGCCAGGCGCTGCGCGGAGGCGGTGAAGCGTTCGGCGTCTTTCGGCGTCCACCAGTTGCGCAGCAGGCCATCGCCGTCGCTGCTCCTGCCCTTGTCGTCGAAGAGATGCGAGATCTCGTGGCCGATGATCGCCCCCATGGCGCCATAGTTGACCGCGTCGTCGGCGGCCGGGTCGAACGCCGGCGGCTGCACGATCGCGGCGAGGAAGACGATCTCGTTCCACACGGTGTTGGCGTAGGCGTTGACGATGTAGACCGGCTGCAGGAACTGGCGACGATCCGGGTACTCCCGCAGCCACTTCAGATTCTGCTCCTGGCCGAAGGCGGCGGTGCGGCGGGCGTTGCCCAGCAGGTCGCCGCGCACGACCTCGAGCCCGGAGGCGTCGTTCCAAACGTCGGGCGAGATCGCTTTGATCGTCACCTTCGACAGCTTCTCGCGCGCGCCGGCGCGCGTGCTGGCCTCCATCCATTCGAGGTTCGCAAGCCTGGCGTCGAATGCGGCGAGGAGGTTGTCGATCATCGCCCGCGCCTTCGGACGGGCCTCCGGGGAGACGTAGCGGTCGATGTAGAGCCTGCCCAGCGGGTCCGACAGCGGGCGTCCCTGGCCGCCGAGATCGAGCAGCGCCTCGATCCAGCGCGGGGTGGGCTCCTGTTGGCCGCTCAGCTGCCGGCCGAAGAAGTCGAAGATCTCGTCGCGCACGGCTTTGGGCAGGTAGCTGGAGGTGCCCGCGACCGTCATGTAGCGCAGATAGTCCCGCCACGCCTCGAGCGGCTCACTGTGGATCAGCCCCACCATGTCGCGGACGGACGACGGCGTGGGCACGATCACCTTCTCCGGCGCTCCCACTCCGGTCGCCGCGAGGTACTTCGCCCAATCGATGCCCGGCGCCACACTCGCCAGCTCGGCGACGGTCAGGACGTTGTTCTTGCGGTTGTCGTCGCGCAGCTCGGCGGCGGGCCAGGTGATGCGCGCGATCCGGGTCTCGAGATCCTGCATGCGCTGGGCTCGCGCCGCCGTGTCGTCGAAGCCGGCGAGGGCGAGCAGGCGGGCGATGTGGGCAGCCTGCGCCTCGAGCAAAGGGGCGTAGGTGGGCTCGAGGTAGAAGTCGCGCGCGCTGAGGGAGAGCTTGCTGATCTCGATCGACGGACGGGTCTTGCCGACGAGGTTGCGATCCATGTCGACGCTGACGGAGATCGGACGCAGGCCGAGACCGCGGTGATTCCTGGCGAACAGATCGATCAGCTGCTCGCGGCTGGTAATCGCAGCGATCGCGTCCAGCTCAGGCCGGATCGGCGCCAGCCCGGCCTTCTCGATCGCCGCCTCATCCATGTACGAGGCGTACCAGTCGCCGATCTTGCGGATGTCGCTCCCCGCTGCGGCGTTCGTATCCGCCGCCGCAGCCTCCAGCAGCGCCTTGGTCTGCTCGAGCGCCTTGTCCTGCAGGCTGCTGAGGCCGCCCACCTCGAGCTTGTCGGCCGGGATCTCGGTGCGCCGGAGCCACTGGCCGTTGACGTAGCCGGAGAAGTCGTCGCCAGGCCGGATGCTGGTGTCCATGTTGGCGAGGTCCACCCCCCAGGCGCCGTTCTCGGGCTTGGCCTTCGCGGC
>JAGOCP010000404.1:0-1222 GCA_017998715.1 Thermoanaerobaculia bacterium | reverse complement strand
AGCGCGTCGGTCTTGCCGGTGTTGGTGTCGAGCCAGTTCACCTTCATGGAGTTGCCCTGATGCACGAGGTCGACGTTCTGACCTTCGTACTTCCCTGCACTCGCGGCGCCGACGAGCCACATCGTCACGGTACGGTCGCCGCGCTCGAGGCGGATCGTCGCCGGGTCGGTGGGGAAGAAATTCGCCACGATCTCGTTCGCGGGGTTGTTCTGGCAGGCGTAGGAGACCGTCTTCGGCGGGACCAACTGCCAGATCGCCTGCAGCTCGGAGGTGCGGAGCCGGTACTGCGCCTCGGTGCAACCCTTCACCGTGTCGACGGTCCAGGTGGCGGTGATCCAGGTCTGCTGCCCGTTGGCCTTCCAGCAGTCGTTGCGGCCCGAGACCCAACCGCGCTGGGTGTCGCGCAGCTCGGTCGCGACCGGGCCCTTGGCCTTCGCCGTCGCCGCCTTGTAGGCCGCGTCCAGCTGGTGGTCGAGCGCCGCGAGCGCCGGGTCGGCGCAGATCAGTTTCTCCACCTCCCCCTGCGCCTTGGCGCAGTCGAAGGTCGGCCCGCCGGCGAGCGCAACGGCGGGGGCGCCTGCGGCGAAGGCGAGGGTCGCTGCAACCACGAGGAGTCCAGTCTTCATGTCTGCTCCCTCCGACCTGTCATCGTAAGGGGAGGAGGCAACGAAGGCTGTGCGCTTTTGCCTGAACTTGGCGCCCGCAGGAAGCGGACAAGAGCAACGCCTCCCGGGATCCTCGAAGAGAAGCGCACCTGGCCCATCGTCGGGGCGTGCGGCGGCGGGTGATTCCTGCTCGAGGAGAGGAGCGGAGGCTACCGCAGCGTGTTCTTGTAGACCTTGCCGTCCTTCATGATGACGCTGAAGTTCTTGGCCGGATCGCCGATCAGGTCGAGGTTTGCGAGCGGGTCCCCATCGACGAGCAGCAGGTCGGCGTAGGCGCCCTCTTCGACCACGCCGAGCTTTTCCGGATAGGGGTTGCGCGGACCGGAGAGCGCGAGCAACTGCGCGTTGTCGTGGGTGACGAGCTTGAGAACCTCCGCTGGCGTCATCCACTGCCGCAGCTTGAGGATGTCTGCGGTCTGCTTCGCGTTCTGTCGCGGATCGAAGAGGAAATCCGTTCCCCAGGCCAGCTTGACACCGTACTTCTGCGCCCACTTGAAAGCGCTGTCGGTGCCGTCGATCACCTGGGCCTTCTTCCTGCGAGTCGACTCCGGCGCCGT
>JAGOCP010000097.1 GCA_017998715.1 Thermoanaerobaculia bacterium | reverse complement strand
AGAACGTCTCACCGTGGCCGATTCCTTCCTACGGGGCGCGCCCCGGAAGCGCGCGCTACCGCTACAGCTGGATCACGCCGGTGGCGATTTCTCCGCGGCCGCCGCACGCGATCTATCAGGGTGCGCAAGTGCTCTTCCGCTCGACCGACGGCGGAGCGACCTGGAAGACGGTCAGCCCCGACCTCACCGGCGCGGTGCCCGGGGCTTCCGGTTGCGACGGGGACGTGCCCACCGAACGCGCCAGCGCCTGCGGCTTTGGTGTGATCTTCGCCATCGCGCCGTCGCCGGCGGTCGACTCCCAGGTCTGGATCGGCACCGACAACGGCCGCGTGCAGCTGACACGGGACGACGGTACGACGTGGCAAGACGTCACGCCGCCGGGACTCGGCGACTGGAGCAAGGTCAACACGCTCGATGCCTCGGCGAGCGATCCGGCGACGGTCTACGTCGCGGCCGATCGCCACCGCCTGGATGAGATGCGCCCGGTCGCCTTCCGCACCCACGACTTCGGCGCCACCTGGACCGACATCGGCCGCGGCCTGCCGCAGGACGAGTGGCTGGGAGCGCTGCGCCAGGATCCGCAACGCGCCGGTTTGCTCTACGCCGGCACGAATCGCGGCGTCTACGTCTCGTTCGACGACGGCGCGAGCTGGCAGAGTCTGCAGCGCAATCTCCCGACGACCGGCATCAACGACCTGATCGTGGCGGGCGAGGGTGCAGGCGACCTCGTCGTCGCGACCCAGGGGCGGGCGATCTGGGCGCTCGACAATCTCGAGCCGTTGCGCCACCTCGCTGCGCTCGATCGCACGCAGCCCATGCTCCTGCCGCCAGCTCCGGCGGTGCGTCTGCGCTTCAACCAGAACAAGGATACGCCGCTGCCGCCGGAGGAGCCGCGCGGCGAGAACCCGCCGGTGGGAGCGGTGCTCGACTATCTGCTGCCGACGGCGGCGAAGGGGCCGGTCGTACTGGAGATCTTCGACGCCGCCGGTTCCCGGGTCCGGCGCTTCGCCAGCGACGAGACTCCCGAGCGGCCGCGTTCCGGGGTCTATTTCACCGGGCACTGGCTCGCCGAGGCCCAGCTGCCAGCGACCGGCGCGGGGCACCACCGCTTCGTCTGGGATCTCTGCCGCGAGCGTCCGCAGGCGCTCGACTACTCCTACTCGATCGCCGCGATCGCCGGCCGCGAGACGCCACCGGCTCCGCAGGGGGCGCTGGTTTCCCCGGGAACCTACGAGGCCCGGCTGACGGTCGATGGCGTGACGTCGCGCCAGCAGTTGATCGTGGTGGCCGATCCGCGGGTCGAGCGCGCGGCCTCCGAGTACGCCGAGCTCGCGACCTCTCAGGCCGACGTCGCGCTGCTTCTCGCCGAGTCGGCGACCTTCGCCCGGATGCTGACCGCGCTCGACCGGCGACTGGCCGCCGCCCCGAAGCGCGGCGACGGCAGTCCTGCACGTTGGGTCGAAGAGGCGAAGCGGCGGCTGAGCGATGTTCGCGCCGCTGACGATCCGGAAGCGGTCAACGGCGACCTCGCGGGACTGGCTGCCGACCTCGAGAGCGCCGACTCGCCGCCGACAGCGCCGCAGCGCGAGGTGCTGGCGGAGTGCCGACGCCGGCTGGAAGGTTTCGCGGGCCGCTGGCGGGAGTTCGAGCGGCGCGAGCGGCCGCGGCTCGAACGTCGCATCGGCGCCACGACATAGCGCTCGCGCTTGACTTCCGGGATACGCTCTGCTGCGATAGAACGGCAGTCTCCGGAAGGACGGTGGAAGATGAGAGTCGCCTTCCTGAAGGCCCCCGTCGGCGGGATCCTCGGGCTCGAGATGCTCACTTTCGTCGAGCCCCTGGGCCTCATCTGCGTGGCCGGCGGGCTAGAGGAGGCAGGACACACCTGCTCCATCCATGACTTGCGCATCGACGGCGAGGAGCGCGGCCTCGCCGATTGCCGGCGCTTCGCTCCGGACGTCGTCGGCCTGCAGTGCAACTTCACCACTGAACGGCGCCGCGCGCTGCGGCTCGCGCAGCGGGTGCGTCGCGAGTTTCCCCGCGCCTTCGTCGTCCTCGGCGGGCACGACGCTTCGCGCGATCCCGAATCGTTCAACGATGCGGCATTCGACGCCATCGCCGTCGGCGACGGTGAGGAGATCATGCTCGCGTTGGTCGGAGCACTCGAAAGAGGCGCTGATCTCGCGCGTGTTCCCGGCCTGGTGCTGAATCGTGGCGGCGCGCAGGTCGCCACCGGCCATGCCCCGGCGCGCCGCGAGCTCGACGAGCTGCCGCTTCCGGCGCGCCACCTCATCGCCCGCTACGCACCGCACTACTACATCAATTTCCGCAAGCCACTGGCCCTCATGGAGACGGCGCGCGGCTGCCCGTTCAAGTGCAGCTTCTGCTCCGTATGGAAGTTCCACGAATCGAGCTTCCGCGAGAAGTCGCCGGCGCGCGTCGTCGAGGAGCTCAAGCAGATCGCGGCGCCGAACGTCTTTATCACCGACGACATCTTCTGGATGAACGTCAAGCGCGGCGAGGAGATGGCGAAGGCGATCCAGGCGGCCGGCATCAAGAAATACTTCACCGTCCAGACGCGCACCGACATCATCTGCAAGTTTCCCCATCTCATCGAAATGTGGAAGGGGTGCGGCTCGCTGGCGATCTTCCTCGGCCTCGAATCGGTGACCGACGAGGGGCTGGCGAACATCAACAAGAAGAACACCGTCGCGACCAACGAGCGCGCGATCGAGATTCTCAAGGAACTGGGCGTCGGTTTCACGCCCAACTTCATCGTCGATCCGGCGTGGGACCACGCCGACTTCGCCCGGCTGCGCGAGTGGATCTCGCGCATGGGTGCCTACAACAGCGGTTTCTCCGTGCTCACGCCGCTTCCGGGAACCGATCTTTGGTCGGAGGCCAAGGCGCGGGTGACGACCGAGGACTGCGAGATGTTCGACATCATCCATGCCGTGCTGCCGACGAAGCTGCCGCTGGCGGAGTTCTACCGCGAGTATTCGGGCCTCTGGCGCCACGTGCTCGAGGTGCGCTATCGCGAGCGCGGTAAGCTGCGTACCTACATGCAGCTCGGCGCGGCTCTGGCCACCGGCCAGGTGAGCCTCGGCTCGGTGCGCAAGGGGATGAATCTGGCGAAGGTGTTCAGCCGGCCCGAGACGTTCCTTGCAGCCCACACCGCCAAGCCGGGCCCGATTCCCGGCTAGATCAAGTGCTCAAACCACGCGCTCAGATCACGCGATCGCTGCCGCCGTCGATCGGGATCTGCGCGCCTGTGGTCTTCGCGAACAGCTCGCCGGCGAGCTCCGCCGCCAGTTCGCCGACGTCGCGGGCGGTGATCTCGCAGCCGAGAAGGTTCCGCCGCTTGTACTGCTCGACCGACAGGCCGTAGCGGGCGGCCCGCTTCTCGAGCATCTCCGGGGTCCACAGGTCGGTGTCGAAGACCGCGTCCGGGTGCAGCATGTTGACCCGCACGCCACGCGGTGCGAGCTCGAGCGCCGCGACGCGTGCGAGCTGTACCAGCGCTGCCTTGGAGGCCGAGTAGGCGGCGGCGCCGGGGCCCGGAGCGAGAACGTTGCGCGAGCCGATGACGATCACCGAGGCGCCGAAGGGCGCCAGCGCGAGAAACGGAACCGCGGCGCGCAGGAGGCGGAAGTTAGCTTCGACGTTGACCTCGAACGCCCGCCGCCAGAGCTCGTCCGGCAGACTCTGGATCTCCTCGCCGGCGGCGAAGAAGCCCAGATTCAGCACCAGGGTGTCGAGCCCGCCGAAGCGCTCGACCGTGCGCTCGAGGGTGCGCCGGATGGTCACCTCGCTGGTCGCATCGCCGCGCACCTCGAGCAGGTCGCAGCCTGTGAGGTCGAGCGGCAGGCGATCCAGACCCGCGACGGCGGCGCCGCGCCGGCGGAGCGCCTCGAGGCAGGCGCGTCCGATGCCACGTGCTGCGCCGCTCACCAGCGCGACCCGGCCGGCGAGCGCCGCGGACTCGGGTTGGAGTTTCGCCTGCTCGAGCTCCCAGTACTCGACTTCGAAGAGCTCGGCGTCGGAGGTCGGCCGGTAGCCGCCGAGTGCTTGCGCTGCGCGCGCGGCTGCCAGGGTATGCCGTGAGATGGCGAGCGCCGCGGCGGCGCCGCGAGCGGTCTCGCCGAAACCGACGACGCCGGCTCCCGGCAGCAGCGCGACGCGCGGCGCGAGGTCGAGGCGCGCGAGCGGGCGCCCCGCTGCGTGGCGCTCGAAGTAGGCCGCGTATTCGTGGCCGAAACGCGCCACCGCCGGCGCCGAGTCTTTCGGATCGGTGAGGCTGAGCGGCCAGGGTTTGGTACGCAGAACGTGATCGGGAGTGAGCGGCCCGCGCGCGAGGACACGCCGGAAGCGGGCGTCGGCGACGCCGGACCGTGCTGACGGCGTCGCATCCAGGCGGGCGATGAGTGGCCGCCCGGCGAGCATTGAGACTTCGCAGCGTAGTGCCGCGACATCGAGCGTGGTCCAGGCGGCGTGTCCGGTCGCATCCGCGCCTGCAGTCCTGGCGACAGGCCGCCGGGCCGCTGGCGGGAGCCGGCGGCGGGCTCGATCGACGGTCGCCAGCATGCGCTCGTAGCTCTCGCGGGCGCTACTTCCGAAGGTGAAGATGCCGTGGTGGAGCAGGACGATTCCGGTCCAGCGGCGCGCGCTTTCGCCCGCTGCCAGCCAGAGATCGCGCACCTGCCGCGCGAGGTCGAAGCCCGGCTTGCGGTAGGGGACGATCAGGTGGTCTTCGCCCCAGAGCTCCGCCGCCAAGCGCTTGCCGTGCCGCGAGTCGAGCACCGCGAGGACCGAGTCGGCGTGCGTATGAACGACGAAGGGCGCTGGCAGAAAGGCATGCAGGAGCGCCTCGCAGGAGGGCGTCGGCGCGTCCGGATCGAGACGGAGGAGGCGCAGCGCCCGCGCCAGCGCCGTGTCGGTGAGAGCGGGGAGCTCGAGCAGGCGGCGGGCGCCGGCGAGATCGACCGGCGCGAAGCCGGCAGCGGTGATCTCAGTGAGGTCGGCGCCGCTCCCCTTGACCCAGAGCGCCGCGTGGCTCTCGCCGTGGAGATCGGCGAGCGTCGATTTCACCGACGTGTTGCCGCCCCCACCGAGAACGAGCGAGGGCTCGGCGCCGAGCAGGCGCGACGCATAGATGCACTCGCCGAGCCGCGGGTCGGCGGTCGTCCGAGCGCACGAGGCCGCTTCGGCGTCGCTCCAGCGCGAGGCGACGCGGGCGAGCGGGGACGCGGGGGGGCGGGACATGGCGCTCTCCGGAAAAGGTGGAGCCGGCGTCAGCTCGGTGTGCCGACGGCCTGCAGCGGTGCTCCCTGTGCCTCCGCAGGGACCGGCACCGGCGCGAAGACGGCACTGAAGTGGCGCAGGGCCGAAGACTGCTCGACGATCCGGATGCCCGGGATCCGCTCGCGCCGGGCAGCGATCTCCCCCAGCGCTTCGATGACGTAGTCGATGTGACTCTGGGTGTAGACGCGGCGCGGAATCGCCAGCCGCACGAGCTCGTGCTCGGCGTAGTGCTCTTCGCCGGTGGCCGCGTCGCGCCGCCCCATCATCACCGAACCGATCTCGACGCTGCGGATGCCGGCGTGGCGATAGAGCTCGACGGCGAGCGCCTGGCCGGGGTAGTTGTGGCGCGGGATGTGCGGCAGGAAGGCCCGCGCGTCGAGATAGATCGCGTGGCCGCCCGGCGGCTGGAGAATCGGCACGCCGGCGGCGGCGATGCGCTCGCCCAAGTACTGCACCGAAGCGTGGCGGTACTGCTGGTAGGACAGATCGAGCGCTTCGTAGAGGCCGACCGCGATCGCCTCGAGGTCGCGTCCGGCGAGACCGCCGTAAGTCGGGAAGCCCTCGGTGAGAATCAGGAGCTCTTCCTCGTGGCGCGCGACGGCGTCGTCGTTGGTGCACAGGAAACCGCCGATGTTCGCCATGCCGTCCTTCTTCGCGCTCATCGTGCAGCCGTCGGCGAGCGCGAACATCTCGCGCGCGATGTCGATGAGCTCGACGTCCGCGAAGCCCGGTTCGCGTTCGCGGATGAAATAGGCGTTCTCGGCGAAGCGGCAGGCATCGAGGTAGAAGGGAATGCCGCGCCCGCGGCAGATCGCCGAGGCGGCGCGCAGGTTCGCCATCGACACCGGCTGTCCGCCGCCGCCGTTGTTGGTGACGGTGACGAAGACCACCGGCACGCGCCCCGGCGGATGTGCAAGCAGGGCCTCGAGCGCATCGAGATCGATGTTGCCCTTGAAGGGATGCGATTCGCCCAGCCGTCGGCCTTCGCGGCAGGGCAGGTCGATCGCCGTGGCACCCGCCGCCTCGATATTGGCGCGCGTGGTGTCGAAGTGCGTGTTGTTCGGCACGCAGTCGCCCGGCAGGAGCATCGTCGCCGCGAGAATGCGCTCCGCGGCCCGCCCCTGATGAGTCGGGATCACGTGCCGGAAGCCGGTGATGTCCTTGACTGCGGCTTCGAAGCGGCCGAAGCTCGGGCTGCCGGCGTACGATTCGTCGCCCAGCATGAGCGCCGCCCACTGCGCGGCGCTCATCGCGCCGGTGCCGGAGTCCGTCAACAGGTCGATGACGATGCGCTGTGACGGCAAACGGAAGAGGTTGTAGCCGGCGACCTCGAGAAGCGCTTCGCGCTCTTCGGGCGTGGTCATGGAGATCGGCTCGACACTCTTGATGCGGAACGGCTCGATGATCGTTTTCATGGGGTGGCTCGCGGCTCCAATGATGGTGGCGAAGCGCCGCCGGACAGCCACCCGGCGGGGTGGGCGGGCGTTTCGCGGAATGGCGGGCGAGCCTGCGTTAGGATCGCTGCGCATGCCCGACTCCAAAGACAAATCCGCCTACGCGGCAGCCGGTGTGAACATCGCGGCGCAGGACGAAGGACTGCGCGCGATCAAGCAGCTCGCGCGCTCGACCTTCACTGCCGGCGTGCTGTCGGAGATCGGCAGCTTCGGCGGGCTCTTCCGCCCCGACCTCGCCGGCATGACGGAGCCCGTCCTGGTCGCCTCGGCCGACGGTGTCGGCACGAAGCTCGCCGTCGCGCGCATGGCCGGCGACTACTCGACGGTCGGGCGCGATCTGGTGAATCACTGCGTCAACGACATCCTGGTGCAGGGTGCGCGGCCGCTCTTCTTTTTCGACTACGTCGGAGCCGGCGTCCTCGAGCCGGCCAAGATGATCGAGCTCGTCGGCGGCGTCGCCGACGGTTGCCGCGAAAACGGCTGCGCGCTGCTCGGCGGCGAGACCGCCGAAATGCCGGGCTTCTATCAGCCCGGCGACTACGAGCTCGTCGGTTTCATCGTCGGCATCGCCGATCGCGCTCACGTTCTCACGGGCGCGCGTGTCGCAGACGGAGACGTGCTGCTCGGACTGCCGTCGACGGGGATGCACACCAACGGCTATTCGCTGGCGCGGCGGATTCTGTTCGAGCAGCTCGGCCTGAAGCTGAACGACCGCCTGCCCGGATCGTCGAGCAAGCTTCGCGTCGGCGAGTGGCTGCTCGCGCCGCACCGCTCCTATCTCGCGCCGCTCGCGCCGTTGCTTGCCGAACCGGGTCTCCATGCGCTGGCGCACATCACCGGCGGCGGGCTCACCGACAATCTCCCGCGCGTTCTTCCCGAAGGCCTCGCGGCGGAGGTCCGCCTGGGCAGTTGGGAGATCCCGGAGCCGTTCCGGATCCTGCAGGAGAAGGGCGACGTCGAGCTCGAAGAGATGTTCCGCGTGTTCAACATGGGCATCGGCATGGTCGCCGTCGTGGCTCCGGACGCGGTGGCGGATCTCTCGCGGCGCTTCGCGGCGGCGGATCAGCGCGCGCTGCCGATCGGCCGCGTCGTCGCGGGCCCGAAAGGCGTCGTCTACGATCTCGGCCTGACCAGCTTCGAAGAGTGAATCGCGTGACCGGCGGAGAGGCAGAAGGCCGCGCCCGTATCGGCGTTCTGCTATCCGGTCGCGGGAGCAACTTCGTCGCGCTGGCGGAGGCGCTTCAGGGCGGCGCGGCGCCGGCCGAAATCGTGCTCGTCGTGAGCAACGTCGCGGATGCGCCCGGCCTGGTTCGCGCACGCGAGCGGTCGATCCCGACTCTGGCCCTGCCTCATGGTGGATTTGCATCGCGCAGCGCCCACGAGGCCGCGATCGCGTCGGCTCTGCGCGCGGCCAGGGTCGAGTGGATCTGCCTTGCAGGCTACATGCGCCTGCTCGGCCCCGAGCTCGTCGCGGCCTGGCCGCAGCGCATCCTGAACATTCATCCCAGCCTGCTGCCGGCCTTCCCTGGGCTTCATCCGCAGCGCCAGGCGCTCGCCGCCGGTGTGCGAATCTCCGGTTGCACGGTGCATCTCGTCGACGCCGGCCTCGACAGCGGGCCGATCGTGCTGCAGCGAGCGGTAGCGGTCGAGGACGGCGACGACGAGGCGGCGCTCGCCGCGCGGATCCTCGAGCAGGAGCACCTGGCCTATCCCCAGGCGCTTCGCCGGTTGCTTGTCGAGCGCTGGGAGGTCGACGGCAAACGCCTGTGTTTTCAGGCTTCGGGCCGCCCGGCGCCCATCGGCTGAAAAAAGTTTGTGACAGGGGGTTGACAGGCTGCGGGGGGTTTCCTATTATCCATCTCCCGCGGCGCTTCGAAAGAAGCCGGGCTCGACAGAGACCCCCGCAAGGGAACGGGAAGGAAGCAAGACTGGTTGTTCTGCAGCAGTCTCCGAGAGCTCAACGCTCCCCAGGAACAGCAGCAGCAGTCGGAAGTGACGAAGGGAGCGAATTCTGCTCCGGGTGTTGACAAGAGTTCGTCGCTTCTGTAGAGTCACAAATCCGCGCCCGTAACCGGGACGGCTAGATTGCAGTCGGTTCTTTGAAAACTGAACAGAGGAAATAAGTACCAACGTCAATTTTCTGTTCACTTCGGTGAGCAATTTGGCTTCAAAACATGTTGCCCGAGTCCTTAGCCGGCTCGAGGCAATTACAGGATCTAAACTGGAGAGTTTGATCCTGGCTCAGAATGAACGCTGGCGGCGTGCTTAACACATGCAAGTCGTGCGCGAAAGCGACTTCGGTCGCGTGTAGAGCGGCGAACGGGTGAGTAACACGTGGACAACCTGCCCAAGAGTTGGGGATAACCTGGGGAAACTCGGGCTAATACCGAATACGTTCGTGAGGCTTCGGCCTTGCGCAGAAAGGTGGCCTATGCTTGCAAGCCACCGCTCATGGAGGGGTCCGCGTCTGATTAGCTAGTTGGCGGGGTAATGGCCCACCAAGGCGACGATCAGTAGCCGGCCTGAGAGGGTGATCGGCCACACTGGAACTGAGACACGGTCCAGACTCCTACGGGAGGCAGCAGTGGGGAATATTGGACAATGGGGGAAACCCTGATCCAGCAACGCCGCGTGGAGGATGAAGGTCTTCGGATTGTAAACTCCTGTTAGGGGGGACGAAGGGATGTCGGCGAACAGTCGGCAAACTTGACGGTACCCCCAGAGGAAGCCCCGGCTAACTCTGTGCCAGCAGCCGCGGTAATACAGAGGGGGCAAGCGTTATTCGGAATTATTGGGCGTAAAGGGCGCGTAGGCGGCCTTGTAAGTCTTGGGTGAAATCCCTCAGCTCAACTGAGGAACTGCCTCGGATACTGCAAGGCTTGAGGCCGGGAGAGGGTAGTGGAATTCCCAGTGTAGCGGTGAAATGCGTAGATATTGGGAGGAACACCGGTGGCGAAGGCGGCTACCTGGACCGGTTCTGACGCTGATGCGCGAAAGCGTGGGGAGCAAACAGGATTAGATACCCTGGTAGTCCACGCTGTAAACGATGGGTGCTCGGTGTCGCGGGTATCGACCCCTGCGGTGCCTTAGTTAACACGTTAAGCACCCCGCCTGGGGAGTACGGTCGCAAGGCTGAAACTCAAAGGAATTGACGGGGGCCCGCACAAGCGGTGGAGCATGTGGTTTAATTCGATGCAACGCGAAGAACCTTACCTGGGCTCGAACGGTGGTGGACAGCGGTAGAAATACCGACTCCTCTTCGGAGGCCGCCATCGAGGTGCTGCATGGCTGTCGTCAGCTCGTGTCGTGAGATGTTGGGTTAAGTCCCGCAACGAGCGCAACCCCTATCCTTAGTTGCTAACAGGTGAAGCTGAGCACTCTAAGGAGACTGCCCCGGAAATCGGGGAGGAAGGTGGGGATGACGTCAAGTCCTCATGGCCTTTATGTCCAGGGCTACACACGTGCTACAATGGACGGTACAAAGGGTTGCAAAGCCGCGAGGCAGAGCTAATCTCAAAAAACCGTCCTCAGTACGGATTGCAGTCTGCAACTCGACTGCATGAAGCTGGAATCGCTAGTAATCCCGGATCAGCATGCCGGGGTGAATACGTTCCCGGGCCTTGTACACACCGCCCGTCACATCACGAAAGCCGGTTGTACCGGAAGTCGGTTCGCTAACCGCAAGGAGGCAACTGCCCATGGTATGGTCGGTGATTGGGGTGAAGTCGTAACAAGGTAGCTGTAGGAGAACCTGCGGCTGGATCACCTCCTTTCTAAGGGATGTTCTTGTTGCGTCGCCGAGCTTGCTCGCGCGATGTCTGCAAGTTCCACCTAGGTCGATCGTTGGACTTATCCTCTGTTCAGTTTCCAGGGAATCGGCAGATTCCTGGACTGGGCCTATAGCTCAGTTGGTCAGAGCGCACGCCTGATAAGCGTGAGGTCGGTAGTTCAAATCTACCTAGGCCCACCAAGGTAGCGGTGGCGCCGGGAGATCGGGCTGCTGGCAGGTAAGTCGCGGGGCTGTAGCTCAGCTGGGAGAGCACCTGGTTTGCAACCAGGGGGTCGTCGGTTCGATCCCGATCAGCTCCACCAGCTCCAGCCCGAAGGTCGGATGGTTTGAAATGCGGAACCCGGGGATGCGCCCCTGCGAGACACTCGCAGAAGCGGATCCCAGTGATCCTGAAGGCGATGTTCATTGACAACTGAATCGAATTTGAATGTTTGTAAGTAGGGTTGTAGCGACAAGATTCGCCGGTTAGTAAGACACTCAAGTTTGGTCAAGCTTTTAAGGGTGCACGGTGGATGCCTTGGCGAAGAGAGGCGACGAAGGACGTGGCAAGCTGCGATAAGCCTCGGGGAGCCGCAAGCAGGCTTTGATCCGGGGATTTCCGAATGGGGAAACCCAACTGGAGTTATGTCCAGTTATTCAAGCGTAAATTCATAGCGCTTGAAAGCGAACGGGGGGAAGTGAACCATCTCAGTACCCCCAGGAGAAGAAAGCAAACGCGATTCCGTCAGTAGCGGCGAGCGAACACGGATGTAGCCCAAACCGGGAAGGTGCAATAGCCCACAAGCGTTGCCTTGCCGGTGTTGTGGGGCGCTGTGCGATCCGATTGTGGTCGGGTCGGGGAGTTACCAACTATCTGTCTAGTCAAACGTGCCTGGAAAGGCCGGCCATAGAGGGTGAAAGCCCCGTAGGCGAAAGGCAAGATAGCTCCTTAACAGCGTTCCCGAGTACCACGGGGCACGTGAAACCCCGTGGGAAACTGGGTGGACCATCACCCAAGGCTAAATACTCCTCTTCGACCGATAGTGAACCAGTACCGTGAGGGAAAGGTGAAAAGCACCCCTGTTAGGGGAGTGAAATAGTACCTGAAACCGTGCATCTACAAG
>JAGOCP010000403.1 GCA_017998715.1 Thermoanaerobaculia bacterium | reverse complement strand
TTCTGGGTGAGCAGCGCCGCGCCGGCGGACTACGACGGCGACGGCGACATCGATATCGCGGTGCTCGGCTACTACGTGGTCTACAACGTGAGCGTGGTGGATCATCTCGTGCTGCTGCGCAACGACGGCGCGCTCACCGCAACGGAGTGGAACTTCTCCTACGTCGAGGTGCCGCTCGGGACGTTGACTCCCGGCGCATCGGACCTCGCCTGGGGAGACGCGGACGGTGACGGTGATCAGGACCTCGTGGTCGGCAGCGATGGCCAGACGATCCTTTACCGCAATCAGTCCGGGACCCTCGTGGCCACCGACACGGTCCTGCCGGGCTACTGGGAAGACAACGGCCAGGCCGACTTCGACCTGCGCTCGATCACCTGGGCGGACTACGACAACGACGGCGACCTCGATCTGCTGCTGCCGTCGATCTGGAACGAGGAGACCTTCACTTCCCACACCGCCCTGATGCGCAACGACGGCGCCAACGGCAGCGGCGGCTGGCTGTTCACCGAGGTCGCGGCGGGCCTCGGGCGCTCCGACCACGCCCAGACGAGCTGGGCCGACTTCGACGGCGACCAGGATCTCGACCTCCTGCTCGTTCACCTCGCGCCGAACACCGGCGAGGGCTTCATTCGCCGGTTCCGCAACGACGGCGGCGGCGTCTTCTTCGGCGAGGACATTCTGGGCACGCTCTCGGTCGAGCACGGCGAAGCGCAGTGGGGCGACTACGACGACGACGGCGATCTCGACATCCTCGTGGCGGGCAACGTCAAGGAGATCGACGACACCTACAACACGGTCCTCCGCCTCTATCGCAACGACGCCGAGACCTACGTCCCGGTGGAGCTCATCGACTGCGTCTTGTGCGAGGGCTGGTTCGATCTTTCGGCGGCGACGTGGGCCGACTACGACTCCGACGGCGACATCGACATCCTGCTCGCCGGGACCTATAACTCCGGTTCGCAGATCGAAGGCCGCGCCAAGGTCTACGACAATGTCGGCGGCACCTTCGTCGACTCGGGCAACCAGCTGCCGGCGCCGCGGGCGATGGGGTTCAGCGGCGGATCCTTCAGCTGGCTGGACATCGACGGCGAAGGCGATCTCGACTACTTCATCGCCGGCTCGTACTTCGTCCCCGGCGGCAATGGGCTCGTCGAGACTCAGATGCACCTCTACGTGAACGACGCCCAGGCGCAGAATCTGGCGCCGGGGGCGCCGGCGCAGCTCGACTCGCAAGTCCAGTCGGACGGCTCGGTGGCGCTCTGGTGGAGTCCGGCGAGCGACGACTTCACCCCGGCGCCGGCGCTGACCTACGACCTGCGGCTCTATCGCAGCGGCCTCCCAACGGCGCCGGCGCGCCGCGTGCCCGAGCCGGGGAGCCTGAGCGCCGCCAGTGCCTGGACGCTCTCGGGTCTCGCCGACGGCGCCTATTTCTGGACCCTCGCAGCGGTCGACAGCGCTTTCAACAGCGGGCCGGCGGCGAGCGGATCGTTCTACATCGGCGTCCCGCCGACGCCGCTCTTCGCCGACGGCTTCGAGTCGGGCAATCCTTCAGGCTGGAGCTCGATCCGGCCCTGAGAGCGAGACCTTCCGCCGGCTGGCTTTGCGCACGGCCTCGTCGAGGGCGTGCAGGAACCGGGAGCGGTCCTTGGCGGCGAAGGGCGGCGGGCCGCCGGAGATCGTTCCCAGTTCGCGCAGGCCGGCCAGGAGCTCGCGGGTCGCCAGCGCCGAGCCGATGCCCTCGTCGGTGAACGGCCGGCCGTCGGGCGCCAGAACCTGGGCACCCGCCGCCAGGCAGCGCGCGGCGAGCCGGATGTCGGCGGAAATGACGATGTCGTCGACCCCGGACCGGAGGGCGATCCAGTCGTCGACGTCGTCGAGCTGACCGCTCGCCACCACCACCAGCTCGATCGTTGCGGCGAGCGGCACCTGCATCCGCGAGTTCGCCACCACGATCACCGGCACAGCCAGCCGCCGGGCGACGCGATAGACCTCCTCCTTCACCGGGCAGGCGTCGGCATCGACGAGGATGCGCGGCATGCAGCCCGCTAGTCGAACCAGAGGTACTGGTAGGCGACGCTGTAGGTGTCGAAGCGCGAGCCGACGCGGGCGGTGACGCCGCGGGCCGCAAGCAGTTTGATCGTGTGGCCGCGCTTCAAGGGGAGCGAGAGCGTCGCGCCGAGCCGGCTGTTGTCCTGGCGGGTCGCGGAGCGGACGTCGTCGGCGTAGGTGCGGCCGCCGGTGTAGTACGTCGCGTCGAGCGCCGCCCAGAGCTGGGGACGGAAGGTGTAGCCGAGGTGTCCCTGCGCCGTCCATAGCGGATCCTGGGAGCGCACGACCGTTCCCGGGTAGAAGCGGTCGTTGTCCGCGAAGAGCCAGACCCCCGCCGCCGCTTCGAGCGTCCAGCGGCCGTGCGGGCTCGAGACGCCGAGCTCGGGCTTGATCGCCCAGCGGTGCGAGCCGAGGTTGATCAGCTTTCCGGGGTCGTACTCTCCGGTGGGAGCGACCACCGCAAGACTGAAGCCGAGCGTCGTCGCCGGGGGCCGGGCGGCGAACTCTCGGGGCGCGAGCGCCGGGCCGCCGAGGAGGTTGACTGCAAAACGGCCCCGGACGTCGGCGAAGCCCGAGCGAGTGACGGAGCGGCGCTGCTCGCCGACGTTTCCGGAGATCGAGCCCCAGGCGCCGGGCACGGCGACGGCGACGGTCGCAACGCGGCCGAAGAGGCTGAACGATCTGCCATACGAGAGGCTCGTCGAGTTGAGGTTGGCGGAGACGTCGGAGATCGGTGAGGCGGGATCGAACACGACCTCGCCGGACTGATAGGTATAGCCCAGGACGAGGAAATTCGTGCCTACCGGCGCCGGCGAATAGGCGCGCGGCTCGAGCTCCTGCGCGGCGGCGCTCTGGGCCGCGAGGGTGAACGCCAGAATCGCGCCGGCGAAGAAGCGGTTGTAGCGTCGCATGGCAGGGCCTGACACGGCATTGTAGGCCAGGCCCGGTTGCGGCGGATGAAGCGGCACCATTGGCGGTCGGCGGTCGCGCGCGACCGCCGACAGGTGGTCCTGGAAGGCGATCAGGCCGGCGACAACCCCCGTTTGGACGGGGCGAGCGGAGGTACGATGGCCGGCGGATGACCAACGGCGCCGAAGCGTTCC
>JAGOCP010000096.1 GCA_017998715.1 Thermoanaerobaculia bacterium | reverse complement strand
CTGGTGCAGAAGTACCTCGATCTCTACGACGCCGACCCGACTCACAAGGTGCAGCTCGAGCATCTCCTCGCTGGCGCACGCCAGCGCATCGCGGAGCTCGAAGCGCAGCGCCAGGATCTCGAGCTCACCATCGAAGAGCTGCGCGAGATCGAAGATCTGACACTCGAAGCGCTCGGTGAGCGGCTTTCGCCAGCGCGCAGGTCGCCGGCGTTCATGACCGCCGAGACCTCGAAGCCATCGCCGACAGACCCAGCATCGAAGCCAGCCAGGAAAGGGAAAAAACCATGAAGAGCGTCGTCATCGCGGGCTACGCCCGTTCGCCGTTCACGCTCGCCAAGAAGGGCGACCTCGCCCGGGTCCGGCCGGACGACCTCGCGGCGCAGACCGTCCGCGCCCTCGTCGCGCGCACCGGCGTCGATCCGAACGAGATCGAGGACCTCCTCGTCGGCTGCGCCTTCCCCGAGGGCGAGCAGGGCTTCAATGTAGCTCGCATCATCGGATTCCTCGCCGAGCTGCCGCTGTCGGTGGGCGGAGCGACGGTGAACCGCTTCTGCGGCTCGTCGATGCAGGCGATCCACATGGCCGCCGGAGCGATCCAGATGAACGCCGGTGAGGTCTTCCTCTGCGCCGGCGTCGAGTCGATGACCCGGGTGCCGATGGGCGGCTTCAACCCATTGCCGAATCCGGCCTTGTTCAAGCGATATCCCCAGGCGTTTGCCGGCATGGGCGAGACCGCCGAGAACCTGGCGAAGCAGTTCAAGATCTCGCGCCAGCGGCAGGAGGAGTTCGCGCTCGCGTCACAGCAGAAGACCGCGGCGGCGCAGGCGGCGGGGAAGTTCGACGCCGAGATCGTGCCGATCGACGCGGGCAAGGGCGGAACGGTTTCGAAAGACGGGACGCCGCGCCCCGACACCACCCTCGAAGGTCTCGCCAACCTGAAGCTCGCCTTCGACGACAAGGGCACGGTGACGGCTGGAACGTCTTCGCCGGTCACCGACGGCGCGTCGGCGACGCTGGTCTGCTCGGAGGAGTACGCGGCGAAGAAGGGCCTCAAAGCTCTGGCGCGGATCAAGAGCTACGCCATCTCCGGCTGCGCGCCCGAGATCATGGGCATCGGTCCGGTGCTGTCGACGCGGAAGGCCCTCGAGCGCGCCGGCCTGAAGCTCGCCGACATCGACATCATCGAGCTCAACGAGGCCTTCGCCTCACAGTCGCTGGCCTGCATCGACGAGCTCGGGCTCGACATGGCGAAGGTCAACATCGACGGCGGAGCAATCGCCCTCGGGCACCCTCTGGGCGCCACGGGCGCACGCATCACCGGCAAGGCGGCGGCGCTGCTGGTGCGCGAGGGCAAGCGCTACGCCCTCGCCACGCAGTGCATCGGCGGCGGTCAGGGCATCGCCACCATCCTCGAGCGGGTCTGAGAGGCGAACCGATGAGTGCCACCATCCAGAAGGTAGGAGTTCTCGGCTCCGGCGTGATGGGCGCCGGCATTGCCGCGCACGTCGCCAACGCCGGCATCCCCGTCGTCCTGCTCGACATCGCGCAGGAAGGCGCCGGCGGCCGCAGCGCCCTCGCGATCGGCGCCATCGAGAAGCTCAAGAAGAACAAGCCGTCGGCGCTCATGTCGGCGTCGCGGGCGAAGCTCATCACCCCCGGCAACCTCGACGACGACCTCGCCCTGCTTGCCGACTGCGACTGGATCATCGAAGCGGTCATCGAGCGCGTCGACATCAAGCAGAACGTCTTCCGCGCCGTCGACGGCGTGCGCAAGGCGGGCTCGATCGTGTCGAGCAACACCTCGACGATTCCGTTTGCCAAGCTCATGGACGGGCTGCCCGAGGAGTTCGCTCGCGACTTCCTGATCACCCACTTCTTCAATCCGCCGCGCTACATGCGCCTGCTCGAACTGGTCGCCGGTCCGCACACACGGCCGGAGGCCTTCGATGTCGTGCGGCGCTTCTGCGACGTCCGGCTCGGCAAGAGCGTCGTCGTCTGCAAAGACACGCCGGCCTTCATCGCCAACCGCATCGGCACCTTCTGGATCGAAAGCGCGATCCGCGAGGCGTTCGACGGCGGGATGACGGTGGAGGAGGTCGACGCCCTCGCCGGCAAAGCCTTCGGCTTCCCGAAGACAGGCGTCTTCGGCCTGCTCGACCTCGTCGGCATCGACCTCGGCCCGCACGTCGCCAAGTCGCTCCTTGCAACCCTCCCCAAAGACGACCTGTACTGCAAGGTCCATGTCGACAGTCCCTTCATCACGAAGATGATCTCGGACGGCCTTGTCGGGCGGAAGGGCAAGGGCGGCTTCTACCGTATGGATTCCCGCGGCGGGAAGAAGGTCAAGCAGGCGATCGACTTGAAGACCGGCGAATACCGGGATCTGGTCGAAGCGAGATTGTCGAGTATTGGAGTCGCGAAAAGCTCCGGTAAAGGGGGTGGTCCGCGAGCCATTCTCGAGCATCCGGATCGTGGCGGTCGCTATTGCTGGAAGATGATCTCTTCTACCCTCAGTTACGCTCTCGAGGTCGCGCCGCAGATCTCCGACGATCTTTTCTCCATTGATGAAGCTCTGCGTACGGGCTTCAGCTGGCGGTGGGGTCCGTTCGAGCTGCTGGACAAGATCGGACCCGCCTGGTTCGCTGCCCGGCTGGCGGCCGAGGGGTTGCCCGTTCCCGCCCTCCTGGCTCGCGTCGGTTCCGGTACTTTCTATCGCACCGACCAGGGCAAGCTGCAGCAACTGAACCTTCCTTTGCCGGAAGCTTCCTGGTCCGATATCCAACGCGGCGAGGGCGTTCTTCTGCTGTCGGACATCAAGCTCGCGTCGAAGCCGGTATCGAAGAACGCGTCGGCTTCCCTGTGGGATTTGGGCGACGGCGTCCTCTGCCTCGAGTTCACCAGCAAGATGAACTCGATCGACGAAGGCATCTTGAAGATGGCCCGCAAGGCGATCGGCCTGGTGGGCGACGGCAAGGGGGCTTGGAAGGCGCTGGTGATCTCGAACGAGGGGGAGAACTTCTCGGTCGGCGCGAACATCGGCATCGCCCTCTTCGCCGCCAACATCGCGCTCTGGATGGCGATCGAAGCTCAGGTCTACGAGGGGCAGCAGGTCTACAAGGCGCTCAAGTACGCGCCGTTCCCGGTGGTCGGTGCGCCGTCCGGCATGGCTCTCGGCGGCGGCTGCGAGATCCTGCTGCACTGCGCGGCGGTCCAGGCGCACGCCGAGACCTACATGGGTCTCGTCGAAGTCGGCGTGGGCGTGATTCCGGGCTGGGGCGGCTGCAAAGAGATGACGACGCGCTGGGCCACGAACCCGCAGCGCCCCGGCGGCCCGATGCCGGGTGTGGCGAAGGTCTTCGAGACGATCAGCATGGCGCAGGTCTCGACTTCGGCGGAGGAGGGGAAGGAGGCCCTCTTCCTGCGTCCCACCGACGGCATCACCATGAACCGGGATCGCCTGCTCGCCGACGCCAAGGCGAAGGCGTTGGCGCTGGTCGCCGCGGGCTACAAGCCGCCGGAGGAGGTGGCCATCTCGCTACCGGGTCCCTCCGGCAAGGCGGCGCTCGACATGGCCGTCGCCGGCTTCCGTGCCAGCGGCGCGGCGACGCCGCACGACGTGGTGGTCTCGGGGCGGTTGGCGACCGTGCTCACCGGCGGCGATACCGACGTCACCCAGACCCTCTCCGAGGACGATCTCCTCGCCCTCGAGCGCGAGGCCTTCCTCGCCCTCATCCAGACTCCGGCGACGCTCGCGCGGATCGAACAGATGCTCGCAACCGGAAAGCCGCTGAGGAACTAGAGATGCTCAAATATAAAGCTCCCCTGCGCGATCTGCGCTTCGCTTACTACGAGCTCTTCGACGGCGCGGGTCTCGCCCGCCTGCCCGGCTTCGAGGAGGCCAACGAAGAGCTCATCATGGACGTCGTTGCCGAGATGGCGAACTTCTGCGACGGCGTGCTGCAGCCGCTCAACGAGACCGGCGACAAGGAGGGATGCACCTTCGAGGGCGGCAAGGTCCGCACGCCGAAGGGCTTCCCTGAGGCCTACAAGAAGTACCGCGAAGGCGGCTGGACAGGAGTGGTGGCGCGCACGAAGTACGGTGGCCAGGGGCTGCCGCATGCTTCGAGCATCCTGCTCACCGAGGTGATGTGCGCTTCGAACCTTTCGTTCGCGATGGTCACGGCGCTCACCAACGGCGCTTACTCGGCGCTCGACCATCACGCCACCGAGGAGCTCAAGGAGAAGTTCATCCCCAAGCTCGTCGACGGCAGCTGGGCGGCGACGATGTGCCTCACCGAGCCGCAGGCCGGCACCGACCTCGGTCTGGTGCGGATGAAAGCGGTGCCGGTCGATGCGGCCAAGGGAATCGACGGCGCCTACCGACTCTCCGGCAGCAAGATCTTCATCTCCGGCGGCGAGCACGACCTGACCGAGAACATCGTGCACCTGGTGCTGGCGCGCCTTCCCGACGCTCCTCCCGGAATCAAGGGGATCAGCCTGTTCGTCATCCCGAAGCTGCGCGAAGAGGGCGGGAAGCTCGTCCCCAACGGTGTCACCTGCGGCGCCATCGAGCACAAGATGGGGATCAAGGCCTCGCCCACCTGCGTGATCAACTTCGACGGTGCCGAGGGTTTTCTGGTCGGCGAGCCGAACAAGGGGATGAAGGGGATGTTCACCTTCATGAACGGCGCGCGGCTGCACGTCGGCGTGCAGGGGCTGGCGCTCGCCGAGGCTTCCTATCAGGCGGCGGTCAAGTTCGCCCGCGAACGGCTCCAGGGGCGCGCCCTCACCGGCACGAAGTACCCCAACCAGGAGGCCGACCCGATCCTCGTCCATCCGGACGTCAGGCGGATGCTCCTCACCATGCGCGCCTTCACCGAAGGGGCGCGGGCGCTCACCGCCTGGGCGGCGATCGAGATCGACCACGCCGAGAACGATCCGGATCCGGAGCGCGCGCAGATCGGCGACGACCTCGCCTCGCTGCTCACGCCGGTGATCAAGGCGTTCCAGACCGACCTCGGCTTCGAGATGACCAACCACGGCGTGCAGGTCTGCGGCGGCTACGGCTACTGCGTCGACTACGGCGTCGAGCAGCTGGTTCGCGACTGCCGTATCACCCAGATTTACGAGGGGACCAACGGCATCCAGGCGCTGGATCTGGTTGGCCGCAAGCTGCCGATGCACATGGGGCGGTACCTGCGACGTTTCTTCCACCCGGTGCAGGAGTTCCTCACCGCGGAAGCCGACAACGCCGAGCTCAAGGAGTTCGTCGAGCCGACCGCCAAGGCGTTCGAGCGTCTGCAGCGGGCCACGGCCTGGCTGGCGCAGGAGAGCATGAAGAACCCGGACGAGGCGGGAGCGGGAGCGACCGACTACCTCCACCTCTTTGGCTACACGGCGCTCGCCTATCTCTGGGCGCGGATGGCGAAGATCGCCGTGGAAAAGCGCAAGGGGAAGACCGACGTCGCCTTCTACGAAACGAAGCTCGCCACGGCGCGGTTCTACATGCAGCGCATGCTGCCGCGGAGCGGCGGTCACTTCGCGACGCTCATGGCGGGCAGCAAGACGCTGATGGAGTTCCCCGACGACGCGTTCTAGCCGGGCAGGAGTGGTCGGGTTACTCCGGCACTCGGGATCTCGAGGTAGGCGTCGGTTGTGGGGTCACTCCGGCACTCGGGCTGCCAGGTTTGGCGACGCTGGTGGGGTCACTCCGGCACTCGGGATCCAAAGTTGGCTCCTATTTGAGGCGTGGTCGCCCACTTTGGATCCCGAGCGCCAGAGCGCCCCAGGCAACGGAAGTAGTTTCTCTCAGAGCTTTACCGACGAGGGGTGGCCGGACCGAGGGCTCCCATGGGCGCGGAGCGCTTCTTCAGCGAGCACCCATGGGAATCGGGCCGGACAGGACCCCGAGCACAGGGCCACGCATATCCAGCGCTGCCTGCTCTAAGCCGGTAGACTCCGCCGCATGAACGAACGCCAGCTGCCCCTGTTCGCCGGCACGGACCTCGCCGAGCGGATCGAAAATGCCGAACGCACGATGATCTCCGAGGCGGCCGAGGCGGCCGCGCGGCGCAACCCCGAGGGACGGTGCTTCGTCACGCCGCTCGCCGGCGGAGTCGCGGCGTGGGCGGGCGAAGGTTCGCCGCTCAACAAGGTCGCCGGTCTCGGGTTCGGTGGCGCGGTGGACGAAGGCGAGTTGGCGGCGATCGAGCAGGCCTACGCGGAGCGCGGTGCGCCGGTGCAGGTCGAGCTCTCGACGGCGGGCGATCCGTCGATCGGCGCGTTGCTCACCCGCCGCGGGTATGTACTGATGGGCTTCGAGAACGTCCTCGCGCTCGGGCTCGAGCCCGGGCGAGAGGCGGTCCTCGCCCGCTCGGTCGAGATCCGCGACAGTCCGGAGAGCGAATTCGATCTCTGGCTCGATCTGGTCGTGACCGGCTTCGCCTCGCCCGACACGCAGGGGGTCGCATCGCCCGAGGAGTTCCCGCGCGAGGTGATGGAAAGTGCGATGCGCGATTGCATGGCGGCGAACGGGTTCGTGCGCTCGCTCGCCCTCTACGAGGGAGCTCCGGCGGGCGGCGGGAGTCTCCGCCTGCACGCCGGCGTGGCGCAGCTGTGCGGCGCGGCGACGATCCCGTCGCTGCGGCGGCGCGGCATTCAGAGCTCGCTTCTCGAAGCGCGGCTGGCGACGGCGGCGGCCGCCGGCTCCGATGTCGCAGTGGTCACCACGCAGCCGGGCTCGAAGTCGCAGCAGAACGTCCAGCGTCAGGGCTTCGGCCTGGTCTACGCCAGGGCTGTGCTCGTCCGCGAACCCTGATTCAGGCGCCCGATCGCCTCCGATCCTCCGGCCGGTCGAGCCTGGCCCGCAAGATCACCCGTCGACGCATCTCAAGTCAGGCCGGATCTTGTCTAGAATGCGGTCTCCGCCGCTCTCTTACCGGCATGTGAGGGATTCATGAGTCAGTTCGCTGCTGTTCTTCGAGGCCGCCCGCGGGCGGCTCGGGCATTGCTCTGTTCCGCTCTGCTCACCGCCCCTCTCTGCGCTCAGCCGGAAGCGGCCGAACCCGCCGCCACCCGCGAGCCGGCATCGATCCGCCTCGAGCCGGCGGTCGTACCGGCTGCCGGCCGCCAGGCCGCCCTCGTCGAGGTCGCCGACTTCGGGCGCTACTCGATTCGCGTTGCGAGCGCGCGTGGCACCGCGCTGCAGATCGTGGACCGGATGTCGGGCGCCGGCGAGGTCTCGGGCGAGGCCGGCAAGCAGGACGGCCGGATCGATCTCTTCCTCGACCGCGGCGAGGTGCGAATCCTGACCCACGGCAGCAAGCTCGCGACCGGCGAGGCGACGCTCTCGGTGGTGCCGTTTCGCGAACGCGGATTCGATGCCGCCGCGAACGTCGCGCCGGCGGCGGTGCAGCTGGTCGAGGGCAAGGCGTTCGACGGCGAGCTCGCCGACTTCGAACAGCTCTCCTGGTGGCTCGAGATTCCGCAGCGGCGACGCGTGATCTTCGAGGCCGCGGGGCGAAATCTCGCCGACCTCCGGCTCTGGCAGAACGGCTCCTGGCTGGTCGACGCCGCGCCGACGATGAGCGTCATCGAGCCGCAGAGCGGCCGACCGCTGCAGCTCTGCCAGTTGACCGCCGACCTCGCCCCCGGCCTCTACCGTCTGACCGCCTACGGCGGCCCGGAGGTGCGGTGGGCGGCGAGTGGCGTCGAACGGCCGTTCCACCTGCGTTTCGGCTGGCCGCGCGACGCCCAGACGCTGCGCGAACGGCGGACGATCGGTCCGCTCGGTTTCGACCGCGTGCTCGTCTCGGGTGCCGCCGACTACTACCGCCTCGAGCTGGCTGCGGCCCCCGTAGGTGAAGCTGCCGTCGATCTCGAGCTGGTCACCCTCGACGAGCGGGATCCCTTCGCCGTCGGCGGGCCGTCGACGGCGATCACCAAGGAGAACGTGCCACCGGTCGCCGAGCTCCGCACCTTCGCCGACCCCGACCATTCGACGGTCGTGACGGTCCGCGGTGTCGCCGGCCAACCCTACGTCCTGCAGCATTTCGCCCGCACCCGGGAGCGTGAGCTCAACGCCCGCGCGGCCCAGTCGGAGTACTGGATCTCGACCGTGCACGCCGGTCCGGTCGCCGATGCGATCGAACCGACCGCGATCCTGGTCCGCAAGGGCGGTGGCGCGAAGAAGAAGAGCGAGGTCATCGCCAGCGAGACCGTGGTGCTCTCCGGCGTCGCCGGCTGGGCGCGGCGCTTCAACCTGCTCGACGCAGCGACGCTCTACGTCAAGGTCGAGCAGGCTGGCACCTATCGCCTGCAGTCGCGCGGCACGGCGGCGCAATTCCGCCTCGAACCGCTGTTCATCGACGCCTATCCGGAGGGCTGGCAGACGCCGCCCATGCGCAGCGCGCCGGCCGAATGGCAGCTCGATCCGGGCTACTACGTCCTCCTTCTGCAGCCGGTCGAGGCCGGTATCGCCGAGATCGAGCTCGCCGCCCAGGGGGCGCCGCCGGTGGCGGTCGAGCCGTCGCGGCCCTCGGTTCAGCTGGGCGTGCAGAGCCTGAACGCCAAGCTCGGATACCACCTCTTCCTCAGTCAGCAACCGGGAGTCGAAGCGGGCATGGTGGTGCGCGAGCTGCCGCTCGACCTCGCCGCGGCGCTGCCGCTCGCGCTCGGACCGGGCGAGGAGGTCGAGTTGCGCATTCGCGCTGCCGAGGCGAGCTCGGTGCGCGCCCTGACCGAGGACGGCGGCGGCCTCGAACTGTCGCTCGACGGCTCGCCGTGGGCCGGCGCGGCGCTCGGCGCGGCGGAGTCGTTCGTCGCCAAGGGAGAGCATCGGCTGCGGGTGCGCTCGACCAGCAACATGACGGTGCTCGCCTCGGTCGGTCTGGTGGCTGCTTCACAGCTCGCCGCGACGCCGCTGCCCGAGGTGCCGGCGGCGACGCTCGCCGCGCTGCCGGACTTCCCGCGTCTCGAACCCGCGCGACCGCAGGCGTTCGACCTGGCGGCCGGCGAGGCTCGCACGTTCCTCGTCGCCGCCGATGACCCGGCGCTCTATCGCATCGAATCGACCGGCCTCCTCGCCACCGCGGGCGCGCTGCGCACGCGGACGCGCGCCAATCTGCTGTCGCAGGCAGAGAACGGCATCGGCCGCAACTTCGCGCTCGGCGCCTATCTGCGCGAAGGCGACTATCAGCTCACGGTGCAGCCGCGCGGCGCGAGCGCCGGCCATCTCGGTCTCGAGATCGGGCGGGCGACGATCGAAGACGCCGGCGCCCTCACGGCGGGCGTTCCGGCTCGCGCGACGATCGATCCGCGGCGGGCGGTGTCGTACCGCCTGTCGGTGGCAGAGGCGGGTCGCTACACCGTCGTCGCCAGGGGTCTGCGCAGCCCGTTTCCCTTGCGCCTCGAGGACGCGGACGGTTGGCCGGTCGCAGTACCGCTCGCCAGTGGCGATCTCACGGTCGACCTCGAGCCGGGCGAATATCGCTTGATCGTCCTGCCGCAGGCGGTCGCCGCGCGCGCCGTCGTGACCGCATCCCGCGCGGCTGTGGCGGTCGAGCGCTCCGGCCATGGGCCGCATCCCCTGGCGCTCCAGGACGAAGCCAGCCACCTCTGGCTCGAACCGGAGGAGGGGGCGCCGCGCGCACCCGATCGCTGGCGCTTCACCTTGCCCGCGGCGACCGGTGTGACGGTCACGCTCTCCGACGAGATGATGGGCGAGATCCGTTCGCTGTCGGGCGGTGCGGCGCTCCCGGACGGCGGTCTGGTGCCGCCGGGGCGGAGCTTTCACAGCGAGCTTCCTGCCGGCGAATACGAGCTCGCCGCCGAGGCCTCGCGCAGCAACAACCAGCTGCGCTACCGCGTCACGGTGCGCACCGACGACCTGGTCGCCGGCGAGACCGTCGCCGTCACCGCGCCGGCCGAGCTCTGGCTCGCGGTCGGCGCGGCTGCCCAGGTCGAGCTGGCGTCGTTCGGGGATGCCGACGTGCGCGCGACGCTGCGCACCGCGCTCGGCGAGAAGCTCGCCGCCTCGGACGATCGGCCTGGCGACTGGAACTTCCTGATCACCGAGCGCCTGGCGCCCGGGCGCTACCGGCTGCAGGTCGAGCCGGTCGGCAGCCCGCGGGCGAGGTCGTCGGTCGAGATGCGCGTGCTGCCCGAGCGCAGCGTCGAAGCGGTCGGCGTGGCGGGGGAGACCGCGCGCTCTCTCTACGAGCTGGCTGAGGAGGCCGTGCTGGTGCCGCTCGTCCGGCCCGCGGACGCCGAGGTCCTCGCGGTCGGAGCGCGGGCCGGCGAGAGTCTCGGCCTGGCGCTCGAAGAACATATCGGCAGTGCGAAGGGAACGCCGAACGCCTCCGGCCAGGGCTGGCGCGAGCTCGCTTCGGCCTCGGGGACGGCGACGCGCCTGGCTCTGCCGCTCGCCTCGAGCACCGGCGATCTCCGCTTGCGCATCTGGTCGCTCGACCGGCGGCCGGCGACGGCCGAGTTGACGCTTTTCGCCGGCGCGTTGCGCCACCACAGCGAAGCCGACCTGGCGCGCGGCTTCGAGCTCACGCCGCTGCCGGGAATCGAACCGCGCCTCGCGGCGGCGATCGTCGATCTCACCGAGCCGGGCTGCTTCCGCCGCGATGCCGAGGACGGAGCACAGCCCGCGCTGCTGCAGGCGCTCGCCGCCGGCGCGATTTTCGAGCGCGCCGCGCCGACGCTCGCTCCGGTCGGATTTACCATGCCGCTCGCCGCCGCGCTGGCGGACGGCGAGAGCGTTCGGGTGCAGGCCCGCCGGGCCCGCATCGGCGAGGGCGAGCCACTGGCGATCGCCTTGCCGGCCGGTACGCCGATCACCTGCGACGTCGCCGACGGTGGCGCCGCCGTCGTCGAGCTCGAAGCCATGGCCGGCGAACCGGTCATCGGTTTCCTCGACGGCCGCGGCACGGTGGGGCCGTCCACGGCCTGGGGCCCGACGAGCGGCGGCCGCGTCCGCAGCGCGAAAGGCGCCGGTAAAGGGAGGGCGGTGGAGCTTTGGAATTCCGGGGCAGGCCCGGTCGAGGCCAGGCTATCGGGCTGGCTCTCGTCGAACGTCTCCAGCGAGCGCGTGGAGTGGGGTGCCGGGCGTGCCGTGGTCGGTGCAGGCGAAGCGCGCCTCCTCGAGCTGCCGGCGGGAGAGAAAGACTTGCGGTTGACGCTCGCGCCCGGTACCGCTGTACTGGCGTTCGCCCCTGCGAACGCGGATGCAGAGGACGACGGCGAAGCGCTCGTCTGGGCGCCGACAGCCGCTGCGACCGAGACCCTCATCACTCGTTCGAGTCGCCTGCTGGTCTTCGGCGGCGAGCATGCGCCGGGAGAGATCGGTCTCGAGCTCCTTCCGCTCGCCTCAGCCGCTGCGTCTTCGGCGACAGCTGAGCCCGCGCTCACCGACCAGCGGCGTTTCGAGAAGCGCTTTCCCTCTACTGGAGCTTTTCGCGTTCCGGTCGTCTCGGCCGCCGGCGGGCCGCGGCGCCTGCACGTGCGCGGCGCCGGCGCGGCGCTCTTCGTCGGCGGCGACGGCCGTGTGCAGCGCGGCAGCGACTTCGACGTCTCCTCGGCCGGCGGCTCGCTGCGCTTCGCCCATCTTCCCGGCCTGGTCTCGGCCTGGGTCGACGACGGCAGCGCGGGCG
>JAGOCP010000402.1 GCA_017998715.1 Thermoanaerobaculia bacterium | reverse complement strand
CGTCCTCGTGGCGGTCATGCTCACGATGCAGGTACCGACACCGCCGCAGCAGCCGCCGGACCAGCCGAGGAAGACGGAACCGCCAGCAGCCGCCGCCGTGTGGGTGACCGAGGTGCCGTGGTCGAAGGCCTCTGAACAGTCGGCGCCGCAGTTGATGCCGGCCGGGGACGAGGTGACCGTTCCGCTGCCGATGCCGGATTTCGAGACGTTCAGGGTGTACTGGTTGAGCGTGAAGGTCGCCGTCACGGACGTCGCCGCGGTCATCGTCACGATGCAGGTGCCGACGCCGCTGCAGCCGCCGCCCGACCAACCGGTGAAGTTCGAGCCGACCGCCGAGGCAGCGGTCAGCGTCACCTGCGTGCCGTGGTCGAAGGGCGCGGAACAGGTCGCGCCGCAGGTGATACCGGCCGGGGAGGAGGTGATCGTCCCGGCCCCGTTTCCGGATCTCGACGTCGTTAGGTTGTACTGGTTGAGGGTGAAATTCGCCGTCACCGCCGTTGCCGCGGTCATCGACACAACGCAGGTACCGACGCCGCCGCAGCCACCGCCGGACCAGCCGGCGAAATTCGACGACCCCGAGGGGCTGGCGGTCAGGGTCACGACGACGCCGTGGTTGTAGACCTCGGAACAGTCCGCGCCGCAGGCGATTCCGATCGGATTCGAGGTGATCGTGCCGGAGCCCGTACCCGAAGGCGCAACGGTGAGCAGGAACGGTCCCAGCCAGGCGTCGGTATCCCCGGACTCGAAACCGTCCGAGAACACCGGCGTGCCGAAGAAGAACTCGGAGCCGCTCCTGTCCTCCGCGAGCTCCTGGGCGCTCCCCGGCGAAGCGCCAACGAGGCACAAGCCCACCAGGGAGGCGACGAGAGCGGCTGCTCGTCTGCGCTTCAGGCCCGCGCTCGACGACACGAGAAGAATAGGGCTGTGACGGAACATGGGAGCTCCGATCCGGTGCACGAGGCACCCTGGCTGCGCTGGACGATTCCGGAATCTGCGCAAATCCTTGCACAGCTCCCGTCTCAGCGCGCAGGTGCCGCAGCCTTTTCTTTTACCGGTCTTTTGCTTTCGGCTTCATTCAGACGACGACGCAGCCCAGTCGCGAATCTGCCCGCCTCAGGAGGCGGATGCGCCGATGAGCTCGCAGAACTTCGCCAGGTCGATGTTGCCGCCGGAGACGATGGCGACAATCGGGCCCGGGCCGGCCTTGCCGGTCAGGGCGGCGGCCACGGTGAGGGCGCCGGCGCCCTCGGCGATGACCCGGCTCTTCTCCGCCAGCAGCCGCATCGCGGCCCGCGTCTCGTCGAGGGTGACGACGATGCTGCCATCGACCACCGGCTTCATCCGCTCCCACATGCGCGGGAAGACGCTCTGGCCGCCGGCGCCGTCGACGAACGACGCCTGCCAGCCTTCGAAGCGTTGCGGCGAGCCCTGCGCCAGCGAGAGCGCCAGCGGCGCCGCCGTCTCGGGCTCGGCAGCCCAGACGCGGATCTCCGGCCGCAGCGCCTTGAGCGCGCTTCCCACGCCAGTGAGTAGCCCGCCGCCCCCGACACTGGCGATGACTGCAGCGGTATCGGGGGCATCTTCGAGGATCTCGAGGCCGATCGTCGCGTGGCCGGCGATGAAAGCGTGATCGTCGAACGGGTGAATGAACGTCGCGTCGACGCCCGGAAACGAACGCGCGTCGAGCGCCTTCCAGGCGTCGGTATAGGAGACCGGGATCAGGGTGGCACCGAGTGCCCGCATACGCTCGAGCTTCGCCTGCGGCGCCGTCTCGATCGCCACGACCGTGCACGGCACACCCGCCTTGCGGGCGGAGTAGGCGACGCCCTGTCCGGCGTTGCCGGCGCTGATCGTCCATACGCCGCGCTGGCGCTCGGCCTCCGACAGCATGGCGACGGCATTGGCCGCACCGCGCAGCTTGTAGGCGTTGATCGGCTGCAGGTTCTCGAGCTTGAGACGGATATCGGGAAACTCCGGCCCCAGTTCGAGGCGCACGAGCGGCGTCCGGAGAATCGTCCCGGCGATGCGCTCGCGCGCCGCCAGGATCTCGGCCATCTCGATGGGGCGCACGGCTTCGAGCTCCGGCGGCATCTCAATCTCCCTAGAAAAAAAGCTCGGTAAGGACAGGATTCGAGACTACGCGGCCTTCGGTGGTCAGTCGGACCCGGCCGGCGGACTCGACGACGAAGGAGCGCAACCGACGGAGCCGCTCGGCCAGCTCGACGTCGGTCGCGCCCGAGGCGGCGCGCAGCGTTTCGAGATCGACCCCCTCCTCGAGCCGCAGACCGAGCATCGCGCGCTCTTGCGCGAGATCGTGCTCCAGGGGGGCGGTGGCGAGCGGATAAGCGAGCCAGGCTCCGAGATCGGCCGGATGCTGGAAACGCCGGCCGTCGACGAAGGAGTGGGCCGCAGGCCCCAGGCCAAGCCAGGGCTCGAGGTGCCAGTAGCGCAGATTGTGGCGGCCCTGCTTTCCCGGGCGCGCGAAGTTGGAGATCTCGTAGTGCTCGTAGCCGGCGGCGACGAGGCGCTCGTGCATGGCGAGATAGCGTCGCCGCTCGGCCTCCTCGCCGGGAAACAGGCGCGGCCGCTCGCGGCGCAGGAAGTCCATCTCCGAGCTCTCGTGGACCTCCAGCAGGTAGAGGCTCAGATGGTCGGTTTCGAGCGCGATCGCCTTGTCGAGCGAGCGGCGGAAACCCGCCTCGGTCTGACCGGGGATCGCCAGCATGAGATCGATCGACAGGTTGTCGAAACCCTCCTGCCGCGCCTCGCGCACCACCCGCTCGGCGCGCGCGGCGTCATGCCGACGCCCGACGAGTTGGAGCTCGCGATCCGAGAACGACTGCACGCCGATCGACAGCCGGTTGACGCCGGCCGCGCGCAGCGCCGCGAGCACCTGCGGATCGAGGTCGGACGGATTCGCTTCGGCGGTGATCTCGGCATCGGCAGCGATCGCGAAACGCTCCCCGAGATGGCGGACAATGGCGCCGATCTCCGCGCCCGAGAGCAGCGATGGCGTCCCGCCGCCGAGGAAAATCGTCGCCACTGCCCGCCCATGGAGAGCCTCCCAGGCGTCGATCTCGCGGTGCAGTGCGGCGAGGAACAGGTCGATCTTGAGGCGGTTCTCGCCGACACGGTAGAAGTCGCAGTAGCGGCACTTC
>JAGOCP010000401.1 GCA_017998715.1 Thermoanaerobaculia bacterium | reverse complement strand
GCATCGGCGCGGCCCGAGCCGGCGATGGCGAAAGCGGTGCCGTGGTCGACGGAGGTCCGGAGAAACGGCAGGCCGAGCGTCCAGTTGGTCGCCAGACCGAACGCCGCGCTCTTGACCGCGATCAGGCCCTGGTCGTGGTAGAGCGCCAGCACCCAGTCGAACTCGTCGCGCGCCAGGCGTGCGAACAGCGAGTCCGCGCTCTCCGGACCATGGACATCGATCCCCCGGCGCCGGGCTTCGGCGACGGTGGGCACCAGGAGATCGGTCTCTTCATTGCCGAGGAGCCCGCCTTCACCGGCGTGAGGATTGATGCCCGCCAGGGCGATGCGCCCGCCGGCGTGGCGGTCGAGGCAGGCCAGGGCGTCGAGCACGCTCTCGCGGTCGATCCGGTCGAGCGCCCGGCGCAGCGGAAGATGGACGGTGAGCAGCGCCACTTGCATGCCTGGGGCGAGGAACGCCATCAGGTAGTCGCGGCCGTACTGTTCGAGGCCACATGCCGCCGCGAGGTAGTCAGTGTGGCCGACGAAGTCCGGCAGACAGTGGGTGGCGATCGACTCTTTGGAGACCGGCGCCGTGACGATCGCGTCGACCGCGCCGGCGCGCGCCAGCGCGATACCCGCGTCGAGCGCCGCCATGGCCGCGTGCGCGTCGGCGGCGCGCGAGTGGCCGAGCTCGATGGTCCGCCGTTCGCCGACCGGATCGAGCAGAGCGATGCGCCCGGCCAGGCCGGCGAGCTGCGCACGATCCGGGGACTCGACCGCGACGAGGCGGTCCCAGGGAAAGCCGGGGACGAGCGGCGCGACGGCGTCGAGCGCCGCGCGCTCGGCAATCAGCAGCACAGGCGGGGTCGCGTCGCCATGGGCGCGCGCGGCGAGACTCTTGAGCAGAATCTCGGGGCCGATCCCGGCCGGGTCACCCTGGGTGAGGGCGAGGATCGCGGCGTCCACTACTCTTCGCTCTCGGGCTCGCTCTCCGACGACCCGGCCTCTTCCGGAATCGGCCCGCGCTTGCCTGGCGGCGAGCCCGATTCCGACGTTTCGGAGGCCCGGCGCCGGGTGCGGCGCAGTTCCTCTTCTTTGAAGAGATAGCGGATGTTGTGCTTCGGGATGAGCAGGTTCGGACCCGCGGCGCGGTTGAGCTTGATGGCACCCTTGTCGTACCACTCGATCCAGCCGCGCAACTCCTCGTCGTTGGTCAGCACGACCACCATCGGCGTGCGCGCCGACATCTGCTTGAGGTAGTAGAACTCCTCGGCGTTGGTCTGCTCCGGCGGCGAGAGCTTGCGGCGCGTCACCGCACGCGGCTCGGAGCCTCGCTTGTCGGAAATGTCGGGGCGAATCAGTTTACGCTGGCTCATACGGCTGCCGTCACGGAGGGAGCATCCTTCGGGCGTTTGGCGCCCTTGTACTGGTCGTCTTCGTAGGCGAGGCAGCACAGCAGCCGCCCACACTGACCGGAGATCTTCGACGGGTTGAGGGAGAGGTTCTGTCGCTTGGCCATCTGGATCGAAATCGGCCGGAAGTCCTTGAGCCAGGTCGAGCAGCACAGCGTCTGGCCGCAAACGCCGACGCCGCCCAGGAGAGCTGCCTCGTCGCGGGAGCCGACCTGCACCATCTGGATGCGGGCGGCGAAACGCTGCGACAGGTCGCGCACGAGTTGGCGGAAGTCGATCCGGTGTTCGGCGGTGAAGTGCAGGGTCGCCTTCTTGCCCGAAAGAGCGAAATCCACCTTCGAGATCTTCATCTCGAGCTTGAGCGCCCGCACGCGCTCGAGACAGAAGAGCTTGGCGGTGCGCTCACGGTCCAGCTTGGCCTCGAACGCCTGTGTATCTTCGGCCGTCGCCGGCCGCAGGATCGCTTTGGCGGAGGCTTTCTGGCAGGGCTTGAAGACCGGCATCGGCGACTGCTCGACGCGGCCGTAGGCGGGCTCGCCATCCACCTCGACGATGACGCCGGCGCCGCGGCCGAGAAGCTCTCCGCCGGTGCCGCAGAGAGTGAGATTCGTCTCCTCGCTGAAGCGCACGCCGACGTAGGCGGTCTCGACCGCTGTCGACATCCCTTTGTAGGAGCAACCTCCGCAACCGGACATGGCTAGCTCACAGAATCTGCACGATCAATACCAGAGAAGCACGCCAGAAACGGCGAGGCGACGCCATCCATGAGCCTTGCCGGCGTCCGACGAGCGAACGAATACGAAACTCCGGCCATGATGGCACCCCCCCCAGGGGCTGTCAACGCGAGCGGACACACCTGCGGCGGGGCGCTCCGAACGCCGCCCCGGTTGCTCAGGAATCGGTGGGCGGGGGCAAGCGGAAAACTCCGCTTTCGCCGGCGAGGATCCCCTGTTCGAGGGCGCGGCGGCCGATGTCCTTGCGCAGGATCTTCGACGGCCACTGGACCTCGTAAGCGGCAGCGTAGGCGCTCTTCAGCGCTTCGGCGAGCGTCGCACCGGTGGCGCCTACGGAAAGGACGCGGCCGCCGGTGGCGACCAGCACTCCGTCCAGAAGCGCGGTCCCGGAATGGAAGATCTCGACGTTGGGCAGCGCCGCGGCGCGTTCGAGACCGGTGATCGCTTCGCCCTGCACGGGCTTCTCGGGATAGCCGGCGCTCGCCAGGACGATGACTGCCGCCGCCTCTTTGCGGAAGTGCAGCCGCGAAACGCCGAAGTTGCCGGTAGCGCCGGCGGCGAGGATCGGCAGCAGGTCGTCCTCGAGGCGGAGAAAGAGCGCCTGCGCCTCCGGATCGCCGAAGCGGGCGTTGAACTCGAGCACCTTGGGGCCATCGTCGGTGAGCATCAGGCCGGCGTAGAGCACACCGACGAACGGCCGGCCTTCGGAGGCGATGCCGCGGATCGTGCGGTGCATCACCTCTTCGAGGACTTTGGCGGCGACCTCGGACGACATCAGGCCGGAGGGACTGAACGCCCCCATGCCGCCGGTATTCGGGCCGCGGTCGCCGTCGAGCAGCCGCTTGTGATCGCGCGCGGTCGCGAACGGCAGGATGCGCTCGCCGTCCGAGAGCGCGATGAACGAGACCTCCTCGCCGGCGAGGAACTGCTCGACCACCACCCGGTCCGCTGCCCCGGCAAAGCGGCGCGCGTCGAACAGGGTCACCAGCGCCGTCTCGAGCTCGGCGGCGTCGAGAGCGACGATGACCCCCTTGCCCGCCG
>JAGOCP010000095.1 GCA_017998715.1 Thermoanaerobaculia bacterium | reverse complement strand
CGAAGAGCGGGTTGGCGATCGCGTCGGCCATGATCTCGAGGGCGCGGCCAAAGCCCTCGGTCGGCACGACGAAGAAGTAGTTGGTCGAGTCGTAGATCGTGCCGGCGTTGGTGTCGCCGCCCACCGCCGCGAGCTCCTGCGAGATCTGCTCGGCGCCGGGGAACTTCTTCGAGCCCTTGAAGAACATGTGCTCGAAGAGATGCGCCATGCCGGCGACCTCGTCGGGCTCGTTGAAGTAGCCCGCCTTCACCCAGGTGTTGATCGCCACCACGCCGGTTCCCGGCTGCTCACGGACGAGCAGGGTCAGGCCGTTGGGCAGCGTCGTCCGCTTCACCGACGCGAGGAAGCCGTCGAGCGGTCCGGAGGCGCTCTGGGCGGCCTGCGACGGGTCGGAGAACGCCAACAGCAACGGAAGAAGCAGCGCAGAGGCCCGGCCGGGAGTCTTGAGGTTCAAGGGGAGGTCCTTTCCAATCCGGCAGTCGCCGGGGTCGGTTTCCATTCTGATACGAAAAGAGACCGCCGAAGTTGTCCTCCTGTCGCACTTCGCCTCCGTCCTGCGAGGTACAGGGCAAGGAGACGCCAGATCATGACCGACAGAAACTCTGTTTCCGCCCCGCGCCCGGCTTTCGGGATGCGCACGTTTCATCACCGAATCGGCCTCGTCCTGCTGCTCGCCCTTCCGGCTGCGTCCGCGGCGCAGTTGGGTATTTCCGGCTCGCAGATCCTGCAGCAGGGCGAAGCCGGCATCTCCGGCACACCGGCGGTGCTCGAGCAGTTCGGCCGCGCCCTGGCCGCAGGCGACTTCAACGGCGACGGCGCGCTCGATCTCGCCATGGGAACGCCGCGCGAGTCGATCGCGCCGACCTCCGACGCCGGGTCGGTGACCGTGGTCTATGGAGGTACGACGGGACTGCTCGCGCCGAACAGCGAGGTGTGGGACCTGAACGGCCCTGCGGGCCAGAGCGCCGGCACCGGCGACCGCTTCGGCGAAGCGCTGGTCGCCGCCGACTTCGACCACGACGGCTTCGCCGACCTCGCCGTCGGCATCCCCTACCGGGATGTCGTCGCAGCGGACTTTTCGATCCGCCCGCGCGCCGGCGCGGTGCTGGTGCTCTACGGCTCGGCCGGCGGGCTGGGAGAGGCGGGGGCCCAGTTCTGGCGTCAGGGCGCGGGGGGCGTCGTCGGCGCGCTCGAGGAGGACGACTTCTTCGGCCAGTCGCTCGGCGCGGGCGACTTTGACGGGGACGGCCACGCCGACCTCGCGGTCGGCGTCCCTGGCGAGGATGTCGGCGCGATCGGCAATGCTGGCGCGGTCAACGTCCTCTACGGCTCCGCTGCCGGGCTCTCGACGGCGCCTGGCACCACCGCCAACAGTCTGTGGACGCAGGGAGACCTCGGCTCGTCACTCGACGAAGCGAGCGACGAGTTCGGCCATGCCCTGGTGGCGGGCGACTGGAACGACGACGGCCGTGACGACCTCGCGATCGGCGCGCCGCGCGAGAACTGGGGCGAGGTGATCGATGCCGGTGCCGTCTTCGTCATCCTCGGCTCGGACGACGGCCTCACAGCGCTCGGAGATCAGGTGCGCACCCAGGACGACGGGGGGATTCCCGGCGATGCGGATCCTGACGATCACTTCGGCTGGAGTCTGGCCGCCGGCGACTTCGACGGCGACGGGATCGCGGACCTGGCCATCGGCTCGCCGGGGGAATCGACCGCCGGCGGCTCCGAGTTCGGGCTCGTGCACCTGCTGCCCGGCGTTCCCGGGTTGGGCGTCAGCAGCCTCGCCAGCGCGATGATCGACCGCTCGCAGGCCGCCGGCGCCGCCGCTTCCGGCGATCGGTTCGGTTGGGCGCTCGCGGCCGGCGACTTCGACGGCGGGAGCGCAGACGAGCTGGTGATCGCGGCCCCCGGAGCCGAAGTCGCGGGAACGGGGTCCGCCGGGGAGACCTACATCCTGTCCGGGCTCGTGCCGGCCCATCCGGTCGTGGTCGGGACCTTCAGCCAGGATGGAGCCGTTCCCGGGGCGGTCGAGGCTGGCGATTCCTTCGGCGAGGCTCTCGCGCCGGGCGACTTCGATGGCAACGGCTTTTCCGATCTGGCTGTCGGGCTGCCCCTCGAAGACGTCGGAGCGATCCTCGACGCCGGCGCGGTCAATGTCCTCTACAGCCAGGGCCTCTTCCGCGACGGCTTCGAGTCGGCGGGTCTCGCTGCCTGGTCGAGCAGCGCACAGTAGGATGCCGGCTACGCCTGCGACCTGACATTCCAGGGAGGAGCATGCTGCCGAGCCGCCTAGCCGAAATCGACGCGGTATTCGCCGACGCGCTCGACCTCGATCCGGTCGAGCGCCCGGCTTTTCTCGCCGCGCGCTGTGCCGGCGACACCGCCCTGCGCCTGGAAGTCGAACAACTGCTTCGGCATTCCGGCTTCGAGCTGGCGGCAGTGATCGAGCCCCTGCGGTCGTTCGTTCGGCAGATCACCGCTCCCGCCGAGGGCGACGAGGGACTGGCCGCCGGCGAAACGGTCGGCGCCTGGACGATCGTGCAGGCGATCGGCCGCGGCGGCATGGGGCTGGTCTATCTCGTCACCCGGTCCGACGGCAGCTTCGAGAAACGGGCGGCGCTCAAGGTGCTGCCGCGCGCCGCCAGCTCCGCCGAGGCCATTCGCCGCTTCGAACAGGAGCGCCGCATCCTCGCCCGGCTCGACCATCCGAGCATCGCGCACCTGCTCGACGGCGGAGTCGATCGCCGCGGATTGCCCTACCTGGTGCTCGAATATGTCGAAGGGGTCGCGGTCGATCTCCATTGCGATCGCGAGCAGCTCGGAATCGAGGCGCGGATTCTCCTGCTCATCGAGATCGCGCGCGCTGTCCAGGCGGCCCATCGCAATCTCGTCGTTCACCGTGACCTCAAACCGTCGAATCTCCTGGTGACCCGCGAAGGCAAGATCAAGCTCCTGGACTTCGGCATCGCCAAGCTCCTCGAGTCCGACACCGCGCCGGCCGAGGCGACTTCGAGCCTGGCGCTGACCCCGGCATGCGCCTCACCGGAGCAAGTCCGGGGCGAGCCGGTCACCACCGCCTCGGACGTCTATCAGCTGGGGCTCTTGCTCTCCGGACTCCTCACCGGTCACCCGCCGCAGGAGGCATCGTTCAGCTCCCTGCAAGCGCTCGTGCGCGCGGTCTGCGAAGAGAGTCCGGTACCGCCGAGCGTCGCGGTGCTGGCACCGCTCGGAGAGCGATCCGCCGTCGAGCTCGCGGCCCAGCGCCGGTCGACGCCGCTACGGCTCGCGCGACGCTTCCGCCCCGAGATGGACGCCATCGTGGCGCGCGCCGTCGAGAAGGACCCGGAGCGGCGTTATCCGTCCGCGGAGCAGTTTGCGACCGACCTCGAAAGGTACCTCGACGGCCGGCCGGTGCACGCCCGCCGGGCGAATCCGTTCCAGCGCAGCTGGAAGTGGGTGCGCCGCAACCGTGCGCTCACCGCCACCGCGGCGCTCGCGGCGCTCTTCGCGGTCGGCTACGCGACGACCGTGACCCTTCAGGCGCGCGCTCTGGCGCTGGAGCGCGACCGCGCCCGCCTCGAAGCCGCCAAAGCCACCGAGGTCGAGCGCTTCGTCGTCGGACTGTTCGACGTCTCCGATCCCGCCACCTCGCTCGGCAAGACGATCGATGCCATCACCCTGCTCGAGCGCGGCGCCGAGCGGGTCGAATCCGGGCTCGCGGACCAGCCGGTGGTGCAGGCGCGACTGCTCTCGACGCTCGGCCACATCTACGGACGGCTGGGGAGGCTCGCCGAAGGGCGGAAGCTCGAGGAGCGCTCGCTCGAGCTGCGTCGGCAGGCGTTCGGCCCACGCCACGTCGACGTCGCCGAGAGCCTCCATCGCCTCGGCTCCCTCGCCCGCCAGCTCGGCGATCATGCCGCAGCGAAACCTCTGCTCGTCGAAGCCCTGGCGCAGCGGCGGGAGCTGCTCGCGCCGGCCGCTCCGGAGATCGCCGAGAGCCTGACCGAGCTCGGCTACCTGCACTACTTCACCGGCGACCACACTCCGGCCGACGCCTGTTTTCGCGAGGCGCTGCTCCTGCGGCAACAGGGCGGAGACCTCTCCCTGATCGCTGCGGCGTGGAACAGCGTCGCGCTCGTCGCCGAGAAACGCGGCGAGCTCGACGAGGCGGAGAAGCTTCATCGCGAGGCCTTGGCGGTGAATCGACAGCTCCACGGCGAGCGCCACCCCGACGTGGCGATCAACCTGTTCAATCTGGCACGCGTCCTCCAGCGCCGGCACGACTACGCCGCAGCTCAACCCCTCTTCGAAGAGGTGCTGGCGATCGACAGCGAGGTCTACGGGCCGGACCATCCGGAGGTCGCCACCGATCTGACACTGCTGGCGAACAACCTGCAGATCCTCAACCAACTTGACCGCGCCGACGCACAGTTCGCCCGCGCCCTGGCGATCTTTCGCGCCAAACTCGAACCGGGTCACCACCGGATCGCCACCACCCTGCAGGGCATCGGACAGCTGCGCTTCGCGCAGGGGCGATTCGCGGAGGCCGAGACGCTGCTGCGGGAGGCGCTCGAGCTGCGCCGTGCCCGCGTCGGCGCGAATCATGTGGAGGTCGCCGAAGTCCTGCTACCGCTGGCACGGTGCCTCGTCGCGACCGGGCGCTGGAAGGAGGCCGAGGCGACCTGGAGCGAAGCCTTGGCGATGGCCGCCGGACAGGATCCGCTGCTCGTTCGCCAGCTGGAGGACGACCGCACCCGCCTGCGTGGCACGCGACCCAGTGGCGCCGGCGCAGGTTGACCCTGGCTACTCCCCTGGGTCGGATTCCAGCGCGCGCCGAAGCCAGGCCTGGGCGCGCAGCCAGTCGCGCTGGACGGTGCGCGGCGAGAGATCGAGCGCGGCGCCGATCTCCTCGTCGTTCATGCCGGCGAAATAGCGACACTCGACGATGCGCGCCAGCCGCGGGTTGAAGCTCTCCAGCTGTTCGAGCGCCTGGTGCACGGCCAGCACGAGCTCCGCCTGCTCGCTGACGGCGAGGAAGCCGCTGTCCAGCGTCACGCGCCGCGCACCGCCGCCGCGCTTACCGGCGCCGTGGCGCCGCGCGTGATCGACGACGACGAAGCGCATCGCGCGGGCCATCACGCCGTAGAAATGCGCCCGGCTCTGCCAGTCGATCGAACCCTCATCGTGCAACCGGAGATAGGCCTCGTTGACCAGGGCGACCGTGTCGAGCGTGCGCCCCGGGGGCGCCTTGCGCAGCTGCTGCCGCGCCATCTTCTCGAGCTCACCATGCGCGAGCTCGACCAGCCGGCCGAAGGCGTTCGCATCGCCTGCCCGATGGTCCCGCAGGAGCCGCGTCAGACTGCCGCTGGGGAGGTCTTCCATGGCGCTCGCGGAACTAGATCATGTCGCGCGCGCGGCCCGAAAGGGGGTCCTCCGGCCGGTCAGCTGGCGGCGCGAGCGACCGGCAGGGCGACCTCGTTGCGGCGCAGGAACCAGAGGGTCCAGGGCGGGTCGTAGCGCATCGATTCCACCGGGCCGGTCACCTGCCAGCCGCTCGTCGCGAGTTGGGCGCGCAGCAGCCGCTCCTGCTCGGCGAACCGGGCGTCGCTCCACAACCCCGAGAACCGCAGCACGGCGACCAGGCGCGGCGGCGCTTCGCGCAGCGTCACGCGGGGGTCGGTCGGCTCGGGCAGGGTGGCCAGGGTCCAGGCGCTCGGCATCGTGAACGACATCACCCAGCGCTCGGAGCCTCCCGCCGCCGCCGGGCGCATGCCCACCGGCGCGGTCATGGCGATCTTCGCGTTCCCGGCTGGTCGCATGCCGACCGGTGCGGTCATGTCGATCTTCGTCTTCTCTCCCGTCGCGCCGCGCGCCCGGTTGCCGCCGAAGATGTACCCGGCGAGCCGGCGGAAGGCGGCGTTGCTCACTCCTTCGAAAGACCCTTCGACCTCGGTCTCGGCAAGTACGACAGCGGCGTAGGAACGGATCTCGACGTCGCCCAGCTTCTCGACGACATCGTAGGGCGGCTCTTCGGTGGCCATGGCGGGGATTCCGATCCAGGAGAAGGCGAGCGCCAACCCCGCCAGGCGGCGAATTCGCGGGGCGAGCTGGAACGAGCGCGGGAGCATCACCTTGCACTGTACGCTCCTTTTCCCGCCGCGGACGAACGCTCCACCCTCGCCAGGGGCGTGGATCGGGAGCGTCGGCCCGAAGTCACGCCGACTCAGCGTGACCGGCGGTCCCGCGCTTCGCGGGCGGCCTGCGCCATCTGCGCGATCGCAACTCCGGCCCCCACGCCGCCGGCGAAGAGCGCCAGGATGTCGACCATCCGCACCCGGTCGCGCATGCCGAGCGCTGCCGCGGCCGCCACGACGACCGCGAGCAGCGAGCCGATGAGTTGCAGCCGGAAGCGGAGTCGGTCTCGCTTCGTGACGCCCGGGCTCCTCGGTGCGCCCTCAGGGCTGCGCATGGCTCCACCGCGAAGTGTCGCCGGTCTCGAATCCGTCACTGAAGAAGGGCAACGGCTTGCGGGCATAGAGGCTGTCGAAATCTACATCCAGGAGGTTCTGTGCAGCATTGTCGTCCACCACCAGTCCGAACAGAAGGCTCTGGGCGCCGGCGGGTACCGTTACCGATCGCTCAGGGAGAATTTCCCAGGCCCCGCCGCCATCCCCTGCGACCGGCAGCGTCGCCTGCGGGCTGCCGACCGGCGCGGAGCACAGCGCGTTGGAGTGGAACTGAGCCGCGGCGTAAGCCGCTGGCTGCGTCAAGCTCAGGCTGTCGAGCCGCACGACACCACCCAGGGTCAAGAGGGCGCCGGGCGAGACGACGAGGCACTGTCCGATGGACATCGCTGTCGCCAGGTTGTCGACGAAAGTGCCCGCGCCGGAGCTCACTTCGAGGTCCGAGTCCTCAGGGTCAAGAGCCAGGTTCCCCGGCGTGCCGCTCACCCAGCCGGCAACCGCGGCGTCGAAGTTCGGATTGAGCAGTAGGTTCGTGGCCACCACCCGGAAATCAAGCTGGAACTCGTCGCCACCCACCCCGTCGCCGTCGCCGTCGAGGAGGTTGCCGGCGAGATCCGTGAGTCCCGGCACGGCGCAGACGACCATGCGATAGATGCCGGCCGGCAGCGAGCGCGGCGCTCCGACCGACAGTACGGGCGACTGACCGGCGGGTGCGACTTCTGGCGCACTGAGCGCCACCACTGCGTCATCACCGGTCGCGGCTCCGCAGCCGGACGACTCGACCACCCCGTCGTCGCCACCCGAGAAGAGGTGGTAGTTCTCGATCTCGAGCTCCCCCACCATCACCTCGTCGAAGCCGGGGAGCAAACGGGTCAGACCGCTCGAGGTCGTCTCGCCCGGAGCCAGCTGCGGATCGCCCGTGTGTGGCACAGTGCGCAGTCCTGCCACCCGGGGCGGAACGAGGTCGATCAGGTACGGCCCGGCGGAGGCCACTGTGGCGCTCCAGTTCCCTGCCACGTCCAGCGTGCAGATGTGGAAGTACCAGGTGCCGGTGGTGAGCGGCGCGGTCGTAGCTGTGCTCACGGGGCCGAGGTTCTGCGCCTGGCTGCAGCTCCCGGCAGGATTGCCGTCGACCGTGAAGGCGTAGCCCGCGACACCGCTCGCGGCGTCGGTCGCCGCCGTCCAGACCATCGTCAGCTCCTCGAGGTTCGAAGGCGTCGAGACGGTGTGGCTGGTCGACTGCAGTCCGGTCACGAGGGAAGGATCGACCGTGTCGATGAGGAACGGCCCCTGATGCGCCGTCGGGCTGCAGTTGTCCGCGCCGTCGCAGGCCCGCACGTGGAAGTGGTGCTGCGCCCCGTCGAGGAGCACGGTCGCGGCGGCCTGCGGATCGGTCAGCGGATCGTGCAGCAGGTCGAGCGTCGTGCCGAGGACCGTCGCCGCTGCCTGATCGAACTGCACCGGGTAGCCGGCCAGGCCGGCACCGAACGGGTCGTCGGCGCTACGGAAGCCGACCTCGAGCTCCGGATCGTTCGACCAGACGCCCGGAACATGGCCGCTCGGGGTAGGCGAATCGAACACCGGGAGATCCGGTGCGACGAGATCCTTGAGGAAGACCGCGAGGCCATCGTCGATGTTGCCGACGACGTAGATGTGGCGCCCGTCCGGCTCGGGCGAGACCACCAGCCCGAGGCCGCCGGCCAGACCGTCGATCTCCGGCAGATTCGGCGGCGATCCAACCCCGTTCGCATCGGGCTCGCCGTCGACCCGCGCCTCGATGAAGTCGAGCAGGCGCCCGAAGGTCGGGCTCGCCGGGTTGGTGTCGCGCCGGAAGACGGTGAGCGCGTTGCCGTCGCGGCTCGCGCCGAAGACGTAGCCGCCGTCGCGCGAGACTGCGACCGCGGTCACGCGATCGAGGCCGGTGACCCCGCCGAGACCCTCGCGCCGGCGGTGCAGCCAGGTGAGCAGGCCGGTGCCGGGATCGCGCCGGAAGACCGCGATCGCGTCGTCGAGCTCCCCCGCCACGTAGAGGTGCAGTCCATCCGGCGAAAAGGCGAGTGCCGTGGCGCCGTTCAGACCGTCGATCGGCGGATTTCCGGTCGCGTCCCGAACCTGGCCGAGGTAGGTCAGCTCGCCGCTCGACGCGTTGCGCGAAAAGATCGTGACGGCAGAGTCCACGGCCGAGGCGGCGTAGAGATGGAGTCCGTCGGGCGAGAGGAGGAGCGCCCGCGGCTCGAGCAGTCCGTCGAGACTCCCGCCGCCGGGCAGCGCCTGGCTGTCGACCAGCGTCGAGAAATGGGCGAGCTCGCCGGTGCCGGCGTCGCGGGTAAAGCTCTCGAGCGCGTTGCCGAGCTTGGCTGCCGCATAGAGGTGCAGTCCGTCCGGACTCACCGCCAGCGCCGTCGGCCCGTTGAGCGCCGCGCCGCCACGATCGGCCAGCGTCGAGTAGGTCAGCAGGCCGGTGCCGGCGTCGCGATCGAAGATCGCAATCTGGTCTTCGAGGAAGCCAGCAGTGTAGAGGTGCAGTCCGTCCGGGCTGACCGCGGCCGCCTGCACGCCTTCGAGGCCGTCGACGCCGTTCTCGTTGTCGACCTGGTTCTCGAGGTGCTCGAGCCGGCCGGTGACGACGTCGCGATCGAACGACGAGAGCGTGTTGTCGAGTCCGGCCGCCACGTAGAGGTGCAGGCCGTCGGGGCTCAGTACGCCGCCGAGCGGTCCATGCAGGCAGCCGGTGCAGTCGCTGCCCTCGAGCTGCGCCTCGACGTAGTAGAGGAACCTCTCGTCGGTCGAAATCGTCGCGACGCCGCGGCCGTCGAGGATCTCGTAGCCGGCCTGGCCCGGAACCGGAGGCGTCAGCAGATCGAGGAAGAAGCTCTCCGGACCCTCCTCGTCGTTGTCAGGGAAGATCTCGACGAGCACCTCGGCGCACGGCTTGCCGACCTCGGGGCAGACGACCGCCGTGTCGATCGTCGCCGTACCGGCCGTCGCCTCGTAGTCGCTGCCGGCGAGCGCGGTGCCGTCGGCAGTCTCGTAGTCGATCGAAAGCAGCGCCTGAACGGCGTTCGGCACCTCGAGATCGGCGGTGATCAGCAGGCGCGCGAAGACCGGCGCGCCGCCGTCGCCTTCGAGGGTCCGGCCGTCGGCGACCCGCACCGCCTGGCGGCTGTCGTCGGCTTCGATGAGGACGGTCGCGACCGACTCGCCGTCCCGGAGCACGACGCCGCTCGCGGCGTCGCAGGGCGAAGGTTCGCCGAGCGTATGCGGGTTCGAGAGCGTCAGGGTGAAGGTCTCGTCGGTCTCGGCGAGGTCGTCGCCGAAGATCGAAAGGGCGACGAAGCCCTCGACCTCGCCCTCCGGGATCGTGACGGTGCCCGCAGCCGACAGATAGTCGGCCGGCGACGCCGTACCGCCCGTGGCGGTGCCGTTCGCCGTCGCCCAGTCGACCACCACATCGTAGGTCACCGCGCGCGACAGCCGAACGACGAGATTCAGGATCTGCGTCGAGCCCGGACCGCCCTCGGTCAGGCGGGCGTCGGGCGCCCCGCCGACGGTCGCCGGATCCTCGTCGACGATCCAGAGCTCCGGATTGTCGTCGAACGAGGTGTCGATATCGATTTCCTGCGCCGAACCAGAGTCCCCGACCGCGGTGCAACCGGCGAGAACGCCGTCGAGGTAGATCCGCGCCTCCTCCCCGGCGCGCGCCGTGCCCGGCCGTCGCGGCTCACGGACGTCCATCGGCAGGCGCAGGACGAAGCGCTCGCCGTAGGCCAGCACCGTGCCGATCGGATAGGTCGTGATCGGCTCCGGTGCCGTGCCGAGCCGCACTTCGACGACCCCGGACTCGACGAGCAGACCGTCGCGGGTCGCCGTGCCGAAGAGCACGTGGTCGGGCGCCGGCAGCTCGGCCGCGAGCGGCGAAGCGAGGAGGAGCGCAGCGAGAGCGATCGGACGAGGTGTTCTCATGGCGCCCCTCAGTTCCCCGGATAGGAGTAGGTCTGGAAGAAGAGCTTCACGTCGGAGACCGTGGTCAGGAAGGTCTCGAGACCCGCCAGCTTGTCGGCGAGCGTCGGACCCTTGAGGGTCTCGCCGGGGATGATCAGGATCCACTCGTTGTTCCAGACCGACCGGCCGATCAGCCGGCTGTCGACGGTCATCTGACCGATGTCGAAGCCGGCGTCGTGGTAGGCACGGAAGCGCGCGAACCGGCGGCTCGCCCCGAGCTCACCCGAGAGCGAGTCGTTGAGCGGAATCCAGTCGGGGTTCTGCAGATCGATCTCGCCGACCGGGAACGGCACCGGCACGACCTGGTCGACGACATTCCACTCGCGCGTCGTGAAGTCCGACGGGTTCGGCGACCGCAGCACGTCGGCGCCCGCCGGGATCAGGTAGACGCGCGGCGTGTTGGAGAGCCCGGTGACGTCGTAGTTCTCGAACCAGAGCCCGACCGAACGGACCTTGGTGGCGAAGCGGCTCGAGTCGTAGGTCGAGTCCTGGCCGCCCAACGGCCAACCGAAGAAGTTGAGCCCCGAGGTGACGGTCGTACGGAAGCGCAGCACCAGCGCCGGCTCGGGCTCCGAGCCCTGAGGAGCGAACGGCCGCGCCAGGCGCCGGAACTCGGGCAGGGACCAGAGATCATCGACCCAGTTCTCGCGCAGCACCTGCCGCCAGGCCTCGTCGGAGCTGTCGCGCATGCGCAGGAGCTCGCCGCGGAGCGAGAACCGGTTGGTCTCGGTCTGCGGGTTGTTGAAGCCCAGCTGCCCCTTGAGGACGTCGAAGTTGGCCTTCATCCGTCCCAGCGGATCGGCGAGACCGCGCGAGCCCACCGCCGGCTCGCCGTCGAGCACTTCGCCGAGGCTCGAGTGGCGCACGATGTCGGTGAAGAACTCCTGGCCTGCAGCGCCGGCCGAGCCGAGCAGGTTGGTCTCGTAGTCGTAGGCCGCCGCGGCGAGATAGGTGTAGCGCGCCGCGAGGTCGAACTGCGCCTTGTACTTCTGAAGAGCGTCGTTCCTCGCGATGCGGAAAGTCAGATCCTGATAGCGGTAGCTCTGCACGTCGGCCGCCGTGCGCTTGCGCAGCACGGATAGCTCGTCGAGCATCCGCAGCCCTTCGGCGAGCTTGTTGCGGTAGGCGATCTGGGTCGAGCGCACCGCCTCCTGGCGGTCGAACGCCTCGAGCAGGAGCGCCGGCTGGCGGCGCATGAGGGCCTCGATCTGCCGCAGCCGGACCTCAACTTCGAGGTCGTCGGTGTCGGCCTCGAGCGAAAGCTCGGTCTCGAGCGACACGA
>JAGOCP010000400.1 GCA_017998715.1 Thermoanaerobaculia bacterium | reverse complement strand
CCACAACCTCCACGGTGAGCGGCGAGTCAGCCGACCTTGCCGGTGGAAGGCATCCCAGGAGGCAGGCGTCTTGATCGGCACCCGGCTCGCGCACTACGACATCCTCGAGAAGCTCGGCTCCGGAGGCATGGGAGACGTCTATCGCGGGCGCGATAGCCGCCTGGGCCGCGATGTGGCGATCAAGGTGCTGCCGCCCGAGGTCGCGAACGACGCGGAGCGACGGGCCCGCTTCGAACGGGAAGCGACCGTGGTCGCGGGCCTGAAACATCCCAACATCGTCACCCTGCATTCCATCGAAGTGGAAGGCGACGTCCACTTCCTTACGATGGAACTGGTGGAGGGGCGCACCCTCGCGGCCGCCATCCCCGCCGGCGGCTTTGCGCTCGAGGAGCTGCTGGCGATCGCCGTCCCGCTCGCCGACGCGCTCGCCAGCGCCCACGCGAAGGGGGTCGTCCACCGCGATCTCAAACCGGCCAACGTGATGCTCGACGGCGAGGGCCGCGTCAAGGTCCTCGACTTCGGACTCGCCAAGCTCGCCAATCCCGCCGAGACCGTCGACCCGAGCTCCGAGACCGTCACTTCCGACGGCGTGACGCGCGAGGGGCATCTGCTCGGCACCGTGGCCTACATGTCGCCCGAGCAGGCCGAAGGGCTCGCGGTCGACCACCGCTCCGACCTCTTCTCGTTCGGAATCCTCCTGTACCAGATGGCTACGGGCAAGAATCCGTTCCAGCGCGGCCACACCGTGTCGACCCTCGCAGCCATTCTCAAGGACACGCCGCCGCCGCTCGCACCCATGGCACCCGGGACCGGCCCGCTGCCGAAGGAGCTCGTCGAGATCGTCCGGCGCTGCCTCGAGAAGTCGCCGGATCGGCGCTACGCCTCGACCGTCGAGCTGCGCGACCGCTTGCGCGCTCTCCAAGCGACCCTGGCCAGCGGCTCCTTCGCCGGCGGCGCGCCGGCGTCGGCGATCGGGCTTCTTCGCCGACCGCGGGTCGCCGTCCCCCTGGCTCTCGGCCTCCTCGGCGCGGTCGCCCTGGGCGGCTGGCTGGTCGTGCGCTCGCGACGAGCCGCCTGGGCTCGCGAGGTCGCTCTGCCGCAGATCGAAAAGCTTCTCGACGCCTCTCCCGGGGCGACGGGGCCGGGGTTCTGGCAGGCCTATCTCCTTGGTCGCGAAGCGGAGCGGATCCTCCCCGACGACCCGCTGCTCCAACGCCTCGGACGGCGCTACGCGCGGCCGCTCAGTCTCTACACCGAACCCCCCGGGGCGCAGGTCTCCGCGCGGCCTTACGGCGGATCCGAAACGGACTGGAAGCTCCTTGGCGAGACGCCGATCGTGGAGCAGCGTTTCGTCCAGGGCCTCATCGAGGTGCGGATCGAAAAGCCGGGCTTCGAGCCGGTGGACGACGTGCTCTGGTCGGTCGCGCATCGAGGCACGCCCCCCGGCTATCGACTGCTGCCGGCGGGTTCTGGCGTCGACGGCATGAGCTGGGTCTCAGGTACGGCGCCCATCCTCCAGATCGAGGGCGCGCCGGCGGGTCTGCACTTTCCGGGGATCGAGAACATGCCGCCGCAGCAGCTCGGCGACTTCTTCATCGACCGCCACGAGGTCACTCAGCGCGAGTTCAAACGCTTCGTCGACGCCGGCGGTTACAGCCGGCCGGAATTCTGGCGGGCGCCGTTCGTCGATGGCGGCCGAACGCTTCCGTTCGCGGAAGCGATGGCACGCTTCGTCGACCGGACCGGGCTCCCTGGCCCGGCGACCTGGGAGGTCAGCGACTACCCGGAGGGGCGCGACGACGATCCGGTGACCGGCGTCAGCTGGTTCGAGGCCGCGGCCTACGCGGCGTTCGCCGACAAGCGCCTGCCGACCATCTACCACTGGGACCATGTCGCTTTCACCTGGGGGAGCGGCAACATCGTTCCGGCGAGCAACCTCGGCGGCGACGGAGCGCGCCCGGTGGCGAGCGGCGCGGCGCGGAACCGGTTCGGCACCGAGGACCTGGGCGGCAACGCCCGTGAGTGGTGCGCCAACGGCGACAGCCGCGGCGGACGGTTCATCCTCGGCGGCGGCTGGGACGACCCGGCGTACGCCTTCAACGACGCCTTCGCCCAGTCGCCCTGGGACCGCTCGCAGACCAACGGCTTCCGCTGCATCCGGGAGGTCGCCACCAGCCGGGTCGACCCCGCTCTCGAGGCGACGATCGAGCTCCCCTTCCGCGATTTTCGCAGTGAGCCTCGGGTCTCGGACGAGACCTTTGCCCAGTACCTCACCCAGTTTCGCTACGACGCCACGCCGCTGCGCGCCGAGATCGAGGAGCGGCTGGAGAAAGAGGACTACATCCGCGAGCGGATCTCTTTCGACGCCGCCTACGGCGGAGAGCGGATGACGGCGTACCTCTTTTTGCCGAAACACGGCACGCCGCCCTATCAGACGGTGGTGATGTTCCCCGGTTCGGGGGCGATCCACACGCGCTCGAGCGCGGACGTCGCCCCGGGCAGGGGGAGCTTCGCCCCGAAAGGCGGCCGGGCGCTGCTCCTGCCGGTGTACAAGAGCACCTACGAACGCGGCGACGGTCTGGTCTCCGACTACCCCGATACCAGCAACAACTGGAAAGACCACATCCTCATGTGGGGCAAGGACTTCCGGCGCTCGATCGACTACGTCGAGACGCGCGAGGATCTCGACTCCGGCCGCATCGCCTACCTCGGCCTGAGCTGGGGATCGGCCATGGCACCGTTCATGATCGCAATCGAGCCGCGCGTCAAAGCCGGCGTGCTGGTGGTCGCCGGCCTCAACTTCCAGAAAGCGCTGCCCGAGGTCGACGAGGTCGCCTACACCATGCGGGTGAAGGTCCCGATTCTGATGCTCAACGGCAAGTACGACTTCTTCTTCCCCTACGACACCTCGCAGCTGCCGTTCTTCGAGCTGCTCGCCACACCGCAGGAGCACAAGAAGCTCGTCGTGCAGGAGAGCTCCCACGCCTTCTCGCAGGCCGAGCTGGCGCGCGAGTCGCTCGCCTGGCTCGACCAGTACCTCGGACCCGTGCGCTGAGGCGCGCAGGTACCGCCCCGACCGAGCCCTCCAGCCGACGCGCGCCTTGACCCGGGACGGGTGCCCCTCTCAGAAAGTTCGTGCCTGTCCCTCTTTTTCGCCGTAGAGGTTGAGGTTGCCC
>JAGOCP010000399.1 GCA_017998715.1 Thermoanaerobaculia bacterium | reverse complement strand
TCTTCGTTCGCGGCGAGAGCGCCTGGGAGGTGCCGCTCAAGGAGTGGGGCGTGCGCACCATCTATCGCCATCCGCTGCTGCATCGCGACTGGCTGGCGGGCGAGGTCGTCCTCGGCTACAGCTGGCCGCGCTTCGAGCTCGAAGACGAGCGCAAGGGCTCGGCCACCATCGGCCTCGGGCTCGAGATTTTAGTCGGCGCCTGGAAATAGCGGGACTTTACTCGACCCTGGGCATATCGGTGCCGTAGACGAAGCGCTCGAACCAGGGCTGCCAGTCCTTGCCGGTGAGCTGGTTGAGGATGCCGACCAGGTGGCGGGTCTCGCCCGTCTTGTAGGCGAAGTTCTTCATGTAGGAGCGCATCCAGCTGAGAAAGGCGGCGTCCCCCTTCGCCTCGCCCATCTCGCGGATCAGTTCCCCGCGCAGGGCGTGCAGCACCAGCGGCCCCTTCGAGTAGAGCAGGGCGCGCCAGGCATAGAAGTCCTGGTCGCGGTCCCCCGAAAGGTGGGTCGCGAGGTAGATGCTGCCGCCGTCGCCGATCTCCTTGGTGCCGAACTTCCAGTCCTTGACGGCGCGCTGGAAGAAGAACTCACCCTGTTTGCGGTCGGGCAGCGACCGCCGCAAGCACTCGATCGAGCTGTATTCGGCGAAGCTCTCGGAGAGCCAGTTCTCCTCCGCCCGGCGCACTTTGGCGACATGGGGGAACCAGGAGTGCGCGACCTCGTGCGCGATCCGCTCGTTTACTCCGCGCGTGTACCAGGCGGCGTACCCGGGCTCATCGGGGTTCTGGGCGCGCGCCGGGGTCATGAACGCTTCCTTGGTGATGAAGATCACGCCCGGAGGAGCTTGTCCCCAGCCCCAGTCTGCGATCTCGACCAGCTGCAGGTCCTGAAAAGGAAAGGGCACCCCGAGCCAGGCCTCGAGGCAGGTGCGGACGCCGAGCACGATGTCCGCCAGGCGCTCGGCCTCGAACTTCTTGGCGCTGGCATAGGTCGAGACGTGCACGCGGGCGCCCTTGAACTCGCGATCGAAGGTCGTGTAACGGCCGGCGATCGCCACCGCGCGCTCCGTGGGGACGTCGACGGTCGTCGTGACCCGCGAGCCGGTCGCCGTCTTCTCGCGGCTCACGACCTCGCCGGAGGCGAAGGGCACGAAGGGGTCGGGGACTTCGATCCGCATCCTGAAAGTCGAGTGTTCGGTGCCCGAGGCGAGCGGCTTCGGATACCAGGACTCGGTGCGCAGGATCCAATAGCTGTTGCCATCCGGCCGGTCGAGAATGTCGCCTTCAGCGCGGACTTCGAAGGTGATCTTCTCGTCCTTGCGCAGAACCCTGGGCAGCGCCACGAGCAGGGTGCCCTCGTGGTGGACGTAGTCGGCCGGCCGGCCCTCGATCTCGAGTGCCGCGACCCGCAACTCACGCACCCGGCTGTCGGTGTCTTCGAATCTCGACTGCAGCGAGAAGGGCAGGATACTGAGGCCGTCCCGCAGCACCTGAACCGTGATCCGTGCGGTCATCGAGACGTCGGTGCCGCGCGGGTTGACCAGGTCGATGTCGGTCGCCACGGCGGCGAAATCGAGCGGTCGGGCGTCCCACCAGTTCGAGCCGATCGGCTGGCCGACGAGAATCGAGGTCGACCTCCGCCCGGCGTAGACCTTCGAGGCGCCGTCGACGCGCTCGAAGCGGCCGAGCGACTCCTCGCGGATGGCCGGATGCGTGTCGACCTCGAGCACGTAATCGTCGCCCGAGGCATGAAGGACCGCCCAGCGGTAGGCGGAGTCGCCCTGGGAAGTCGAGAGGAGCAGGTCGCGCTCGGGGTTGTCGGAGGTCTTTTCGGCGAGGAGCTCGAGCAGCCAGCCTGGAAGCGCGCCCGCCTCCACCGCGAGCTCCCGGGTCGGGGTCTCGGGCACGAGGCCGACGCCCCACACCGCTGCCGCCGAGAGCTGCTTTTCGATCTCGAGGGCACCGCCGTCCATTCGCGGCACCAGGCCGGTCGAGGGACGGAGATTGCGCCGCGCGACCGGAATCGAGAAACGATCCTCGACGCGATAGGTGAGGAGTGGCTTCCCTTCGATGAGCAGGCCGACAGTGCGGTCTCCCGCCGCGAGTGCGCGCACGCGGTCGCCGCTCGCCAGTTTGATCACCGCCCGGCCGACGCGGAGCTCACCGCCGGGGAGGCTGACCTCTGCCCCAGCCCGGACTTCGCGCAGGCGGGCGAGGTCGGCGGCGAGGCCGGCCGGCGGCTCCAGCGGCAGGGCGGGAAGCGCCGTTGGAGCCAGGCAGAGCAGCAGCAGGGTCTCGATCGTCCACCGATGTGCGAGCTTCATCTCGGGCCTCCTCCTCAGAGGGCCGATCCTAGCCCGCGCCGACGAGAGCTCCCGCGCGCTCCTCGGGGGAGGCCGCCGGCGCCTGGATCTCGACCGTCAACGCCTCGCCGGCCACTCCGACCCGGACGATCGAGCCCTCCTTGGCCTCGCCGCCGATGAGGGCGCGGGCGATGCGGCTCTCGAGCTGCTTCTGCAGGAAGCGCTTGAGCGGCCGCGCGCCGTAGACCGGGTCGTAGCCGGAGCGCGCGACGAAGGCCCGCGCCTCCGGTGTCAGCTCGAGGGCGACCTGGCGCTCGGCGAGCCGCTTGCGGAGCTCGGCGGTCAAGAGGTCGACGATGGTCTCGATCTCCGACAGCGTGAGCGGCCGGAAGAGCACGATGTCGTCGAGCCGGTTGAGGAACTCGGGGCGGAAGTGCGCCCGCAGCTCGCGCATCACCGAGTCGCGTGCGGCCTCGCGAATCTCGCCACGGTCGGTGACCCCCTCGATGAGGAACTGCGAGCCGATGTTCGAGGTCAGGATGACCACCGTGTTCTTGAAGTCCACCGTGCGCCCCTGGGCGTCGGTCAGGCGGCCGTCGTCGAGGAGCTGCAACAGCACGTTGAAGACGTCGTGATGGGCCTTTTCGATCTCGTCGAAGAGGATGACCGAGTAGGGCTTGCGCCGCACCGCCTCGGTGAGCTGGCCGCCCTCCTCGTAGCCGACGTAGCCGGGCGGGGCGCCGATCAGACGCGAGACGGTGTGCTTCTCCATGTACTCCGACATGTCGATGCGCACCAGGTTGTCCTCGCTGTCGAAGAGCGCCTGCGAGAGGGCTTTAGCGAGCTCGGTCTTGCCGACGCCGGTGGGGCCGAGGAAGAGGA
>JAGOCP010000094.1 GCA_017998715.1 Thermoanaerobaculia bacterium | reverse complement strand
TGGTGGCCTACGACGCCTACCACCGCTCGCTCGGCGGCGCGCCGGCGCCGGTGCTGGACGGCTTCACCGGCGACCAGCGCTTCTTCCTCGCCTTCGCCCAGGCGTGGCGCTGGAAAGGCCGCGACGAAATGATGGACCGACTCCTGAAGACCGACGCCCATCCGCCGTCGTCGGTGCGCCCGAACACGGTGCGCAACATCGACGCCTGGTACAAGGCGTTCGACGTCCAGCCGGGAGACAAGCTCTACCTCGCGCCCGACGACCGCGTGAAGCTCTGGTAGGGCGCCGATAGATCCAGCGGGAACCGGCCGACTCGGCGGAGGCGCGGAGCGGAAGGTGTTCGAACTCCTTCCGCTCCACCTTTTCCTCCAACCCGAACCGAGACCCTCGCTGGCCGCGCTAGTCGATATCCTCCCGCCGCGCTTCGAGGAAGGCGATGTCCACGATGTCGCCGGGCGCTGTGCGCGACGCCAGGGCGATCTTCTTGAGGCGTAGGAGGTCTTCCTCGGAGGCGATGTCGAAGCGGTGCGCGCGGATCCGGGTGCGCGTCGCACGTTCGGCGAGCTGTGACGCTGGAATCGGAAAGTCGAAGAGGAGATCGACGCGAAGTCCGGTCTTCGGGTGAAAGAAGTACGCGCTCTCCGGCGCATCGATCCGGAGGCGGGCGATGGCGACTCGGCGATTCGTGATCGTCGAGGTGACGTCTCCCGAGGGGTCGAGGCCCGAGACGAGCTCGAGGCCACGGTCGTAGAACTGTCCGACCACGCCCGCGAGGCGATCGCCCGGGCGCGCGATCACGAAGTCGAAATCGCGCGTCACTCTGCGGGACCCGAGCACCACCAGGGCCATGCCCCCGACGAGCACCGGATCGAGATGGAGAGAGCGCAGGCCCTCGACGATCTCACCAACCGTCCGGAGGTGATCCGACGGGTCGGAAGCCTCACCGATTCGCGCCATAGATCCCCGGCAGTGAACCTGCGAACTCCGCCTGGCGCCTGACGCTCGTCGACCGGCCGGCGAGCTCGACCATCACGGCCGCGTAGCGCAGATTCTCGAGGATGCGGCGGGCCGCACGGAGCGACCTCATCCGCGCCTCGCCACCCAGGGACGCGATGCGCTTCTTTTCTGCCGCCGACAGTCGCGCGCTCCGCGCGCGCCCGCCCCTGCTGCCGAGAGTCCTCGCCATCTCCGACGCGTTCATCGCCCCCATTTTACTTAGCGCTAAGCACTTGCGTCAAGAAACACGGTCCCCTGGACGCCGAGGGTTCGAACACCTTCCTCCGCTAGCTCGCTCTAGGGTCGGAGCATGCCTCGCTTCGCTCGTCATGGCCAAGCGGATGGGCTAGCCTCGACACCCATATGACGAAGACCCTCACCGTCGTCGGCATCCCGATGGACCCCGGCCAGTCGCGACGCGGTGTCGACATGGGACCGAGCTCCGCCACCGCCCGGTCGGGGCCGGCCAGCGCGCTGACCGCGCAGACCCTCTTCTCGGCCAGGCGGGTGGCGCGGGCGCAGTCGAACGAGGGGGGCGGCACCGCGCCTCCGGGTAGTGGTCGATGACGCCACGAAAGTTGTCGAGGAAGCCCTTTTCGAAGTGATCGCTCGGACCGCCGCCTCGACGCTCGACGTGCCGCGCTCGTATGGGCTGCTCCTCGATGCCCTGCGGCCGCTGCTGCCGGCGATCGCGGCGGCGCGCCGCGGAGCCATCTTCGACCTCGCAGCGGCGCTGGCGCCCACTGGCGATCGCGCGGCTGACGCGGGTCTTCGGGCTCGCCTCGCCACGCCAGCGCGCTGGCCACCGCTCGTATCGCTGGCGGAAGAGCACCTCCTCCTGCCGGCGCTCTGGGCGGGACTGCGGCGCCACGCCGCCGTCGATGCGGTGCCGGCGCCGTTGCGACGACACCTCGCCGAACGCGTGGGCGACGGATCGGTCGTTCCGGTGGAGCTCGCGCTCGAGGACCTCCACGACGCCAACGCCGAGCGCAATCGTGCGCTGCGTGCCCAGGCGATCGAGGTCGTCCAACTGCTCCGGCAGGTCGGAATCGAACCAGTGTTGCTCAAGGGTGCGGCGTGGCTGGTCGCCGGCGGCAGAGATCCTGGCGAGCGCGTGCTGCGCGATCTCGACCTGCTGGTCTCCGAAGGGTCGGTCGACGGCGCGGTCGAGGCGCTGCGGGTAGCGGGCTACCTGCCGATCGGCCCCGACGGCGACGCGACGGTTGCCCGGAGCATCGCCTGGTATCGCGAGCGCTACCATCACTACTGTCCGCTTGTGCGCGCCGGCTCCCCTGTCCCGGTCGAGCTGCACTGGGCACTCGGCACGGGCGCCGTCGACGTCGCGCTTCCGGCGGCACGCGTGCGTCGCGACGCCGTCGTCGCCGGCAGCGAGCCCTCGCCGATGCTCACGCCGTCGCTGCGCGATCACGTGCTGCTTCTGCTGCTTCACGCCCAGGTGAGCGACTTCGGCCAGCGTCGCGCCGCCCTGCCCCTGCGGGCGCTGCACGACCTCGCACTCGTGCTCCGCCAGCATGAGGAAGAGATCCCGTGGGACGGAGTCGGCGCGGAGCTCGCGGCGGCGGGTCTCGCTGCCACGGGGGCGAGATTCCTCGCCGGCGCAGAGCGGTTGCTCGGGATCCATCCGAGCTTGCCGCCCGCGATCGCGCCCGACCCTGCGGCACGGCGGCACGTCGAGCGCTGCATCGCGAACGCCAGCCTGCCGCCAGCCTTGCGGCGCGGCGCGCTAGAGTTGCGCGGTGCGTGGCTGCGTGCGGTTCGGCGCGGCGCGTGACGCCGCGAGCTGCGCCTTGAGGCGGTGATCCAGGCGCTCCGGAGCGGCCCGCGCCGCGCGTTCGTACCACGCGGCCGCCTCCGCGAAGCGACCCAGCGCCCAGCAGCAGAGACCGAGCGCTTCCTGACAGAGCTCGGTCAGGATCCGCTGCTCGAAGGCGACGCCGGCATCGCAGAAGGACTCGGCGTCGAGCCGCGCTAGCCGCTCGAGGCGGGGCAGCGCCTCGCCGTGCAGGCCGCGCGCGACGAGGTCGCGCGCCTCCATCCAGTCCAGCAGCGGACTGCCCGGGAATCTCTGCAGGGCTTCGGCCAGGAGGGCCAGCACCTCCTCACCACGGCGCTGACGCAGGCGGACGAGGTCGAGGAACGGGAGCAGGTCGGTCTCGGCGGGCGCCGGCTTCGCACGCACGATCTCGATCGCGCGTCGCCAGCACGCCTCCGCCTCCGCCTCCTCGCCGAGACCCTCGAGCGCGCACCCGAGATCGTGCCAGCTGTAGACGTGCAAGGGGTCGCCGGCGAGGCGGCGGCGCAGCAGCGGCACGTTGCGGCGATGCTTGCGCGCGAGATCGCCGTCGTAGCCGAGGTGGTCGATGGCGACGTCGCTGCTGCCGGTCCGCAGCCCCTCGGCAGCAGCCAGCCGCGTCAGGGACGGCCCGATCGTCTCGTGGATGACGCCCTCGAAGCGGATCGCCGGATGCCGCCGAAAGAGGCGGCGCTCGCGATAGCGCGTGTACCCGGTCACCGGCCGGAAGGCCACCGTGCAGGCGGCGAGCTGCGGATCGCTCAGGACTCCCTCGAGCTCGTGGCGGGTACCGGACACCACCCGCTCATCGGCATCGACATAGAGGATCCAGTCGCCCCGGGCGTGCCGCAGCGACTCGTTGCGCGCCGCGGCAAAGCTCCCCCGCCAGCGCGACTCGAAAACGCGGGCCCCGGCGGCACGGGCGAGCGCCGCAGTGTCGTCGCGCGAGCCCGTGTCGACCACGACCGCCTCGTCGACCAGGCTGGCGAGCGAGCGCAGGCAGTCGCCGAGGTGGGCGGCCTCGTCGCGCACGATGAGACAGGCGCTGAGCAGCGGCCGCGCGTCCGAGCTCTGTTCAACCCTAGCGCCTCGAGCGACAGCGGCGGAGGTCGTACACCCCCGAGGCGATGCGCCCGATGCCGCCGGGCACGGCTCCCACGGACACCGCTCCTCGCGCAGGAAGTCGGTCAGCGCGCCGCGCAGGAAGTTGGGAACGACGAAGATGACGTCGTGAATGACCTGAACGAACATGCCGGGCGGCAGCGCGAGGACGATCTCCTGCAGGGTCGGCCACTGGTCTGGCTTGTGCGGGGGCGGCGGCACGCGCAGGAAGTAGCGAGCATCGTCGATCATCACGATGTCCTTCAGGCCGTCCACGCACTGCAGCTCGCCGAGAAGCGGGCACTCGTCGTTCTTGCCCGCGGTGCCGTCGCCCGACCAGTGCCCGTCGAGCCACATCACCGACGGCGTCCCCGCCAGCTCCTCGCGGAGCTTCGCCAGCACTGCCCGCGAGTCGCCCTGGTAGCAGACGACGTTCGAGAGGTCGCGCAGCGCCGCCGAAGTGTCGGCGTAGCGCTCCGCGCCCAGCTCGACCGTCCGCACGTCGGAGAAGAATTTCGCCGCCCAGCGCGCTGTCTCCCCGAGGTACGTTCCTGTCTCGATGAACACCTGGGCGCGCGCCAGGTTCGCGAGGTGGAGGCAGAGCGTGGCGGGAAACGGCGTCAGACCCATTGGCTCGCTCCGCTCCGCTGGTGGCTGTCGTGGCGTTCCTGCGCGGTCCCGAACAGCCCCGCGCGACGCCTACGACATGTTGTAGCCCTGAGCGCGCGCCTCGTAGCTCGACAGCACCGCCATCGAGAACGACGAGATGAGCGGCGGCACCCAGACCGGTGCCAGCAACATCTGGCGCAGCACCTCGCGCCGCTCGGGAGCGACCTTGGAGAGGATGCGCTCCAGCTTTTCCTCTGTCACGACGTGCCTCCCTGCCTGGCCGCGGCGCCGCAGAGGGGCGCGAGTCCCACCCTCGCCGCATCGACGGCCTGATCCAGATTGCCGATTCTGAGACGGTAACACAACGACGAAGTGGCGAGCGTGCAGACGTCATCCAGCCAGCGCTCGGCGCCACCCGCGGGGCCCGCCGACTGTGTCATCAACAGGCGCGCGGCCTCGACCCGGGAGCAGCTCTCGAGACGAGAGCCGCCATCGTGGGCAGGAACGAGGAAGAAGATCGCGCCGACCATGGCGGCGTCGATGCGCCACTCCGCCCCGAGGTCAGAGGGGTCGACGAAGGTGATGCCACCCCAGGCATCGTCCTCGTACGCGAGCACACCCGGCACACCGGCCAGCTGCGGTACCAGCCGGCTCGTCGGCGGGCGAAGTCGGAAGCGACGAGGGAACGGGGTCACCACTCCACTGGTGAGAAGGGCCAGCTCGTCGCTCCGCACCGCGAATCCCTCCTCGAACATCAAACGCGTGAGCAGCGTCGACTTTCCTGCACCGCGCTCGCCGACGACGAGGAAGCGACCCGCGGGGCTGTCGACGCAGCCGGCGTGCACGCGTGTGGGATCGGGCAATGCCGCCAGTGCGAGCTCGTGCGCGAGGCTCGACAACCGCACGGCCGCCTGGCCCGGCTCCGGCTCCCAGCTCACCGCCTCGCCGTCGCAATCGATGGCGTACCCCTCGTCACGGCGTCGCACGGTCAGCCGATGACGGCGCGTAATCTCCATGCTCTGCAGCGCGTTCGCAGCCATCCAGCCCAGGCCGCGCTCCAGGCGGTCGCAGTCGACGTCCAGCTCGATCTCGCAGGCGAGCAGACGGAGCGTGCGCCGCACCAGATCTGGATCGCCGAGGCGTTCACTGGTTTCGCCCGTGGCGAGTCGAAGGCGACCGCTCACGCGAGCAACCCCTCCGCGAGCAGGTGCCGCAGACACTCGGCGATCTCCTCGGTCGGCACCGCCGCGACGCCGCAGGCACTCGCCGCCAGGCCGGGCAACTCGTCGAGGCTCGGCGTGCCGTCGCAGAGTTCGAGGAGCAGCGCGGCCGTCGCGTTGAGGTAGTGGATGCGATCCCGCGCTGCCTGGTACACCACGTAGCCGTCGGGCAACGCCCGGATGTCCAGATCCGGTGCGCGCTGCAGCCGCCGACCCGGATCGAGGGCGCTCTCGGGATCGATCATGGCTCCAGGAGTCCCTCCTCCGCCAGACGGCGCACCGCCTCGCGCACCGTCTCCGCAGTGATCTCGGCGGCGAACGCGTCGGCGAGCAGCTCCGCAAGCTGCGCCACGGTGCTGTCGCCTGTGCACAGCTCCAGCAGCAGGCTGGCGGTGCCGTTGAGGAAGTGCACGCGATCGTGCGACGGGTCGTAGACCACGAACCCGCCGTCGACCGGCACGACCTCGAGGCCGGCGCGGCGGCGCGGCGGGACATCGGGCAGGAGATGGATCACCTGGAGCACGTGGCCACCGGGTCCGCGGATCTGCAGCACGCCGGGCGGGAGCGTCGCATCCTCGACCAGCAAGCTGGGCAGGATGCCCCGCGAGCCGCCGACGCTCACCTGGCGGACGGCGATCGAGAGGCCGCCCGACGCAACGGCCGCGGCGGGATCGACGACGTCCACCCGGAGCTCGGCGGCCGGCGACCCGAGCGACGAGTCGAAGACAGGCCCTCCGGCGGGCGCATGCGGGCCTCCGAGGGTTTCCTCGTGGAGGTGACGCACGGCATAGAAGTCGGTCGCCGGCCGCCGCACCAGCACCAGCTCCCCGGCCTCGGCCGCCCGCCACAGCGGCGCCTCCTCGCCCCCGGTCGTCTCGTCGTACCGGAGGCCGAGGCGCAGCCAGGAGCGGCATCGGACTGCCAGAGTCGCCGGGCAACAGCGAGAGGCGCGGTCGCCGTGCATCACCCGGCTGCCGTCCGCCCGCCGGCGGTCGGGCAGGTTGTCGCCGTCGAGAGCAGGCGCCCAGCGCACGCAGGCGACTTCGTGCTCCTCGATCCCGAAGAGGTCGCCCTCGGCGTGCGCAGAGACGGACTGCGCGAGCACCGCCAGGTACTCCGGACCGTAGAGGTCGTCGTCTTCGATCACCGCGGCGATGCCGAACGGCTCGGCGCGCAGCATCGCCTCGTTGCGCACCCGGCCGCGGGAGAGATCGCGGCTACGTCGCGCGAAGGTGGTGGCGATCCCCGCCTCGCGGGCGCGCTCCTCGAGGTTGAAGAAGGCATCCACGCCGTCGCCGTCCTGGTGGACGAACACCAGCCAGGCATCGGGGCGGCGCCGCTGCGCCTCGAGCGTCGCCAGCACGCGCGATAGCAGGTGCGGGCGCCTGGTGACGGTCACGGCAGCGATGCGGAGCGGTGGCGTGGAGCCGGCGCGGCCGCGCGCGGCGGCTCGCCTGGCCGGCGGCGCGCCCGGCTGCGCCGCGCGTCGCCCACCTCCCGGCCCACCATCGCTCGCCGCGATCGACCGGCGCTCGCTCGCGTGATCCTTGTCGAGCGCCAGCAGCCGGGGCGTGAACGGAAGAGACCTGGACTGCGGGGTGCAGTAGGCGGGCGAGAGCGCCAGCGTCGGGGGGAAGCTCGCGAGGTACCGGTTGAGATAGCTCTCGTCGTGCCACGCGGCGACGAGCCCCGCCGCCTCGTCCGCATCTACCATGGCGGCCACCGCGCGGGCGAGCGTCAAGAAGCGCTCGCGGCGACCGCCGACGAAGGCGCCGGCGAAGTAGCGGCCACCCTCGTGCGGCGCCACAAAGGCGCGCGACTCCGTCCGGCGCTCGTAGGGAAGCTCCGCACGCGTCGAGGCGAAGAAGCCGGGGTGCGTCGTTGCCACCAGCTCGCCCAGCACCTCCTCGCCCACGCGGTCGACGAACAGCATGTCGGCATCGATGCAGAAGACATGGTCGCAATCGGCGAACCGGCGCCGCGCTCGCAGGTAGGCCTGGTAGCGATGGAGCGTCGGCTGCGGCCACGGCGCGTGCGGGTGTCGAACCCACTCGGCTCCCGGCAGCTCGCAGCGCTGGTCGGAGAAGACGATCAGCCGGCGCTCCGCGCCGGGCAGAAAGTGGCGCGACGCGGAGTCCCAGAGCGGAGGGGCATAGCGGCGGTACGCGCCGGTGGCGACCACCAGGAGGGCGACGCGCGTCAGGTGAAGACCCCCGCGACGGCGGCACGCGCCATCTCCTCGCTCCGGCCGGCAAGCTGGCGGAGCATGCTCCCCGGTCGTGTCGTGTGGTTGTAGATGAGCGCCGGCACATAGTGGAAGCGGCACCCTGCACGGAACAGGCGCGCCCAGAAGTTCCAGTCCTCGTAGTGTGAGCCCCGGCGCACCTCGTAACCCCCGACGGCCGCCCACCACCGCCGGCGGAACAGCGAGGTGCAGAACAGCGGATTGCGCGCCAGGAAGTGCTCGCCGCTCAGCGGTGCCGTGACCGGCAGAGCCAGCTGGCCGCCGTCCGTCATGTTGCCGTAGGCGACATCGGCCTCGTCCAGACCCTCGACCAGCGCCCATAGCGCACCGGGGTAGAAGAAGTCGTCGGCGTCGAGCGGGATCACCAGCTCGTGGCGGGCGGCGGCGATCCCGGTGTTGCGCGCGGCGGCGAGCCCGCCGCGGCGTCGCCGCCGCAGCAAGCGCACCCCGGGAGCGTCGATCAGAGCCTGCGCCGCCGGCGCCAGCGGCTCGGGCGAGGCGTCGTCCACGACCAGCACCTCCGTCTCCACCTCCTGCGCGAGGCAGCTGCGCAGGGCAGCGGGGAGAAAGCGGCTGTTCTCGTACACGCAGGTCACCACCGACACTCCCGGGAGGGCGCGCCGGGTGCGACGTCGCGGTAGGGCGCGCGAGGTCGCCGCGATCCCGTCCTCGGCGGCCTTGGCAACTGCGACGGCGCTCGTGGCCGACGACTCGGCAGCAGCGCCACCGGGCACCGGGTCGCCGGCGAGCACGCCCGCGGTCACGAGCAGACGCTCGAAGCGTCCGGCGAGCCCGTGCTCCCGCTGCGTCCGCTGCCAGGCGGCGGCGGCCAGCGCCTCGCGCCGCGTGTCGTCGGCGAGCGCGCGGCGCGCCTTGTCGACGAGCTCCGCCTCGCTCGTGAAGACATCGATCTCGCGCCCGGGCAGGTAGTACTCGGCGAGGTCCTCGGCGTCGCCGGAGAGCAGGTAACCGCCGCAGGCGCCGACCTCGAATACCCGCGCCTTGATCTGCGTCGTGCTGCCGTCGTAGGAATTGGCGAAGTTCAGGTTCACCTTGCTGCGATTGAAGACGGCAACCATCTCCTCGAAGCTCAGCCGTCGCTCGAAGCCGGTGCCAAAGGTGGCGACGGCGAGGCCGGCGCGGCGCAGGGCCGCGATGTGCTCCGCGCGATCGCCGTGGGGCTGACCGACGAAGGTGACGTCGAGATCACGCCGCACGTCCCGGAACCGGCGATAGCCCGGCGCAGCACCCCATTGCGAGCGCAGGTAGCGTTCGCCGAGGCCATCGCGCTGGCCGCGCTCCCACGCTTGTCGCGAGGTGGTCACCGCCAGGTCGAGGTGCTCCGACCAGGGACGGTCGAAGCTCTCGTACCGCCAGTGGGAGTCGCAGAACCAGCCGAGCGTCACGCAGGGGGTGCGGCGACCGATCTCGGCGAGGGTCTCGCGGTGCGGATCGCAGCTCGGCTCGAACCAGACGCCGACCAGAAGATCCGGGGCAAACTGGTCGACCTCCTCGCGCAGCATGGCCGACATGCGCGCGACGCCGTGGCGCTGCGCCAGGGCCACGAAGTCGAAGTGCCGGAGAGCCGCCGTGCGCTGCCACTGGTCGAGCGCCGGGAAGAACGTCTGATGCTCGAACGAGAGCCCCTGCTCGCGCTTGCCGTAGTCCCACTGCATCGTGGCGAGCAGGATGCGCAGGTTGCGACGTGGGGCCTTGCCGGCCGCCGCGAAGGAAGTAGGCGCACTCATCCGATGAGGCTGCCCTGGCGACGGTCGTGACCGAACGGGCTGGGATCGAGGAGCGCAAAGCGGAAGCGGCTCGCCAGCAGGAGGTCGACCGGCAATCCCTGGTAGCGGAGCGCGTGGAAACGCCGGGCCGCCGCCTCGGAGATCAGATAGGCGAGCGAGCCGAGGACGCGACAGACCTCGGCCAGCGGGTCGGGGCGCGGCGTCCACACGCGCCGTCCCACCAGCACGCCGACAGGAGCGAGGCGCGTGCGGTCGAAGGCGCGTCCATGCAGCGAGACGACCTCGAAGCGCGCGAGCAACGGCAGGCTGACGCGGACCACCTCGAGCCAGTCCGCCGTCAACGCCACGGCGTCGTCCTCGAGCACCAGCAGTGGCCGTCCGCTCGCCATCGCCAGCGCCAGCTGATGACCGAGGAAGCAGCGGTAGGCGCCCAGCGGACTGTAGTCGTCGTAGAGATAGGTGGGACGAAACCCCACCGGCAACTCGGCGTCGGGCGTGAAGCTGAGCCGATGCGGCACGAGACGCAGGTCGTCGACGACCAGTGGGCGCCGATGGTGGTTGGCGACCACCACGACGTCGCAGCCCAAGGCTGCGTTCTCTTGCTCCGCTGTGAACACCTGGGCGCAGCATATCGAGCCGCAGGCGTCTGTCCACTAGTCGATCCGGGCGGCCTTCCCGGATTTCCGCCTCGAACCCAAGGAAAGAGGCCCCGGATCCCGAGTCCCCGCAGCCCTTCAAGCTACGCGCTAGTAGCGGTTGCGGCCACCGCCGCCGCGCCGGAACCCGAAGACAGGCTCTTCACCGGCATGGATCTCATGCCGCCTGCCTCATTGCCGCGACCTCCCGGAGCCAGAAGATCAGGGTGTTCGAACTTCCTGGGGTGTTCGAACTCAGAGTGATTTGCTCCACCCTTTCCGATTCTCCTCGAAACTCCCAGGCGAGCCGGTCGCGGTTCGCGCGCCGCCGCGCCAGGCGAAAAGCGCGCGAAGGTATACTTTCAACATGCTCTCGCACGTTGCCGAGTCCCTGCGCGCGGATCAGCGCCGCGCCGCTTCGGCGCTCTCGCCGCTCGAGCGGCTCGCGCTCGCCCAGCAGCTCGGACGGGAGGCCGTCGCTATGTTCGCCCGGGCACACGGCGTGACGGCGGACGAAGCCCGGCGGGAGTTCGCACGCCGACGCCATCGCGGGCGGCGGCCGTCGCGGTGCTCCGCCGAGGCATGACGCTTCTCGCTCGAGTCGTCGGACTCCTGGAAGAACGTGGAATTGCCTGCGCTCTCATCGGCGCCGAAGCGCTGGCTGTCCGCGGCGTGAGCCGGGCGACCGCCGACCGCGACCTCCTGGCGACGGACCTCCAAGCGCTCGACCCCGCGCTCTGGGCTGGACTCGGCGAGGCCGGAGTCCGCAGCGAAATCCGCCGGGGCGACCATGACGATCCGCTCGCGGGCGTGGTTCGCTTCGCAGCCGACGGCGAACGCCCCGTGGACTTGATCGTCGGCCGCGGGGACTGGCAGACCCGCATCCTGCACCGTGCTGCGCGGCTCGATCTCGGCGAGGTCGCCGTCGCGGTCCCGAGCGCGGCGGACCTCGTCCTGCTCAAACTCTACGCCGGAGGACCCCAGGATGCATGGGATGTCGCCCAACTCCTGAACGGCGACGATCGCGAGGTCGTCATCGGCGAGGTGCGAGAGCGGCTCGGAGAACTGCCGTCCGACTGCCGCCGTCTCTGGGAGAGCCTCCTGCCCGCCTGAGAACCGACCGGCGGCAGCGAAGATACGAAACCCCGAGCGCTACCCTGCGTATCCACTGAAAACTGGACGGGGTGCGACGATGACGATGAACCGCCGGTCTTTTCTCAAAGCTGCTGCGGCCATGGGCGCCTCGCTGGCCTGGGTCGGACCTGCCCACGGATCGCGTGTCCGCTGGCACGAGCGGCGGGAGCTGTTTCCTCAGGGGGTCGCCTCGGGCGATCCCGATCCGCACAGCGTCATTCTGTGGACGAGGCGTCCGTTCGAAAGCGGGACACGCGAGCTCCTGAACGTCGAGGTCGCCGAGGATGAGGCCTTCCAGCGCGTCA
>JAGOCP010000398.1 GCA_017998715.1 Thermoanaerobaculia bacterium | reverse complement strand
TGCCGATCGCCGGCGGGGCGATCACCAAGCTCAATCTCACTCTGGCCGACGACCGGGACGTCATCGGCTTTCGCATCTCCCCGACCAGCAACCGTGTCTTCTACTACGCCGACGCCGCGGTCTGGACTGCCTACGACCTCTTCAGCGTACCCATCACCGGCCCCGGCGGTTCCTCGATCCAGCTCAATCCGGTCCTCAGCTCCGACAACGACATCGACGGCATTCAGATCAGCCCCGACGGCAACGACGTTGCCTACCGCTCGGGGCGCAATGCCACCGGCGTGTGGAATCTCTACACTGTCCCGGCGACCGGAGGCCTCGCGGTCAAGATCAACGGCGCCCTCCATGCGGGCGGAGCCGTCGATACCTACTTCCGGTTCACGCCGGATGGCAACCGCGTCCTCTACCTCGCGGACGCGACCGTCGACGAGACCTTCGACCTGTTCAGCGTCTCGGTGGGCGGCGGCGATCCGGTCAAGATCAACACCGGCGTCGCAGCGGGCCACTCGGTCGATCCGAGCTACCTCGTCACCCAGGACAGCTCGCAGGTCGTCTTTCGCGGCGCGACCGGCGCCGACCAGGTCTTCCAGCTCTTCGCTGCGCCTGTCCTCGGCGGCGCCGTCGTCCGCCTGAACGGCCAGCTCGGGGCCGGCGAGGACGTCGAGACCGACTTCTCGATCAGCGAGAGCACCGGCCGGGTCGTCTACCGCTCGGACGAAGACGTGAACGACGTCATCGACCTCTACAGTGTGCCGCTCGCCGGCGGCGCTTCGCTCAAGCTCAACGGCTCGCTCGTCGCCGGCGGAGACGTGCTCGACCAGGCGGTCAGCCCGAACGGCGCCCGCGTCGTCTATCGTGCCGACCAGACCGTCGATACCCTGAACGAGCTGTGGAGCGTGCCGGTTGCTGGCGGCTCCAGCGTCCGGCTCAACCGGACGCTGGTCTCGGGTGGAGACGTTCAGGCCTACAGGATCAGTCCCAACGGCAGCTGGGTGGTCTATGGCGCCGACCAGGACACCGACACGGTCGACGAGCTGCTGCGCGCGCCGATCGCTGGCGGAACGGTCGAGAACGTGAGCGATACGCTGGTCGGCGGCGGCGACGTCGTGCTGAAGTTCGTCCTGGCGAACGCCTTCGACGTCTCGCCGGCGAACAGCTACGACGTCCTTTACGCCGCCGACAAGGACGTCGACAACCAGATCGAGCTCTATCTCTCGGGAGTCCCCGAGGAGGAGGAGGACGCCTGTACGGCTGACGACGGCCACCTCTGTCTGCAGAGCGACAAGTTCCGGGTCAGCGTCTCCTGGCGCGATTTTCAGGACCGGTCCGGCCAGGGGCATGCGACCACGCTCTCGAACGAATCCGGCGATTTCTGGTTCTTCAACGCGCAGAGCAACGAGCTCATCGTCAAGATCATCAACGGCTGCGGCAGCACCGGCAGCTACTGGGTCTTCTGGCGGGCGCTCTCGAATGTCGAGATGGATCTCGTCATCCGCGACACCGCGACGCAGCAGACCCTGACCTACCACAACCCGCTGGGATTCAACTCCAACGGCCACCTCGACATCGACACGATCTTCCGCTGCAACGGCTCCGGCCCCGCCGCCGAGACCGTCGACACCAGCACCGACCTCCCTGCGCCCGGCGTGCCGCAGCTGATCGAGCGGCTGGACCCCGTGCTCGCGACTCCGTGCGTCCCCGACGGCGACCGGGTGATCTGCCTCAAGGATGGCCGCTTCCGCGTCGAAGGCACCTGGAGCGATTTCAGCGGCGGCAGCGGCCGCGCTCACCTGATCAAGAAGAACGAGGGCTCGGGCTACGCCTGGTTCTTCAACGGCAACAACTACGAGATGCTGTTCAAGCTCGTCGACGCCTGCAGCTTCAACGGCAACACCTGGGTGTCGATCGCCGGCCTGACCAACGTCGCCGCGAGCCTGACGATCACCGACACCTGGACCGGCAAGGTCTACAGCCAGCAGAACGCGCTCGGCGTCGACTTCCCGACCAACCTCGACATCGACACCAATCTCGACTACTGCGGGCCGGCGCCGAACTGACCGCCGACCCGCACCGGCACGGAGTGATACCGGCATGAAGTGGATGACCCGCGGCGACGTCGACGGCTTCTTCGGCCTGGCGCTCGACAATCTCGTGCAGTTGCTGGTCATCGACGCGCTCTGCCGCGGCGTGCTCGGATTTCCGACGGAGCTGGTCTACGGCCGCATCCTGCCCGGCGCTGCCGTCTCCCTGCTGGTCGGGAACCTCTACTACGCGCGTCAGGCGATGGCGCTGGCGCGCCGCACCGGGCGCACCGACGTCTGCGCGCTGCCCTACGGCATCAACACGGTCTCGCTTTTCGCCTACGTCTTTCTGGTGATGCTGCCGGCGAAGCTCGCTGCTGAGGCCGCCGGCGTTGCCGATCCGGCGACCGTCGCGTGGCAGGCCGGCCTCGTCGCCTGCGTCGGATCGGGTCTCATCGAGCTCGGCGGCGCGCTGGTCGCCGAGAGGATTCGCAAGTCGACGCCGCGCGCCGCGCTTCTCTCGACCCTCGCCGGCATCGCCCTCACCTTCATCTCGCTCGGCTTCCTCTTCCGCACCTACGCCCGGCCGATCGTCGGGCTCACCACGCTCGCCATCGTCATGCTGGTCTACTTCGGCAGGGTGCGCTTCCGCGGCGGCCTGCCGGGCGGGCTGGTCGCCGTCGCCGTCGGCACGGCTCTCGCCTGGCTCGTCGGCATCGCGCCCGTCGGAGCTCTGCCGCCGGGGACGCTGCAGCTGCATCTGCCCGTGCCGATCTTCGCCGAGCTCCTCGCCGCGATGCAGGGGGACTGGCTGGTCTACCTCTCCGTCATCCTGCCGATGGGGCTCTTCAACGTCATCGGCTCGCTGCAGAACATCGAGTCGGCAGAGGCGGCGGGAGACAGCTATCCGACGCGGCCGTCGCTCGCCGTGAATGGCCTCGGCACGCTGGCGGCGGCACTCTTCGGCTCCTGCTTTCCGACCACGATCTACATCGGCCATCCCGGCTGGAAAGCGATGGGGGCGCGCGCCGGCTACTCGATCCTCAACGCCGGTTTTTTCACCCTGGTCTGTTTCTCGGGCACGCTCGCCTGGATCGCCTGGGCGGTGCCGATCGACGCCGGCATGGCGATCGTGCTCTGGATCGGCATCGTCATCACCGCCCAGGCCTT
>JAGOCP010000093.1 GCA_017998715.1 Thermoanaerobaculia bacterium | reverse complement strand
GCGCAGAGGATGCTCGAGGCCGTAGACCGCGGCAGGAGGTGTCTGCCAGCCGGCGGGCGGCGCGCTCGGCATCGCGTCTCCGGCATCCGGCCACACAGCGCCCGCCTCAGGTTCGTCACTCATGAGCGGCACGATCCTACGTCCACCGGGTGGCGGCCGCAATCCGGACCCCGGCGGCGACGGCCTCTCACCCGTCGGCTGCCGGATGAAGGCGAAGCTCGCCGAACGCCGGTTCCCGCCTTAGCGGATGGCCCTCGAGCCACCCGGTGGGATATTCTCAAGCGGCGCGAGCGGCAGCAGGCTTGGTGCCAGCGAGCCGCTCGCTCTGACCGATTTCCGGGTCAGCGGGCTGAGAAGGAGGTGTCCCTGTCCTCCGTACGCACGTCGCACCCGGCAGATGCCGGAGAAGGCGGCAGCCGAGCGGACGAAACCCTGCAGGCCATTTCCGCCGACCCCGGACGGAACGCGGCGCTGCGCGAGCCGCACAAGCGCTGGAGTCTCTCGGTCGAGCCCACTCCCGAAGGTGTCGCGAGCGGCGCCGAGCGTTTCTGGCGCGACCTCATGGCGACGCGCGAGCGGGTGCAGGCGGCGCCTCCCGTGTTGCGCGAGCGCTGCCTCGCCAGCGCCGCCGCGCTCAAGCGTCCTTTCGAGTCGGAGACCTTCTGCATCGCCTCGCCGGACGGGCCGGCAGTCGACCTGTCGATCTTCCGTGGCCGGCAGGACTGGATCCTGCTCTGCCGGCCTTCGCGTCCGCACGCGGCGGGTCTCTCTCGACTGTCCTACGTTTACTCGGCGCTCGCGCGCAGCCGGGACGCCGTGGTCTACACCGACGCCTCGGGGACGCTCCTGGGGGCGAGCGAACGGTGGATGGCGCTCTACGGCTTCGTGCCGCTCGATGTCCTCGGCGAGAACCCGCGAGTGATCAACTCACGCCAGCATCCGAGATCGTTCTTCCGCGACCTGTTCGTCCAGCTGGTCGATCCGGCGATCGGCACCTGGAGCGGGGAGATCTTCAACCGCAGCAAGAGCGGCGACCTGATCCAGGTCTGGCAGACGATCACCACCTTCCTCGACGACACCGGGGCCGTCTCCGGCTATCTCGGAATCACCCGCGACATGACCGCCTACCGCGACCTGCGCGAGGGCCTGCTGCGGACCAACGAAGAGCTCGCGGCGCGGTTGCGCGCCCAGGAAGAGCTCCTGTCGATGACCGTGCACGACCTGCGCTCGCCCCTCCACGCCGCACTCGGCTTCATCGAGCTGGCACAACTGGATCTCGCGGCGAGCGGAGGCGGGCGAGCCGCGGACCGCCTCGAGCGCGCGCGCGACGCCGGCGACAGGCTCGAGAGCCTGATCCAGAGTCTGCTCGATGCGCAGCGCGCGAAATCGGGCCGGCTCGAGCTCGCGCCATCACGCCAGTGGGTATCAGCGGTGTTGCGTTCGGAGGTCGAGCTGCATCGGGTCCACGCGGCGCGCAAGAAGGTCGCGATCGAGCTCGTGCAGGCGGGACCTGCCCTGCCGGGTTTCTTCGACGAGCTGCGCCTCGGCGAGGCGATCTCCAACGTGCTCGGCAACGCGGTGAAGTTCGCCCCGTCGGGCTCGACGATCCAGGTCCGCCTCGAGGGCTCCGCCACCGGCGAGCACGAGATTCTGGTCGACGATGAAGGCCCGGGGATTCCGGAGGCGGATCGCGACGCGGTCTTCCAGCTCTACTTCCAGTCGGGTCTCGAGGCGCGGCCTGCCCACGAGCGCAAGGGCTCAGGATGGGGTCTCTACATCGCCCGCCGAGTCCTCGAGCTGCACCGCGGCGAGCTCGAGGCGCTCGACTCGCCGCAAGGCGGCTGCCGCATGCGGCTGCACTTCCGGTCGCTCGCCGGCGTCTGGGATCGCGCTCCCTGGGCCGCGGTGGTGTTCGATCCCGAGGAGGAGATCTGGGCGGAGCTCTCCGCATCGCTGCTCGAGAGCGGAATTCCGGTGCTCGCGTCGCACTCGTTCGCCGATCTCCAGCTCCTGGTCGAGAAAGAGCTGCCGAACATCGTCTTCGCGCCCGCCGGCGCGATCGAGCTCGAGGAGTTGCGCACGCGCGCTCTTTCCTCGTCGGTCGGAGGCGGCGAGCCGGCGGTCCTGCTGATGGCGCGAACGCCGTCCGGACTCGCCGTGTCGGCCGCCGGGGGGCCACCGTCGCTGGTCGAGTGTGTTCGTCGGCGGTTCCCCTGGGGCGGCAGCGCACCGCAGGGCGAAGAGCGCGCCCCATGAACCGGCCCCTCGTCCATCTCGTGGACGACGACCCGGATGCCGTCGAGCTCCTCGCCACCTATCTCGGGCACGCCGGAATCGAGACCGCCCAGAGCCTCTCCGGGCCCGAGGCGCTGCCGCGCCTCGCCGAGCGCCCGCCCGACCTCATCCTGATGGACGTGCAGATGCCGGGCCTCGACGGCTTCGAGACACTCGCGGCGCTGCGCGCCGTCCCGCAGCTGCGCGACGTCCCGGTGATCTTCGTTTCGAGCCTCGATCGTCCGAACCTCAAGGTGCGGGCGCTCGATCTCGGCGCCGACGACTACGTCGTCAAGCCGTTCAACTCCGCCGAGCTCGTGGCGCGCGTGCGCGCCGTGTTGCGGCGCGGACGCCGCTCCGTCGAGCCGAGCGGCGTGCTCGAGGGCGACCTCGCCCGTGTGCAGCTGCCGGTCCTGCTGCAGACGTTGGCGCTGTTCGATCGCACGGCGACGGTGCGCTTTCCCGAGCGCCGGACGAAGCCCACCCACGGCGATCTGGAGGGCGGCGAAGGCGCGCCGACGTTGCGCCGCCTCGGCCTCTGGGCCTGGATCCTGATGGCCCGAGGGCGCTTCTTCGCCGCCCGCTTCGGGCCGCACCGCGATCGGAACGCGCTCGCCCGGCTGCTGCTCTGCCGTTCGGGGCGCTTCGAGACCGAGCTCGACCAGGCGATCGAACCGATCGCCGGCGAGGGCCTGCCCGTCGATAGCCTGATCCTCCATCTTCTGGTCGATCTCGATGAGGCGGCGGCGCGGCTGGCTGCGATGGGGGGGCTCGACGTCGCGGTGCGCGCCGCTCCCGGCGCCCACCCGGGGCTCCTCGGTTGGGCCGCTCCCGGCGTCGTCGCGACACCGCGCCAGATCCTGATTCGATCCACCCTCGCGCTCGGCGAAGCGGCGGCGGCCCTGGTCGCTGCCCGCCATGACGGAGCGATCGAGCTCGTGCAAGGAGAGGTACCCTCCAGATGAAGAGAGTTCTCACCATCGCCAGTCACAAGGGCGGCGTCGGCAAGACGACGACCGCGCTCAATCTGGCCTACTCGCTGGGCCGAATCGTCGGTCAGGTCCTGCTCGTCGACCTCGACCCGCAGAGCGGGCTCGCGCATGCCACCAATCTGCGCCGGCGAACGAGCCGGGGCCTGATCGACTTCCTCAAACGGCAGGCGACGGCTGCGGAAGTCCGCGCCACGACGCGAGACGGCGTCCTCACCCTCGTCGGCACCGGCGAGGTTGCGCCGGCGGACGTCGGTCTGCTCGAAAGGGCGGCGGTCGACGGCTCGCTGCGGGCCGCCGTGGAGGAGCTCGCCGAAGGCTTCCGCTATGTGGTGATCGATGCGCCTGCCGGCGTCGGGGCGGTGGTGCGGGGGATCCTCGAAGGCAGCGACGGCACGATCCTGGTCATCAACTGCCGGGCGATCACCGTGCGGGCGATCCCGACGTTTCTCGCCCTCGTCCAGGACGTCGCCGGCGGCGCCAACCCCGGGCTGCGACTCGAGGGCGTTCTGATCTCGACCTTCGACGCGCGCTCGAGCTCCGAAGCCGGACTGCTCGAGGAGGTACGCGCGACCCTGCCCTCCGACCTCCTCTTTCGCACCGTTCTGCCGCACGACGAAGCGGTCGAGGAGGCCAGCTTGCGCAGCATCCCGATCGCCCTGCACCGCGGGGGCGAAGCGATGGCCAGGCTCTACCTCGACCTCGCCCTCGAGCTGCGCGAGCGCGAGCTCGAAATGATGCAAGGACGGTCCGACGATGAAGAACCCAGCCTCTTCTGAGCTCGGCAGAGCCGCGGCCCTCCTCGCCGAGTTGCGCGAGGCGGGTCTTCTCCTGACCTCCTCCCGCGGGGTCGCGGCGCCGGCCGTGGCCCCTGCGGGCGCGAGCCTGCCGCCGCGCCGCGAACCGCAAGCGGCGCCGCCGGCGGCAGTGTCTCCAGCACCGCGCCCGGTATCGCCATCAATAGCGCAACCGACAACGTACCCTGGAGCGCACCCGGTGCCGCAGGTGGTTCCGGCGCGCCAGCCGGTCTACCGCGCCGAGCGCGTCCGCCAACTGCTGGCCGACATGTGCAAGCGCGGGGGATTCTCCGGCGCCTTGCTCGCCGACCGGTCCGGGCTGGCGCTGGCGGAGTTCAACTCGCCGCTGGATGTCGACGCCCTCGCGGCGTTCGCCTCCGTCATCGGCGGAGTCCTCGAACAGGCCGAGAAGCTCCTCGGCAAGCGCGACGCGAACAACCTGGCGCTCGACATCAACTACGTCGAGAAGATCGTCGTCCGCAAGTTCGCGCTGGCGCAGCAGCCGGCCTTCCTGCTCCTCGTCTGTCCGCAGTCGATCGACGAGCGCAGCGAGGTCGAACTGTCGATCGATCTCATCGCGGCCGTGCTGGCCGAGGAAAACTGAAGCGATTCGCGTCCCGACGCAGGCCCTGCGTCCAAACCTCGAGAGGAGTCCGAACATGCTCGCCAACAAGCTCACCGAAGTCCTCCGCAGCCTGAACAGCTCTTCGGCCGAGATCGAGGCCTCCGCCGTGGTGTCGATCGACGGCCTCACCATGGCCTCCGCTCTGAGCGAGGGCATCGACGAGGACCGCGTCGGCGCGATGACCGCGGCGATGCTGTCGCTCGGCACCCGGACCTCTGCCGAGCTGCGACGGGGAAAGCTCGACCAGGTGATGGTCAAAGGCGAGCGCGGCTATGTCCTCCTTGCCAGCGCCGGTCCGGAGGCCGTTCTGGTCGTCGTGGCCTCCGAGGGCGCCAAGCTCGGGCTGGTGTTCCTCGATGCGAAGCGCGCTGCGGCCAAAGTCGCCGAGTCGATCTGAGCCGCCGCATGAACCGTCCGCCCGGAGATCCATCATGAGAGACATGACCGCTGCCGACGTCCAGGCGCCAGCGCGTGAACACAACCTGCGCTACCACGACGGCACCAGCCGCCGGGTGTTCGTCACCGAGGTCGAGACCCCGTTTCCGGCCGGAGAGCTGATCGTGTCGCAGACCGATCCGGCCGGAATCATCACCATGTGCAACGACGCCTTCGTCCTCATGTCCGGCTATTCGCGCGAGGAGCTCCTCGGCACGCCGCACCACATCCTGCGCCATCCCGACATGCCGGCGGTCGCCTTCAAGGGGCTCTGGGAGACCATCGAGAAGGGCATCAAGTGGCATGGCTACGTCAAGAACCTGCGGCGCGACGGCGGCTTCTACTGGGTCTACGCCACTGTCGTCGGCAACGTGCGCAACGGCAAGCTGGTCGGCTACAGCTCGGTCCGCCGGGAGCCCAGCCGCACCAAGGTCATCGAGCTGGCGGCGGTCTACGCAGGCCTGTTGGCGGAGGAGCGATGAGTCTCCAGTTCTCGATCAGCCCGGACTTCAACGCCGACCAGCTGTCGCAGTGGTTCATCTTCAACACCTGGATGCAGCGCGCGCTGGCGCGCCCGATCCACTTCGAGCCCTACGACGAGTTCGCCGCGCTGCGCGCCGCGCTTGCCGCGGACAAGGTCGACCTCATCTACGCCAATCCGTTCGACACCGCGTTTCTCGTGCGCGAGCAGGGCTTTCTGCCGATCGCGCGGGCGCGCCGCCGTTCGGACGAGGCGATCGTGGCGGTCGCCGCCGGGAGCCCGGCGCGGCGCATCGCCGACCTGGCCTCGCCGCTGCGCGTCGCCGCCACCGATGCGCCAGACGTCGAGATGATCGGGCGGATTCTGCTCGAGCCGGCGGGACTCGGGCGCGGCGACATCCAGCTGACGCGGAAGGCGAACTACGTCCTGGTCGCCAAGGAGCTGCTCGCCGCCGGGGTCGACGCCGCCTTCTTCCTCGAGCGCAGCTTCGCCGAGCTCTCCGACCTCGTGCGCAGCCGCATGCGCATCCTGGTGGCGAGCCGCATCTACGTCGTGCAGCACGCCCTGCTGGTCTCGCCCCGCTTCGCCGCGGTGCGCGAGGAACTGCTGGCCTCGCTGCTCGCGATGCACCTCTCGGAGCGCAGCAGCCACCTGCTGGCGGACTTGGGCTTCCTCGACGGCTGGGAGGAGATGACGCTGGAGGACGCCGAGTTCATGATCGACCTCATGGACACGCTGATCGACTGACGCGGTCGCAGCGCGCCGAGGGGCGCCGCCGCTCCTAGCCGTCCCAGTCCCAGAACAGGTCCTTGTTGGTCAGGGCCTCTTCGTCCTCTGCCGTCGGCGGAGGCGCGACGGTACCGCCGCGCTCGACGCGTGCGACGACCAGGGCCTGCTCTTCGAGGTCGACGGTCTCGCGCTCCCAGCTCTCCTCGCTGCCGAAGTGCGGCCAGTTCTTGGGGAAGATCGGGTCGTGCCAGCGGCGGGCGAGCCAGGCCGCGTAGTGCGCCATGCGCAGGCCCCGGAGCGGCTCGATGAGACGGAGCTCGGCGCGGTCGAAGCGCCGGAACTGCTCGTAGCTCTCGAGGAAGCTCTCGCGCAGCTCCGAGGTTGCCGCGTCGCGGCCGCCGAGCGCGAGCCAGAGATCCTGCACCGCCGGGCCGATCATGCAGTCGTCGAAGTCGAGGAGGCGCAGCTCGCCGTCGCGGTCGAGAACGTTTCCCAGGTGGAGGTCGCCGTGCAGGCGCAGCGTCGGGACGCCTTCGGCCATCCGGTCGTAGGTGTCGGCGATTGCGCGTCCGGCGGCGAAGTAGCGCGCCGCGAGCCGGCGCGGCACGATGGCGCTCTGCTCGAGCCAGTCGAGATCGCGCCGCACGTAGGCGGCGCTCGTCAAGGGCAGGCGGTCGGCGTCGCGGCGCCTCGCGCCGACGACGTGCAGCCGCCCGACCAGCGCCCCGAGTCGCGAGGCCCCGCGGGCGTCGAGCTCGGCCGGCGCGCGCCCGCCCTTGCGATCGAACAGGGTGTAGAAGATTCCGCCTTCGCCCCCCTTGGTCGTCGCGAGCGTCGAACCGTCTGGAAACGGCCGAGCCGGGCAGACCGGAATCTCTTCGGCGTCGAGCTCGGCGAGGAAGCGGTGCTCTTCGAGAATTTCGTTCGCGCTCCAGCGCTGCGGGCGGTAGAACTTCGCCACCACGCGCGAGCGGTCGGCGAGCTCGACTTCGTAGACCCGGTTCTCGAACGAGTTCAGTGGATAGCACAGCGGCCGGACGGCGACTCCCGCCGCTTCGACCGCGTCGAGGACACGTTCCGGCGTGAGCGTCAGGAAGAGGTCGGACTCGTCGGCGGGCTGGGTCACCCGCCCATTCTGTCAGGCGCGATCAGGTCGCGCGCAGAACCAGGAAAGTGACGTCGTCCGAGGGCGCCGGCGCTGCGGCGGCGCCGTCCCCCGACCACTCGGCCGCGGCCCGCTCGAGTGCGGCGACGATGCCCTCGGCGCCGCACTCGCCATCCGCTGCCGCGGCGCCGAAGCGCGCCCGCGCGCGCTCGTAGCCCATCGGCTCACCGGCTGAGTTGGGAAGCTCTGGGAAGCCGTCGCTCATCAACAGGACGACGTCCCCGGGAGCGAGCTCGAGACGGCGTTCGGCGTAGGGATAGTCGCCGCGCGCGCCGAGCGGCATCCCGGCCAGAGCGATCTCTTCGATCTCGCCCTTGGCGCGACGGAAATGCAATGCCGGTGGCATACCGGCGGAGGAGATCGTCAGCGTGCGGCCCGCGAGTCTCGCGACCGCGAGCGCCATCGCCATCCGCGACAGCCCCATGCCGTGCACCAGACCAGTCGCGCGGCGCAGGAATCCGGCGGGGGAGGCGTCGTCTGCGCCCGCCATGAAGAGGCTCTTGACGACGGTGACCATGGTTCCCGCAGCCGCACCGTGGCCGGTGGCGTCGCCGATCGCGACCAGCAGATCGCCGTTGGCGGCGCGCTGGAAGTCGTAGTAATCGCCGCCCACTTCGGTGGCGGTCGACATGGCGACCGCGAGCTCGAGTCCGGGAACCTCCGGCAGATCGCGCGGCAGCAGCGAAAGCTGGAAGTTGCGCGCCTCTTCGAGCTCCTGACTCTTGCGCTCGTTCTCGGCCTCGAGCAGCCGGCGCTCGATCTCGCGCTCCTTGCCCACGCGCTCCTGTTCGAGCAGCCGCGACTGATGCTCGGCGAGCTGCTCCGCCATGTGGTTGAAGCTCCCGGCCAGGCGGCCGAACTCGTCGTGCGAGCGCACCGGCACCCGCGTCGTGAGGTCGCCCTCGGCGATCCGCGCTGCGCCGGCCTCGAGTTGGTGGACGCTCTTCACCATGCCGCCAGTCAGAGGGATCATGCCGAGGGTGGCGATGCCGACGAGAAAGAAGCCGGCGACGAAGTTGAACGCGGCGGCACGCTTGAGCTCCTTCATCGCCTGCGAGAGCGGGCGCGCGATGCCGAACCGCAGCCCCGAAACCGGATCGCGGCGGGCGACCACGACCCAGTCGTCGCTCGTCTTCGTGGCGCCCTCAGCGCCCTCGGGCGCGGCGGCTGCGCTGCGCAGGGCGCTCACCGCCGGCAGTTGCTGCAGCGTCGCGCCGTCGGTGCCGGTGGCGACGTAGAGCTTGTTCTCCTGGTCGATCGCGAACGGGATCTCGCCCTGTTCGCGGTGGGTCTGCGCCAGCACCGACCGCAGGATCTCCTTCGCCTTGAGCCGACCCTGGATCTCGCCGACGACCTGGTCGCCGTCGCGCACCAGGCACGAAACATCTTCGGCCAGCGGCGGCCGCGGGGGAGTGGCAGGCGCCGGCGCCGCTGGCGCCGGCGGAGCAGGAGGGGCGGGTGCGACGGCCGCCGCGCTCTGCCGCTCGCGCCGGGCCGCGAAGTTCCTGCCGATCTCGGCGCGCACTTGCGCGAGCTGATTTTCGATGCGTTGGCGGTCGGCCTCGGGCAGGCCCGCCGGCAGATGGATCAGGGTCGCAGTGAGGCTCTTTTCGGCCGCCCGGGCACTCGCGGCCGCGGCGGAGGGAACCTCGGCGCTCCCGCCATGGGCCCGCGGGACGAAGCGAAAGTCCTCGATGAACGGCAGCGCCTGGGCGAGCCCCGCGAACACCTGAGGGTCGAGCTTGCCTTCGCCGTTGGGGGCTGCCGTCGCGTCGGGTCGCAGCCAGTAGGTGGCGGGGAGGCGCGCGAGGGCCCTGACGCTCTGGTCGATCTCGGCCGAGACCCCCTCGACGCGTTGTTCGAGATCGCGCGCCATGAGCGCGGCCTCGGCCTCGGCGGCCTGGCGCAGCGCGCGGCTCGAGGTGCTGAACGAATAGAGGGCGAGCAGCGTCAGCGGAAAGGCCGACAGCAGCAGGAAGACGAGCGCGAGGCGGACGCGGAATCGCACGACGTCAGAGATACGGCGGCGGGCGCCTTAGGTTCTCGCCGCGGTCGAATCCGCGGGAGTGCCGGAGCCGGCGTTCGTCGCTCCCGGTGCCACGAGGGCCCAGGCGGCGGCGCCGCCGGAGGCGAGAGCGCTCACCAGAGCGAGGCGCGGGGCCGCGAGATCGCCGCCCGTCCACGGGGCGAGCCCGAGCTCGGGATCGACGGTGGTGAAGCCTGCCGTCGGGCCCGGCCTCTCGCCCGCGGCGGCGAGGAGAGCCGCAGCGAGGAAGCCACCGCCATACTCGCCGGTAGTGCCCTTCGGCGCGAGGATCGGCGGCAAGGGCAGCGAACCCCAGGCGGCGCGCAGCGTGAGCGCCTCGAGGCGGTCGCCGAGCCGCGTGCCCGAGGCGCCGGAGACGATCAGATCAATGGCCTGCGGGGCGACACCGCTGCGGTCGAGAAAGCGACGCAGCGACTTCCCGAGGCGAACCTCGCCGTGGCCCCAGTCGTGCGCCTGGGCGGTGGGATCGAACGCCGCACCGTGCGCGAGCAGCCGGCAGAGCGGATGCGCGCCGCGCGCCGCCGCCGTCGCCGCGCTTTCGAGAACGACGACCGCGGCGCCCTCCGCGGCGATCAGGCCGGTGCGGTGGAGGTCGAACGGCCGGGCGCGCTCCGCACCGGACTGGTCGGCGCGAGTCAGCGCCTGGAAGCGATCGAGCAGGGCGTGCAGGATCGGAACTCCCTCTTCGACGACGCCGACCAGAACGCGTTCGCAACGATCCTCGCGGATCCAGCGCGCCGCCTCGCCGAGCGCCAGGAGGTCGGAGGCCTCGCGCTGCGTGAGCGTCTGATTCGGCCCCCGCGCGCGGATGGCGAGCGCCATCTGCGCCGCACTGGCGCTCGCTACCGACTCGGTGAACAGCGCCGGCGAGGCCTGTTCCGGGCCCTGGGCGAGGATCTGGCGGAGGAGCTGCTCGGTGACCCAGGCGGGGCCGAAAGCCGTGCCGGTGACGATGGCGGTCGAAGCATGATCGACCCCGGCGCCGAGACCGGCATCGGCGAGCGCCAGCTGCATCGCGGCGACCGCCATGCGCGCCGGCGGGCTCATCCGCCGCGACAGCGCCGGCGGCACGAGGGCACCGAGCTCCGCGAGGTCGGCGAGCGCGGCGAGTCGTGAGCCGCCGGCGCGGTGATAGCCGGCGCTGCGCTCGACTTCGCGCAGGCGCGGCGTCCCGGCCTGCAAGCCGGCGAGGAGCGCCGCGCGGCCGGCGCCGAAGGCTCCGAGGACGCCGATACCGGTGACGACGACAGTCGTACTCATGCCGCGCTCATCAGGTGGCAGAGCCCAGAACGACCGCGGCGTTGGTGCCACCGAAGGCGAGATTGGTGGACAGCGCATAGCGCGCGCCGGCGAGCGGGCGCGGACTGCCGGTGACCAGGTCGAGACCCAGCGCCGGATCGACGGCGCCCTCACCCGGCGTCGGGTGCACAGCGCCATGCAGGAAGCAGAGCATCGTCGCCACCGCCTCGATCGCGCCGGCCGCCCCGAGATAGTGGCCGATGGCCCCCTTCGACGAAGTCAGCGGGAGCCGGGACAGGCGGTCGCCGAAGATCGCGCGCAGCATGCTGGCCTCGGCGGCGTCGTTGTGCGGTGTGCCGGTGCCGTGGACGTTGACGAAATCGATCGCCGCTGCGGCGAGGCCGGCGTCGGCGAGCGCCGCCTCGACGGCGCGGGCGATGCCCGCGCCCTGCGGGTCCGGCGCGGTCATGTGGTGGGCGTCGCACGAGGCGCCGGCGCCGAGCAGCCAGCCGAGGACGCGCGCGCCCCGGGCGCGGGCGCTCGCGGCGGTTTCGAGCACCAGCACCGCGGCGCCTTCGCCGATCGACATCCCTTCGCGTTCGGAGCGAAACGGCCGGCAGGCCCGGGGATCGACCGCGCGCAGCGAATTGAAGCCGGCGTAGGTGAGGCGGCAGAGCGAATCGCTGCCGCCGGCGAGCGCGATGTCGATCTCGCCGGCGCGCAGCGCCGCGAGGGCATTGCCCATGGCAAGCGTCGCCGAGGCGCACGCCGAAGCGACGGTCTGGACCGGCCCGAGGACGCTGTGGGCGCGACCGACGCTCTCGCCCGGCGAGCAGGTCTGCTGCGCGCTCAGGCGGCCGATGCGGGCGGCCCGTCGTGGCTCGCCGAGAAGGTCCGCGAAGTAGCTCTCGGACTCGAACATGCCGCCCGTGGAGCTGCCGAAGTAGATCCCGCATTCGAGCTCGTCGAGCTGCGACGGCAGGCCCGCCTGCGCCAGCGCCTCGCGCGCCGCGCCGAGCGCGAAGCGGTCGGCGATCGAGCTGCGCTGCAT
>JAGOCP010000397.1 GCA_017998715.1 Thermoanaerobaculia bacterium | reverse complement strand
ACAGCTGGCAGGCGATCTTCGACGCCAAGAACAAGGGCCGCATCCTGATGCTCGACGACATGCGCGAGGTCTTCGGCGCCGCCTTGAAGTCGATGGGCAAGTCGCTCAACGAGACCGATCCGGCCGTCCTCAAGCAGGCGGCGGATCTGCTCAAGAAGCAGAAGAAGCTGGTGGCGACCTACAACAGCGGCGACTTCGCCAACATCCTCGCCGCCGGCGACGTCGACATCGCCCACGGCTACAACGGCCAGTTGGCCGAGGTCGTCGCCAAAGAGCCCGAGAAGCTCGCTTACGTGGTGCCCAAGGAGGGCGCAACGCTGTGGATGGACAACGTCACCATCCCCGCCAAGGCGCGCAACGTCGACAACGCCTACCGTTTCCTCGACTACATCATGGGGGCAGAGGTGAACGCCGAGATCGTCAACGGCGTCTCCTACGCCAGCGCGAACGTCCCGGCGAAGCAGTTCATCAAGCCCGAGATCCTCAACGACGCCTCGATCTACCCCTCCGACGAGGTGATCGGCCGCTGCGAGTTCCTCGAGGACATCGGCGAAACCACGACGCTGCTCGACGAGTACTGGACCGAGATCAAGGCGCAGTAAGATGCGTCTTCCATTCGCAGTAGGGGGGGTTTCCATGACCAAGAAGAACCTGCAACGCATTTCGTTCCTGGCGCTCGCCGCCTGCGCGCTCTTCGCTCTCGCGCCTGCCGCCTCGGCGCAGGAGAAGAGCTGGAGTCTCGACGTCAGCGCCGACTATTTCGACCACTACATCTTCCGCGGCGTGCCGATCCTGGGCGACAACGAAGTCCTCGTGCCGCACGTGACCTACAGCATGGGGAACTTCAACGCCTACTACTACGGCTACTTCGGCGATGTCCCGGCGGACTTCACCTTCTCGGGCGAGACGGCCTCCTACCACGAGGACGACTTCGGCGCCGATTACACCTTTGCGCTGAACGAGAAGTTCGGCCTGACGGTGGGCATCGTCTCCTACATGTACAGCAGCGAGGTGACCGACGACTACGGCTTCGAGGACACCTACGAGCTCTACGCCATCGCCGCCTGGGACGTCGCGCTCGCGCCGACGATCAGCTACTACCAGGACATGGACGCCGTCGAGGGCGCCTACGCCACCCTCGGCATCAGCCACAGCTTCCCGCTGGGCGAGAAGGCGAGCCTCGACTTCGCCGCCGCGGTCAGCTTCGACTTCGGCTACAACCTCACCGAGGGCTATGCCGCTGACCTCGGTCTCGACGAGTCGAACGGCGACCTGAACGACGTCCTCATCGGCCTCTCCGTCCCGGTGCAGATCAACGACTGGTTCGGCTTCCATGTCACGGCGCAGGAGTCGATCGCCCTCGACGTGCTCGACGACATCGGCGTCGACGACGAGACGATCTTCTCCGGGGGCGTGAGCTTCACCTTCTGAGTCGGGGAGCTTCTTTCCGCTTCACCTTCGAGACGCCGCCCTGCAGCCAGGGCGGCGTTTTTTCGTACCAGGGAGAACCAGATGCGACGCCACTGGATCGACGGCAAGCCGTCCGCCGGAAAGCGCTTCTCGATCGCCGTTCACGACCCTGCAACGGGCGAGCTGCTGGATAGCGTCGCCCGCGGCACACCCGACGACGCCGACCGCGCGGTGCGTGCTGCGCGCGCCGCCTTCCCCGGCTGGCGCTTCGTGCCGGGAGTCGAGAAAGCCGCGCTGCTGCACGAGGTCGCGCGGCGAATGCGGGCGCGCCACGACGAGCTCGCGACGACGATGACGCGCGAAGGCGGCAAGCCTTATTGCGAGAACTACGACGAAGTCGAGTGGTCGGCGGCCTGCTTCGACTACTACGCCGAAGTCGGACGCGATGCCCGTGGCAGCTCGATCCCGCCGGTGGCGCCGCACCAGGTGAACTTCACCATCAAGGAACCCTACGGCGTCGTCGCCGCGATCGTGCCGTGGAACTACCCGCTGCTCCTCCTCGCCTGGAAGGTCGCCCCGGCGCTCGCCGCCGGCAACACGGTGGTGATCAAGCCTTCCGAGGAGACGCCGCTCGCGACGCTCGAACTCGCGGACGCCTTCGCCGCCCTGCCGCCCGGCACGGTGAACATCGTCAACGGGCTCGGCGGCGAGGTCGGCGAGGCACTGGTCACGCACCCCGGTGTCGATCTGGTCGCCCTCACCGGCTCGCTCGCCACCGGCCAGCGGGTAGGCGAGCTGTGCGCGAGAGAGATCAAGAAGTGCCATCTGGAGCTCGGCGGCAACGACCCGTTCATCGTCTTCCCCGACGCCGACCTGGAAGTCGCGGCGAAGGGCGCCGTGTGGGCGGCGTTCCTGAACGCCGGCCAGGTGTGCACCAGCGGCAAGCGCTATTTCATCTTCGACGAGATCTACGACGAGTTCGTGGCGCGGGCGGTCAAGTTCACCAAGTCGCTGCGGCTCGGCCATGGGCTCGACCCGAAGACCGATATCGGCCCGGTGATCAACGCCCGGCAGTTGGCCGACGTCGAGGCGCGGGTCGCCGAAGCGAAAGCCGCCGGCGCGCGCGTGCTCACCGGCGGGCGGCGAAGCCGCAAGCTCCCCGACGGCTTCTTCTTCGAGCCGACGATCCTGGTCGACGTCCGGCCGGAGATGCGCATCGTCGCCACCGAGACCTTTGGACCGACGATGCCGATCATGAGAGTGAACGGCATCGACGAGGCAATCGCGCTCGCCAACGCCCAGGAGTACGGCCTCGGCGCCAACATCTACACCAACAACATGGAGTGGGCCATGACGGCGATGGAGCGCATCACCGCCGGCACCTTCTGGATCAACGACCCGCTCACCGACAACGAGGCCGGCCCCTTCGGCGGCATGAAGAAGACCGGCCACTCGCGCGAGCTCGGCGTCGAAGGTCTCGACGAATTCCGCGAGACCAAGCACGTCCACCTCGACTGGAAACAGGAGGTGAAACCGTACTGGTACCCGTACGAGAGGTACAACAAGCTGCGGTAGGATGCCGTCCCCCCTCGAAGGAGCTCCTGAATGTTCATGCTTCGGCTGCGTTCGCTTCCCGTCGTCCTCCTCCCGCTCTGCGCGGCTCCGCTGTTCGCCATTCAGCCGGACGAGTCGGCGCCACCGTCGCGCCTGGCGCGGGCCTACGAGGCGCCCGAGCTCGCCGTCGGGCCGACGCTCGACGAGCTCGGCGATTTGCGGAGCGCCGTTC
>JAGOCP010000396.1 GCA_017998715.1 Thermoanaerobaculia bacterium | reverse complement strand
AGTCCGTTCCTGGCTCGCGGCTTCGAACGAGAAGTACCTCTTGCTCGACGACGGCCCGACGGCCGGCGGGCTTCCCTCGACCCTGGTCGAGCTGCGCGACGGGGAAGTCGTCATCCTCAGGAAGGGCCGCGATGAAGTTCGTTGACGCCGAACGCAGCCCGGAGGCGCCCATGGAAGCGAAGAAAAGGCTTCCAGTAAAGGGAGTGCCTGCCGCAGCGCTCTGCGGTCTTACCTTTGTTTTCCTGGGCCTTTTTTCCCTTACCGGTCTTTTCGCGGACCGGATCGAGGCGACGTTCCCCGAGGTCGAGACGATCCCGGTGGAGGAGATCCACGCCGGCATGCGCGGCTATGGACTCTCGGTCTTCAAGGGCACGGTGCCGGAGCGCTTCGAAGTCGAGGTCCTTGGCGTGCTCGAGAACCAGAAGCCCGACGGCAGCTACATCCTGGCTCGCCTTGCCGGGCAGAACCTCGAGAAGAGCGGCGTCATCGCCGGCATGAGCGGCAGCCCGGTCTACTTCGACGGCCGCCTTGCCGGCGCGGTGGCTTTTTCCTGGCCGTTCGCGACCGAGCCGATCGCCGGCATCACGCCGATCGCCTCGATGCGCGCGATCGGCGGCGGCGCGGAGCCGCCCACGCTCGGTCTGCCGGGCCGGCTCGGCACCACAGCCGACCTGGCCGAGATCGCCTCCGGCCGGATCCCGGTGGCGCGCATGGACGAGGCGCTCGCCCGCTTCGCCCGCGCGGTGTCGAACGACGGCCGATCGGCCCTGCTGTGGGGAGCGTCCGGTTTCGGTGCCGATTCGCGGAGTCTCTTGGCGCGTTACCTGCCGTCGGCTGCGGTCCAGCTCGCGGCGCTCGGCGGGGGCGAGAGCGCGGTGATCGATTCCGCGCTCGAGCCGGGGGCCTCGGTAGCGGCCCTGTTCGTCGACGGCGATCTGCGTCTCGCGGCGACCGGCACGGTCACCGACCGCATCGGCGAGCGTCTCTTCGCTTTCGGCCACTCGGCGGTGGGCTTGAGCGAGATCAGCATGCCGCTCGCGACCTCCTCGGTCATCACCGTCATGCCCAGTGCGCTGTCGTCGTTCAAGCTCGCCAATTCGGGGCCGGCAGTCGGCCGGTTCGAGCGCGACCACACTTACGGCTCCGTCGGCCGCGTCGGAGAGAGTGCGCGCACGGTGCCGCTCGTCGTCCGGGTGCTCGGACCGGTGGAGCGCCGCTTCGACCTGCGCCTCGCCGAGATGCCGCAGTTCTTGCCTGCCCTCGCGGCGATCGGCTGCCTGGGTGCCTGGGACGTCGCCTCCGGGACCGGCGGCGTGCGCAGCCTCGACCTCACTCTGCGGATCGAGCTCGGCGGCTCGCCGCCTCCCCCCGGGCTCGTTCTGGAGCAGAGTTTCGAAGGTACGGGCGCGGCGTCCGATGCCGTCGGCTTCGTCGTCGCGGTGCTTTCCTACCTGGCGCAGAACGACCTCGCGCCGCTCGACGTCCGGGCCATCGAAGTCGATGCGCGGCTCGCCGCGGAGCCCCGCGCTGCGACCCTCACCTTCGTGCGCCCGAGCCGCACCCGCCTCGCTCCGGGAGAGGCACTCGATCTGCAGATCGACGCGCGCGGCTGGCGCGGCGAGACCGTGCGCTGGAGCGAACGTCTCGTGCTGCCTTCGGGGCTGCCGGACGGCCGCTACTCGCTGCTTGTCGGCGACGGTGCGAGCGTCGATGCGGCTCGCCTGGCGCTCGCGCCGGCGCCGCCGGCGCGCATCGAGCAGGCGATCGACTTCCTGCGCTCGCTGCATTCGACGCGCGACCTGGTCGTTCTCGGCGTGCTCGCCGGTGCCGGCCTGTCGACCGGTGGCGAGGTTTTGCCGCGCCTCCCCGGCTCGATGCGGTCGATCTGGGGAGCGATGGGTGCCAGGAGCGCGACCCCGGTGCGCAACGCGATCGTGCAGAATGAGGCCCACCGGCGCGACCGCCCGCTCGCCGGCCTGCTGCGGGTCGAGATCGAAATCCGGCGGCGGCCCGATCGGGTGGCGACCCCCGCCGGCCCGGGCGGTGGCAAATGAACCAGGGAGCCAGCGGCGTCGGTCAGGAGAAGAGAACGATGAAGCCCGATTTCCGAGACGCCCGAGGATGGAGCCGAGTCGTGCTGGCGGTCGCACTCGGCGTCGCACTGGCTTGGGCCATTCCGGCCGGCGCGAGCCCGGTGCGCATCCACCAGGTGAACTCGCAAGCGGGCTTCGCCGCCGGGACGCTGGAAGGCGTCCGCATCGATGCGCGCGGCGTTCTGTCGCTGGCCGCCGACGTCGATACCGTCGCCCAGGTTCCCGAGCCGTTCGCCTTCGCCGTGGCTGCGCTGCCGGACGGCTGGGCGGTGGGCACTGGGGGCGAAGGGCGGGTCCTCAAGGTGGGGCGCGACGGCACGGTCTCGGTCCTCTTCGACGCGCCTGAATCCAACGTCTTCGCCCTGCACGCCGATGCGGATGGAACGCTCTTCGTCGGTACGTCGCCGGCGGGCAAGGTCTATCGGCTGCAGACCGGCAAGGCCAAGGCCGGCTCCGGGGCCTTCGATGCCGCGCCGTTCTTCGACCCGCACGAGACCTACATCTGGGCTCTGGCGCGAGACGCGAACGGCAGCCTCTGGGTGGCGACCGGCAGCGAAGGGCATCTCTACCGTGTCGATGCCGCGGGCAAGGGCGAGCTGGTCTACGACGGCGAGGATCCCCATCTGCGCAGCCTCCTCGCGCAACGCGACGGCGGCCTGCTGATCGGCACGGCCGGGCAGGGATTGATCGTGCGGCGTTCGCCGGACGGCGCGCTGCGGACGCTCTATGACTCGGCCCTGTCCGAGGTCGTCGCCCTCGCAATGGCGCCCGGAGGAACCCTGTTCGCCGCCGTGCTGGCCTCGGAGGCGAGCCTGGTCGATCTGGCAGCGCCGCGCCCGTCGCCAGAGGCGGCCGCGGGCGCCGAGGCTGCCGCCGAGCCGACGGCAACGGTGACGGTGAGCGCGGAAGGCGAAGCCGAGCCGGCGACCGGCTCTCGTCCTGCCGGCGCGCGCGGCCCGCGCAGCGAGTTGGTGGCGATCTCGGCCGCCGGCCTGGTCGAGCCGATCTGGTCGTCGCAGGAAGAGACCGTCTTCGCGCTGGCCTGGGCGGGCCGCAGACTCTTCGTCGGCACCGGCGGCGAGGGACGCCTCTACAGCGTGCAAGGGGTCGAAC
>JAGOCP010000395.1 GCA_017998715.1 Thermoanaerobaculia bacterium | reverse complement strand
AGCGCGAAGAGCGGGCGCCCGCCCATGGCGTAGACGTCGGAAATCGCGTTCGTCGCCGCGATGCGCCCGAAGCGGAACGGGTCGTCGCAGACCGGCGGAATGAAGTCGGTGGTGGCGATGAGCGCCTGGCCGCGGAAGAGCATCACGCCGGCGTCGTCGAGCGTCTCGGGACCGACCAGCACGCGCGTACCGGGCTCCGCGAAGGCGAGGGCCCCGCCCAGGCCCGCCGGCGAAGCGATGCTTCCGAGCATCGCGCGCAGCTCGCCCGGGCCGATCTTCGCGGCGCACCCGCCGGCGGAAGCAGCTTGCGAAAGGCGGTACTCAGGGGCGGGCGACTCGGTCATCCGGGTCCTCCGGCGAGCGCTGCTCGCCTAGTTCGCGCGGCGGATGTCGGCGACGATCCGCAGGTGATGATGGGTGTGGAGACCGAGGAACCGCAGGCCCTGCAGCGCCGAGAGGCCGCCGAAGACGGGATGCGGAAAGACCGGCTTCGGATCGGCGAAGATCTCGGCCGCGAGCGGGGTCTCGCAGTAGCTCCGGCGCAGGCGCGCGGCGCGTTCTGCGAGATCGGCCGGAGTCTGCTCTGCCGGGAGGACCCGTTTGGGAGACTTGGCGACGCCGCGTGGAAACCAGCCGAGGGCGAAAACGATACGCCCGGTCAGATTCATGCCGCGCGGCAGCGGAGCCTCCGCCTTGGCGAGGACGATCTGGCCGAATTCGAGAACTTTCAGGATGTGATCGATCTGCAGGCCGATCGACCACTGCGACACGCGTTCGGCCCGCAGGGCGAGCAACGCCGGCTCAAACCGAACGAGGCGGGTGATCTCGTCGAGCTGGCTGGCGAGACGGGCAACCGAGGCATCGAGTCCGCTGGAGGACACGGCGCTACTCGTGGATTCCGGCGAGCTCGAGCATGAACGCGTAGGCGAGGGCGGTGTCCTTCGAGCGCTCGAAGCGGCCGGACTTTCCGCCGTGCCCGGCATCCATGTTCGTCTTGAGCAACAGCCAGTTGGCGTCCGTCTTGCGCGCCCGCAGCTTCGCCACCCATTTCGCCGGTTCGTAGTACTGCACCTGAGAGTCCCAGAGGCCGGTGGTGACGAGCAGGTTGGGGTACTTCTGCGCCTTCACCTGGTCGTAGGGGGAGTAGGACAGCATGTAGTCGTAGTGCGCCTTCACCCTCGGGTCGCCCCACTCGTCGAGCTCGTTGCTGGTCAGAGGGATCGACTCGTCCAGCATCGTCGTGATCACGTCGACGAAGGGCACTCCGGCGATGACGCCGCGGTAGAGCTCGGGGCGCATCGTCGCGATCGCGCCCATGAGCAGTCCGCCGGCACTGCCGCCCATGGCGAAGACGCGGTCCGCCGCGGCGTAGCGGCGCGCCACCAGCCCCTCAGTGACGTCGATGAAATCGAAGAAAGTGTTCTTCTTGCGCAGCAGCTTGCCGCTCTCGTACCAGTCGCGGCCCATCTCCTGCCCGCCGCGCACGTGGGCGATGGCGTAGACGAAGCCGCGGTCGACCAGCGAGAAGACGTCGGAGTCGAAGTAGGGGTCGCTCGAGTAGCCGTAGGAGCCGTAGGCCTCGAGCAGGAGAGGAGCTTTTCCGTCGGCCGCGAAGCCCTTGCGGTAGAGCAGGGAGACGGGCACCTGCGCGCCGTCGCGGGCGGGAAGGAAAATCCGCTCGCTGGCGTAACGCGCGGCGTCGAAGCCGCCGAGCACGGGCTTCTGCTTGAGGAGCTGCCGCTCTCCGGTGGCGAGATCGAGCTCGAAGGTCGATACCGGCGTGCGCAGTGAGGTGTAGCCGTAGCGCAGTTTCGTCGTCGCCTGCTCGGCGTTGATGTCGAGCCAAGCCGTGGCATCGGGCTCGTCGGTTTCGATGTAGCGCTCGGGGGAGCCGTCGAGCGGCTTGATTCGCAGGCGGCGCAGGCCGTTCGAGCGCTCGGCGATCGCCACGTAGCCGGGGAAGGTCTCGAAATCGTCGATGAAGATGTCGTCCCGGTGCGGCAGGAGGTCGCGCCAGGTCGCGCGGTCCGTGGTCGCCACCGCCGGCACCAGCATCAGGCGGAAGTTCTTCGCCTGCCAGTTGGTGCGGACGACGAACTGGTCGCCCAGGTCCTCGACCGAGTACTCGTGGTCGCGCTCGCGCGGCAGGAAGATGCGGAACGGCTCCGTCGGGCGGTCGGCGTCGAGCAGTCGGACCTCGGTCGAAACCGTGCTCTCCGAGACGATCCTGACGAAGCGTCCCGACTTCGACTTGCCGATCGCGGTGTAGAAAGAGCTGTCCTTCTCCTCCCACACGACCGGATCGGTCGCCGGGTCGCTGCCGAGCAGATGGCGGCGAACGCGGAAGCCGAGCAGCGTCACCGGGTCCTTCTCGATGTAGAACAGCGTCCGGTTGTCGTTCGCCCAGACCACGGCGCCGGAGCAGTTGGCGATCTCGTCGCGCTCGCGCTTGCCGGTCGTGAGATCGCGCACGTGCACGGTGTATTGGCGGCGGCTCACCGTGTCTTCGGTCCAGGCGAGAAAGCGCCCGTCCGGGGTCACCTCCCAGTCGCCGAGCGCGAAGTAGTCGTGGCCACGCGCGAGCTCGTTGAGGTCGAGCAGCTGCTCCTCGGGCGCGGCCATCGAGCCGGCGCGGCGATAGAGCCGGTCGTACTCCTGGCCGGCTTCGAAGCGGCGGTAGTACCAGAAACCGTTCTTGCGAAAGGGCACGGTGTCGTCGTCCTGCTTCAGCCGGCCGACGAGCTCCTGGTAGAGCCTGGCCTGAAGGGGTTCCGTCGGGGCGAGGACGGCCTGGGTGTAGGCGTTCTCGGCGGTGAGGTAGGCGAGAACATCCGGGTCTTTGCGGGTGTCGTCCCGCAGCCAATAGTAGTCGTCGACGCGCTCGTTGCCATGCTCGCGGAAGACGCGCGGCCGGATCGCGGCGCGCGGCGCAGCGGCGGCCGCAGATGAGGAGGTGGAGGGCATGTTCGAAGGTTCGGAGGCGACAGACGGTGTCAGGGCGGCGGTCGCGAGGAGCGCGAGACCCAGGGCGAGAGGAAAGAGCGCCTGCTTGTGCGACGGCATCGGGATCCTCCGGAGCGCCGCAGGGAGCAGAAAAATGGAGCCGACGGCCGGGATTGAACCGGCGACCTACTGATTACGAATCAGTTGCTCTACCGCTGAGCTACGTCGGCCCGCTCTCGCGAGGCGACCAATTCTATGGGAGA
>JAGOCP010000394.1 GCA_017998715.1 Thermoanaerobaculia bacterium | reverse complement strand
TCGGCGGCCTCGCGGTCGGCGATGCCGGCGAATGCGACGCGCAATCCACCTTTGTAGGGCGAGGAGCGTTCGACGCGCAGGACACGCTCCCGCCGGGGCGCTGCGGGGCGAGCCGCCGGCGAGGAAGCGGCAAGCTCGACGCCGGGTGCGAAACGGCGGTCGTAGTCGCTCCACAGAGCGACCGTGACCTCACCCTTGATGCCGTGGGGACGCAGGATGGTACCGACGAGGACCGCTTCCGGAAGACCTGCGGCGCGACCCTCAGTCGTCTGAAACTTCGACCTCATACGACTGCCCTTCCCGCTCGCCGCGAATATCGGTCAACAGCCGCAGCGCCTCGATCGTGCGCCCGCGGCGGCCGATGATCTTGCCGCGCTCGGCGCTGGGCACGCGAATCTCGAGCAGTTGATCGGGACCCTGCGCAACAGCCTCGACCCGCGCTTCCTTGGGATCGTCCACCAGCAGGCGGACGACCGCCAACAGGTCGGCGGCAGTGGTCGCGCCGGCCGACACGTCAGCTGGCAGAGCGCGCGACGAGCTGCTTGACGGAATCGGAGAGCAGCGCGCCCTGGCCGACCCAATAGTCGATCCTGGGGCGGTCGATCAGGATGCGCGGCGGATTCTGCCGCGGATCGTAGGTACCGACCTCTTCGAGGGCGGCAGAGGATGTTGCCTTGCGCGAGTCGGAAACGATCAGCCGGTAAAAGGCCTTGTTCGTCGCGCCCATCCGGCGGAGCCGAATCTTGAGCATTTGCTTCAACCTCCAGGGTCTTGGGTGTTCCGGTTGCTCTCCGCCCGAGGGGGCTCCCGCCGGCGGAAACTGAGTGGGAAACGATACCACAACCCCCGCCATCCGACCTCCAGGCCCCGTTCCGGCAGCCCTCGCCGGCCGACGCGCCGCCTATCTCCGCCCCAGGGCGGCAGGTCCGCCACCCCTCGCAGCGGCCCCGAAAGCCTTCTTCATCCAGCCGGACTTGACGCCTTTCATCATCCGCTTCATCTGCAGGTACTGCTTGATGAGCTGGTTGATTTCCTGCACCGAGGTGCCGGAGCCCCGCGCCACGCGCTTCTTGCGGCTGGCGTTGAGCAGGCCCGGAGTGCGGCGTTCGTCGAAAGTCATCGAATTGATGATCGCTTCGGTCCGCGCCAGGCGGCGCTCGTCGGCCTCCGAGACGTCGCCCAGCCCCTTGAGCGGCCCCATCTTCGGCAGCATACCGAGGACGCTCTTGAGCGAACCGAGCTTCTTGACCTGCCGCAGCTGGTCGCGCAGGTCCTCGAGCGTGAACTCGTTGCGGCTGAGGCGCTCGGCGAGGCGCTGCGCCTCTTTGGCGTCCACCGTCTCCTGGGCCTTCTCGATCAGCGCCAGGACATCGCCCATGCCGAGGATCCGCGACGCCATGCGTGCCGGCGAGAAGAGCTCGAGATCCTCGGGCTTCTCGCCGACGCCGACGTAACGGATCGGCACCTGGGTGACGGCACGGACCGACAATGCGGCGCCTCCGCGGGCGTCGCCGTCGAGTTTGGTCAGCAGCACGCCGGTGAGCGGCAGAACGCGCGCGAACTCCTGGGCGGAGCGCACGGCATCCTGGCCGGTCATCGAGTCGGCAACGTAGAGAACCTCGTCAGGCGAGACGGTTTCGGCGATCTTGCCGATTTCGGCCATCAGCTCCTGGTCGACGTGGAGACGCCCGGCGGTGTCGAGAATCACGACGTCCCGGCCGCGCTCGCGCGCCTCGCGCAGAGAGCGTCTGGCGAGATCGACCACTTTCTCACCGGCCTCCGGCTTGAGCACCGGAATGTCGACCCGGGCGCCGACCTGCACCAGCTGCTCCACCGCCGCCGCGCGCTGCAGGTCGGCCGCGACCAGCAGCGGATAGCGGCCGCGCGCGGCCAGGCGCTTGGCGAGCTTGCCGCAGGTGGTGGTTTTTCCCGAGCCCTGCAGACCGCACATGAGGATGACCGCCGGGGTGCCGTCCGTCCGCAACTCGCGGGCATCCTCCCCGCCCAGGGTCGCGGCGAGCTCGTCGCGCACGATCTTGATCACCTGCTGGGCGGGCGACAGGCTCTCGAGCACCTTCTCGCCGAGCGCCTTCTCCTCGACCCGGGCGAGGAACTCCTTGACCACCCTGAAGTGAACGTCGGCCTCGAGCAGCGCGAGGCGAATCTGCTTCAACGCCGCGGCGAGGTGCTCCTCGGTGATGCGCCCCTCGCCCTTCAATCGGCGGAATACGTCCTGGAACTTGTCCTGCAGACCTTCGAACATGCGGCGCTCCCTCGTCGGCGATTCTCTCTCAAAGCCGTCCGCCGCGGGAGATCGGCCCCGGCGGAGGCGCTTTTCTGCGCCTCCGCCGGCCGGCTGCGATGCCGGCTACTGCAGTGTATAGACCACGTTGGGCGCGGTGGTGGCGCCGTTGCCGGAGATCCGGTTGTTGCCGGCCGACTCGACGAACGAGCCGGCGAAGATCGAGATGCCAGTCGTGTTGTTGACGATCACCGAGTCCGAGAGGCGAACTCGCGCATTGGCAATACCGGTCGAAATGCCGATGTTGTTCCCCATGAACGTGCTCTTGTCGATGCTGATCGTCGTCGCCCCACCCTGGCTGCGGACGCCGGAGAAAGCGTTGCCGACGAACATCGAGCGGCTGATCACGCCCTGCACGTTGTTGATCGCCGCGAGCCCGTGCCCGTCGGTGTTCTCGATCCGCACGTTGTCGAGCTCGAGCCGCAGCACGCCGGCCGAAGTCGAAGCGAGAACGCCCGACTCGCAGTTGGTGATCGAGACGTTGTGCAGAATGAGCCGGCCGTCGGTGGTGAGCGCCGCTTCGATCGCGTTCGAGGTCCCCACCGTCTGCATGCCGGAGATCGTGACGTTCTCGACCGTCACCTGGCCACCGGCGAGATAGCGGATCCCGTCGAGCCCGGTTTCGAAGCCGTGGATGGACAGGTTCTTCAGAATGATCTCGTCACCGGCGGCGGCGTTGATGACGATTCCGTTGGTCCCGGCGTTGAGAATTCCGGCCAGCGTGCCCTCACCGTTGATGGTGATCGCCTTGGTGATGGTCACCGCCCCGAAACCGCCCGGGTCGAGGACCGAGATCTCCCCGGCAGCGGCGGTCTTGGAGATCGCTCCCGCGAAGGTCTTGCAGGGCGCCGTCCGGCTGCACGGATTGGCGTCGTCGCCCACCCCGGAGACCCAGGTGCGCGAGGC
>JAGOCP010000092.1 GCA_017998715.1 Thermoanaerobaculia bacterium | reverse complement strand
CGCCGAAACCTCCGCCCCGCCCCGCCGTAACTAGCTCTGAACGGGCCGCCCTCTGAACCCGCCGCCGCGGCGGGCAGGGGCGGCCGCAGCGGCTCTCCACGGGGAGGCCCCGGAAGGAAATGGATCCCGCAAGCACGGAACGGAGCCCTCGAACCATGTCCAGAAAGAAGAAGATCGCCCTCTTCGCCGGCATTCCGGTGGTCCTCGCCGCGAGCGCCTTCGCCCTCATGTCCCGGGGCGGCAAGTCCGACCTGATCGAGGTCGAGACCTCGCCGATCGAGGCGCGCAAGATCGTCCAGACGGTCGTCGCCACCGGACGCATCCAGCCGGTCACTCAGATCAACATCAGCGCCGACGTCTCGGCCAAGATCACCCGCCTGGCGGTCAAGGAGGGCGACTGGGTCGAGCGCGGCCAGTTCCTGCTCGAGCTCGATCGCGAGCGCTACCTCGCCGAGGTCGAGAGTGCCGAAGCCAACCTGCGCTCCTCGGAGGCCGACGCCGCCGTCGTCAAGGAGAACCTCGACAAGGCGGTGAAGGACCTCGCCCGCATCCAGGATCTGCACGGCAAGAGCCTCGAATCGAGCTCGAACCTCGACGCCGCAGCATCGGCGGTAGAGGTCGACAAGGCCCGCCTGCGCTCGGCGCAGGACCGCGTCTCGCAGACCCGCGCCGCTCTCAAGCAGTCCCGCGACGCGCTGTCGAAGACGACGATCTACGCCCCGATGTCCGGTACCGTGTCGAAGCTCAACAAGGAAGTCGGCGAGATCGCCCTCGGATCCCAGTTCCAGGAGGACACCATCCTCGAGCTCGCCAACCTCGCCGGCATGGAGGCGCTGGTGGACGTCGACGAGAACGACATCGTCCAGCTCACCCTCGGCGACGAGGCGACGATCGAGATCGATGCTCTGCCAGGAGCCACTTTCAAGGGGACGGTCACCGAGATCGCCAGCAGCGCCAAGATCGCCGGCCAGGGGACGACCGACCAGAAGACCGAGTTCGAGGTCAAGGTCGCGATCCTGGATCCCGGCAGCCAGCTGCGGCCGGGCATGACGGCGAGCGCCGACATCGTCACCGAAGTGCGCGAGAGCGCCCTCGGCGTGCCGATCCAGAGCGTCGCGGTGCGCACCCCCGACCAGCTCGCCGCGGGCGGCACGGACGACAAAGCGGCCGGAAGCGGCGCCGCCCCCACCTTCACGCCCGACAAGGACGGCTTCGTCCAGGTGATCTTCGTCGTCGAAGGTGGCGTCGCCCACGCCCGGCAGGTGAAGACCGGCATTCAGAGCGACACCCACATCGAGCTCCTCGAGGGGGTCGCGGCCACCGAACAGGTCGTCACCGGCAGCTACCGCGCCATCAGCCGCGACTTGAAGGAGGGCGCCAAGGTGAAGGTCGGCTCGGGGGAGAAGAGCTCGTGACCGCGGCCGCTGCGGTTCCGGCGCTCGCGCTGCACGACGTCGTCAAGACCTACGATCTCGAGGGGATCCTGGTGCAGGCGCTGCGCGGCGTCTCGCTCTCGGTCGCCAACAACGAATACGTCGCCATCATGGGGCCTTCGGGTTCGGGCAAGTCGACGATGATGAACCTGATCGGCTGCCTCGACGTGCCGACTTCGGGGCGCTATCTGATCGACGGGGTCGACGTCTCGGGCCTCGACGACGATGCACTCGCCGACATCCGCAACCAGAAGATCGGCTTCGTCTTCCAGACGTTCAATCTGATCCCGCGCGCGGATGTCTTCAAGAACGTCGAGCTGCCGCTGGTCTACGCCGGTATCGCCGCGGCGAAGCGCCGCCATCTCGCCGAGGAGGCGATCGAGCGCGTCGGGTTGACCGATCGCATGCGCCACAAACCGAACGAGCTCTCGGGCGGCCAGCGGCAGCGGGTCGCCATCGCCCGCGCCCTGGTCAACAAGCCCTCGATCCTGCTCGCCGACGAGCCGACCGGCAACCTGGATACCCGCACGGGCGACGAGATCCTCGAGGTCTTCGACCAGCTCCACCGCGGCGGAAACACCATCATCATGGTCACCCACGAGGATGACGTCGCCCGCCGGGCACGGCGAATCATCCGCCTGCGCGACGGCCTGATGGAGAGCGATCTTTCCGCTGGCGAGGACCGGGCGCGGAGCCCGCACGCGCCGGCCGGCGCATCGCCGGCGTTCGCCCCCACGGGCTCCGGGAACGCCGTCGCCGTCGCCGTCGCCGCCGGGGCCTGACGAGACGCGCCATGCTGCGCCGCGGACAGGACTCGATCGAAGCCGTCCGGATCGCCATCGGAGCGATCCGGGCCAATACCGCCCGCGGAGTCCTCACCACCCTGGGCATCGTCATCGGCGTGCTCGGCGTCATCACCACGATGACCGCCGCGAACGGTCTCGCCAACAACTTCCGCGAGAGCGTCTCGGCACTGGGCACCGACGTCGTCTACGTCTCGCGCATGCCGTGGATCATCCGCGGCAACTTCTTCGACTTCCGCAACCGCCCGCGGGTGAGCCTGCGGGAGGTCGAGCGCCTCGAGAGCCGGCTTCCCGCTGCCGCCGCCATCAACCCGACGACGCACACCGAACGCAGCGTCAAGTATGCCTCGGAGACGATCGACAACGTCGACGTCATCGGCACCACCGACAAGCAGATGCTGGTGTCGACCTCGGTGCCGGAGACCGGCCGGTTCCTCACTCCGTTCGACGTTCAGGCCAACCGCCGCGTTTGCGTCATCGGCTCCGAAATCCGCAATCGGCTGTTCGCCGGAGTCGATCCGCTCAACAAGCAGATGAAGATCGGCCGCGCGACCTTCCGGGTGATCGGCGTCATGGAGAAGCAAGGCAGCGCCGGTTTCTTCGGCGGCCCGAACTTCGACTCGCAGGTCTTCGTCCCGATCACGACCTTCGCCAAGAACTTCGGCGGCTCCCAGCGCAACATCGACATCGCGGTCAAGGCGCCGCCGGCGGTGCCGGTCGGCGACTTCGAGTACGAGGTGGTCGGTGAGATGCGCAAGTTGCGGAAGCTAGCCCCCGGCGAGAAGGACGACTTCTCGATCAACAAGATGGACTCGCTGCTCGAGATGTTCAACAACGTCATGGGCGTGGTGCTGCTGATCGGCATCGTCATCACCGGCATCTCGCTCTTCGTCGGCGGCGTCGGGGTGATGAACATCATGTTCGTTTCGGTCACCGAGCGCACGCGCGAGATCGGCATCCGCAAGGCGCTCGGCGCCAGAAAGCGGGCGATTCTCGTGCAGTTCCTCTTCGAGTCGGCGGCGATCTGCCTGATCGGCGGCCTCATGGGCCTGTTGCTCGCTGTCGGCGTCACCGAGATCATCAACCGCACCCTGATGCCGGCGAGCATCTCGCCGGGGATCGTCGTCGTCGCGCTCCTGGTCTCGTCGCTGACCGGCATCGCCGCTGGCGTCGTTCCCGCGTACCGCGCATCGCGTCTCGATCCGATCGACGCCCTGCGCTACGAATGAGTCGCCGAGCCGTGAGACCAACCCGGGAGAGACCAGCATGAGACTTCGCGAAACCCTGCCGATGGCGCTCGAGGCGATCCGCGCCAACAAGCTGCGTTCGGTGCTCACCCTGGTCGGCATCGTCGCCGGCGTCGCGTCGATCATCGCCGTGATGACCGGCATCTCCGTCATCCAGTCGACCATGGAGAGCGAGCTCTCGGTGCTCGGCACGCAGACGTTTCAGGTGCAGAAGTGGCCAGCCGGCAACTTCGGCCCGGGCAACCGCGACTTCCGCAAGATCCAGGCGCGGCCGGCGGTCACGGTCGCCGACGCGGTGGCGATCCGCGAAAAGGTGAAGAGCGTCGACCTCGTCGGCGCCGAGCTCTGGCGCTTCGGCGCGGAGGCGAGCTACAAGAGCGAGAAGACCGAAGGCAATCTCTGGGTGGTCGGCGGCGATGGGCAGTACGCGCCGAACAACACTCACCTCGTCGGCCTCGGGCGCAACCTCTCGGACGAAGATGTGCGTGTCCTGCGGCGCGTCGCGGTGATCGGCTACGCCGTCGCCGACCGGCTGTTCCCGTTCATCGATCCGATCGGGCAGGAGGTGAAGATCGACGGCCACAAGTACTCCGTGGTCGGCGTCTTCGAAGAGAAGAAGTCGGCTGCCGGCGGCAACTACGACAACTACATCCTCGTTCCGATCAGCTCCTGGATCCGCACCTACGGCTGGCGCGACAGCGACGGCAACCGCGAGCGCTCGGTCAACATCACCGTCCGCGCGCTCTCGCCCCAGCTCCTCGACGAGGCGATCCAGGAGACCCGGGCGGTGCTCCGCGTCCAGCGCGGCGTGCCGCCCGGCGAGGACGACAACTTCGACATCTTCACCAACGACAGCCAGATCAAGCAGTTCAACCAGGCGACTCGCGGCGTCAAGCTCGGCGCCTTCGTCATCGGCATCATCGCGCTGGTCGTCGCCGGCATCGGCATCATGAACATCATGCTGGTGTCGGTCACCGAACGCACCCGCGAGATCGGCATCCGCAAGGCGCTCGGCGCCAAGCGCCGGGCCGTGCTCGCGCAGTTCCTGCTCGAGGCGATCCTGCTGTGCAACTTCGGCGGCGTGTTGGGCGTCCTGATCGGTTTCGCTCTCGGCAACCTGGTGACGATCTTCACCGGCTTCCCCATCCACGTGCCGGTCGAGTGGGCGGTGAACGGCCTGCTCTTCTGCACCGCCGTCGGCCTCACCTTCGGCATGTGGCCGGCGATGAAGGCTTCTAAGCTGGCGCCGATCGAAGCCCTGCGCTGGGAGTAAGGGGAGCGACCGCCGTCGCCTAACGCGCCGCGGCCTCGGTCGCGGCCTGCTGCAGTAGAGCGTCGAGGGCGGCGCGGTCGTAGAGCCGCCCCGCCGCGACCACGGCGCGGATCCGGCGCGTGTTGCGGATGTCGTCGAGCGGGTTGGCCTCGAGGAGCACGAGGTCGGCCCGCTTCCCCACCGCGACGCTGCCGGCGAGATCCTCCTCCCCGAAGAAACGCGCCGGCCCGACGGTGGCGGCGGCGAGAGCCTCGGCCGGCGTGAGACCGGCGGCGACGAGCCACTCGAGCTCCTCGTGCACGGAAAGCCCGGCGAGCGGTACGTCGCACGTGCCGAACTCCTCGAGCGCTTCGGCGGAGGGCGGCATCGTGTCGGTGCCGGCAAGAAGGCCCACGCCGCCGCGCTGCAGATCGCCGACGATTCCAAGTTGGCGCGCGAAGAGTGCCGCGGCCGTCGCAGTTGGCGGCGCCGGAGCCGACTTGGCGCAGGCCGCCCGCGCCGAGGCGAAGACGACGCGCCGCTCGGCCTCGGTGCGCGGGCGGGCCGAGGGACTGAGGACGGTCAGGGTCGGGCAGTGCCACGTGCCGTGCTGCCGCAGCAGGGCGACGAGATCGTTCGCTCTCGCCGGATCCCAGGCGTCGAGCAGGACCTGCTGGTGGACGGGACCGAGCGCCCACTTCCAGAAAGCCGCCTCGCTGCCGGCCTGGCGCGCCTCCTCCATCTTCTGCACCAGCTCGCGCCGCAGCTCCGTCTCGCGGCTCGACGCATCGAGCACGAAGCCGCCCAGGCTGCTGCCGAGGTGCTCGATCGAGCGCTGTCCGGCGGCGATCGCATCGCGCGCAGGGATTGCCGCCGGCGTGTGGCCGACGACCTCGAGGCCGCCGGCGTGCGCCGCGGCGACGATCGCCGCGTAGGCCTCGAGCGCGACCCAGTCGTGCACCTTGACGAAGTCGCCGCCGCGCGCGCGCACCGTGGCGACCGCCGTGCGGCCTTCATCCGCCGTCGTCGCGTACAGGCGCCCTTCGCTCTGGTAGGCGCGCCGGCCGTCGAGCGTCGGCCCCGCCAGCACCAGGCGCGGACCGACGCGCGTGCCGGCGGCAATCTCCCTCCGCCAGGCAAGCATCTCCTGCGTCTCGGCGGCCGAGGCGCTCCCCATGTCGCGCGCCCCGGTGACGCCGTAGGCGACCAGCAACGGCAGTCCCTCCGGGTAGGAAGCCAGATGCACGTGCATGTCCCATAGCCCGGGAATGACGAAGGCGCCCCGGCCGTCGATCATCTGCGCGCCTGTGGGAGCTACGTTCGACGCTGGGCCGACGCTCGCGATCCGGTCGCCGATGATGATGATCGACTGCCCTGGCATCGCACCCGCGGGACCGACAATGTGGACGTTCGCGATCACCGTCGCCGGCGGGGCGGCGGCCGCCGGTGCAACGGCCAGCGCAAACGCTATCCACCGCAGGGCGTTCATGACTGTCCAAGCTAGCACGGCCTCTGCGGCACACGGGCCGCGGAACCGCGATCGTCTGCGCTGCGAGCCCGAGGCCTGCCCGGCAGCGACGTCGCCGGAGGCTAGCCGGCGGTCGGCGCGAGCGCCGGACCAGGCTCCTTCGCGCCGCGGATCGCCAGCCAGAAGATGATCGGCACCTCGGCCATCACGAGCATTCCGGTCACCGGCGAGACCTGCTCGACGTACTGCGGCAGCACCAGGGTGACGAAGGCGTCGACGAGATAGGCGGCGCCGGCGATCCACAGCAGGTAGCCGAAGAGGCGCGGAATGAAGCGCGAGCGGATGACCAGAACGCCGAACGGCAAGAGCCACAGTCCCCAGAAGATCGACGCCACGGTGATGCCCTTACCGTGCAGGCGGTAGAAGAGGTAGGCCAGCGCGTCGAGTTGCGGGCGGGAGAACACGGCGAGGTAGTCGGCGCCGCCCAGCAGCGCCAGCGCGGCGATCTCGTTCAGCACGTTGACGAAGACGATCGGCACCGAGACCAGCGCGCCCAGAATCACGACCAGCTTCGCCTGATGCTCGTCCACCGGCCGGAACAGGCGGTAGAGCGCCAGCACGAGAAAGACGGCGATCGCCTGATGTACGAGCTCGCTGGCGATGCCCGCCCGCAGAAGGCCCGGAGACGCGCGGATGAGCTCCGCCGTCGCCGTGGCGTCGCCGTCGACGAGCAGCTTGCCCGGAACGTACATGAGTCCCAGCGGCGCAGTCAGAGCGAGCAACAGATAGAGAAGTCCGGCGTATCTCGCCTTCCGTTGGATCGTGTCCATTCTCACTTCCTCCACGCACGCCTCGCCCGCCTGCCGTCATCACCTGCGAGAGCTTCCAAGGACTCTACGTCGGCGAGCCTCCCGTGTTACGCGGCGTCCCCCCTGGCGGCTTCGCCCTCCGCCGAAGGGTATACACTCCGCTGAGCTCAGAGTTCGTTCGCAGTCGAAGGATGGTCCGGCTGGCATTGCCACGGCTTCGCCGTTCCGTGGCGTTTTCGCGTCCACTGACGAGGAGAAGAGACCATGATCCGAAGAGACTTGATCGCAGCCGCTTGCACCGCCGTCCTCCTGCCCCTTGGCCTCGCGGCCCCTGCCTGGGGACAGAACGACAAGCCCCCCGCCGCCGAGCAGCCTGCGGACGAGGCGGCCGCAGACCAGGCCGCAGCGGAGGGCGACCCCGAAGGAGTGTTCGAGGAGATCACCGTCACCGCCAAGAAGCGCGAGGAGAGCATCTACGAGGTGCCGGTGGCGATCACCGCCTTCACCGGCGAAGAGATGCAGCGCCAGGGCATCTTCGACCTGATCGACATCGGCAAGTTCGTTCCCAATCTCAACGTGACCGGCTTCTCGGCCGGGCACACCTCCTCCGCCAATCCGTTCATCCGCGGCATCGGATTGCAGGATCACCTGATCACCACCGACCCCGGCGTCAGTGTCTACGTCGACGGCGTCTATCTGGGGCGGCAGGTCGGGCAGAACTGGAATCTCGCCAACATCGAGCGCGTCGAAGTGCTACGCGGGCCGCAGGGAACGCTCTACGGCCGCAACTCCATCGGCGGTGCGATCAACATCATCACCCGTGCGCCGGGGAGCGAGGAAATCAGCCGGGTGACTCTCGAAGCCGGCTCGCGCGGTCGCTGGGGCGGCAACCTCTACACCAACCAGCGCCTCACCGATCGGTGGTCGGTCTCGGCGACCGGCGCCTACACGCGGCGCGACGGGCTGGGCGAGTTCGTCAACCTGCCGAACGCCGACGTGCAGGTCGGTGAGCTCGAGGAGATCGCCACCCGTATCGGCATCCGCTGGCAGGCGTCCGATCGCTTCTCGCTGCAGATCAACGCCGATGCCAACCAGGGCGACGGCGGACTGCGCCCCTATCGCACGCTCATCGACGAAGTCCCCAACGGCGGGGTCTACGGCGCCGGCTATCGCAATTCGGACACAGCGCGGAATCCGTACGACAACAATACCGGCCAGATCGACCAGACACGGGTCACCAACGAGGCCGAAGGATTCGCTCTCACCGCCGACTGGGCAATCTCCGACCATCTCTCGGCGAAGCTCCTGGTGAGCGACCGCCACTCCGAATACGAGAGCGGTCTCGACGACGACGGCCTCTTCGACAACTTCCTGGCCTTCCCCGAAACCGGCTTCGCCGACCAGACCTCCGCCGAGCTGCAGCTGTCCGGCGAGTTCGGCGCTCTCGACTTCGTCGCCGGCCTCTACTTCTTCGACGAAGATGGCGAAAACGATCAGCGGCCGACGGTTTTCCTCGGCGGCCTGGGGACCTTCAACCTGAGCCAGCAGGTCGAGAGCCAGGCGGTCTACCTGAATCTGGGCTACCGCCTCAACGAGCGCACGCGGCTCTCCGGTGGTCTGCGCCTCACCCAGGACGACAAGGAAGCCTTCATCAACATCAACGACGGCCTGATCGACACCCGCGCGCAGGACGACTGGTCGGAGGTCAGCGGCGAGGTCGCAATCACCCACGAGCTCGCCAACGGCATGAACGTCTACGGCGCCATCCAGAGCGGTTACCAGTCCGGGCAGTTTCCGGCCCGTCCGTACTGCCTCTTCGGATCGCTCGACTTCAGCCAGCCGGGCAACGTCAGCCAGCCCAACTGTTTCGTCGCCAGCGATCCGATCACGGCGATCAACTACGAGGTCGGTCTCAAGGGCCAGGCAGCGGACAACCTGCTCATGAGTGTCGCGCTCTTCTACACCAACTACTCGGACCTCCCCTACCAGGTCTCGACGACCACGGGCGCGGGCTTCGACACCCGCAACATCATCGTCGACCAGAACTCCTGGGGCGCCGAATGGGAAGGCACCTGGTATGCCGGCGGCGGCTTCTACCTGCACTCCAGCCTGGGCTACATCAACGCCGACGTAGACGATCCGAAAGCCGTCGCCCCGCTCACCCCGGAGCTCACGGCATCGCTCAGCCCGGAGCTCATCCTGAGCCTCGACGGCGGCGACAAGGCGTCGTTCCGCGTCGACTACTCCTACCGTGACGAGATGTTCGGCGAGCCGACCTCCGACCCCGGCCGCTTCACCAGGATCGACAGCCGCAGTCTCCTCAATGCCGACATCACCTACCATGCGCCGGAGGACCGCTGGTCGCTGGGCGTCTACGGCAGGAACGTCACCGACGAGCGCTACGACAACGGCCGGTTGAACACCGGCGACTATGTTCTCGTCATCCTGAGCAACGACGCCAGCGAGTTCGGCCTGCACTTTACGACGCGGTTCTAGAACGGCGATTCTGCGGTTCTGAAGCGCCTCGGCGATGCCCGGGCCGAGGCGCGGCCGGCCGCATACAATGACCGCAGGTGTTTCCGTCAGCTCCAAGCCCGAGTGATCCGCCGTCCCCGGCGCAGGCCGTTGCTCTCACCGGGGGCGCCGGTCGGCTCGCCGTCGCCGCTCTCGGCGTGCTGGCGATCGCCGCCAGCCTTTTCAGTATCCGATCGACGGACCTGTTCTGGCACCTCGCGAGCGGGCGCTTCATGGTGGAGCATCTCGCGCTCCCCCGCCGTGACCCGTTTCGTTTCGGCCTCGGCGGCGGACTCGACTGGGTCGACCACGAGTGGCTGTTCCAGTTGCTGGTGGACTTCGTGCACCGGCTGGGAGGTCTCGAAGGGCTGATCGCGCTGCGCGCGACGCTGGTGCTGGCACTCGCCACAGTGCTCTGGCTCGCCCTTCGCCGCACCGGCATCAGCGTCGCCGCTGCGGTCGCGCTCACCGCGGTGACGTTGCTCGGCGCGCGGCCGCGATTCCTCATCCGGCCGGAGCTCGTCACCTTCGTGGCGCTGGCGATCGAGCTCTCGCTGTTGCGTCGCCTGGCGCAGGACGCCGACGCCGCCCGTCGCCGCCGCGCGCTCTTCGGACTGCTGGCCCTGACCGTCGTTTGGATCAATTTCCACGGACTCGCCCTGCTGGCGCCGCTCGTCGCTGGCAGCTACCTGGCTGGGGCGGCGCTCTCGCCGGCGGGCGGCGCCGCACCGGAATCCGCCATCCGGCGCTGGCGGCGGGCGGTGATGACGCCCGTGGGACTCGCCCTCGCGATGCTGCTGAATCCCTGGGGGGTCGAAGTGCTCTCGGTCTCGGCGGGAATCACTGGCGCACTATCTGACCTCGCTGCCGTCAATCCGGAGTGGTTGCCGGTCTGGCGCGCGCCGCAGCCGAGGATCTTCGCGATGCTCTTTGCCGGCTTCGCGGCCATCGCTGCGCTGGTGGCTGCGACGGCCGTGCGTACCCGTCGCGTTCATCTGCCGAGCGCCCTCGTCGCCGCCGGACTCGCGGGCCTGGCGTTGACTGCTGTTCGCCATCAGGCGCTGTTCTTTGTCGCCGGAGCCTTCCTTGCCGCCGAGACGCTCGCCCTGCGCCGGGCGACCGGGACGCCGTCACCCCTCGAGCACGAGCGCCCAGCGGGCTCCTCTCTGCCCGCGGCGGGCGCGGCGACTTTCTGCCTGCTGCTCGCCGTCTGGTGTCTTCATCCACCGGCGAGCGGTCCGCTCGCACCGCGGCAGGGCCGGTTCGAGCTCTCGCGCGGCATCGCTCCGCACCGCTTCCCGGAGGCTGCGGCGAACTGGCTCGAGCAGCGCCCCGGTATCGGTCCGCTCTACAACGAGCTCGCGCACGGCGGTTACCTCCTCTGGCGGCTCTATCCGCCGCGCCAGGTGTTCCTCGACGGTCGCATGGAGCTCGAGCCGAACCTCCTGCGGGAGATCGAAGCGGCTCGCTCCGGCGCCGAAAGGTGGCAGAAGTTCCTCCGGCAGCGCGGCGCGGCGGGGGCGCTGGTGCGTTACGAGGACCGGCTGCGCCCGGTGTTCGCTACCGACCCCGTCACCGGCAAGCCGGTCGTCGTCGCACGCCAGACGGCGAACGCTGCGCTCTTTCCCGCGGCGCTGTGGGCGCTGGTCTACTGGGACGACGAGGTGATGCTCTTCCTCGACCGGGCGCTGGCGGAGAATCGACCCCACTTGGCGAACGAGTACGCCATTCAGCCCGAGGACACCGCCGCCACGCTCGTCCGCGCCGGCGACGATCCGCAGTATCGCGTGCGGGCGCTCGCCGATGTCGAGCGACGCCTCGCCGAAGCTCCGGCGCTGCTCCGCGCTGCCTGGCTGCGCGACCGCCTGCGCGCCCTCGCCGCCGCGAGTCCAGCCGGAACCATCGACCGACCCGGAGATCTCCCATGACCGACCGCCGCTTCGATCCGCAGTCGCTCGCCATCGACCCGGTGCTCGCCGGCCGGGAACTACCCTCGCCGCGCCGACGGATGGCGGCGTTCGCCATCGACTATGCGGTTCTCCTCCTGCCGACGCTCGCGACGGCGCTGCTCTTCGCCGGCCTGGCTCTGCGCTGGAGCGACCCGGCGGGCTACAGCGCAGTCCGCGCAGCCGTCTTCGCCATGCCTCAGGAGCCGGCAGCTCAGCACGACGTGTTGCGCGACCTGGCGCGGGTGCTCGCCCACATCGACGCCGAAGGTCTTTCGGCGGCCGTGAAGGCGGACGTCGAGGCAGGCGACCTCGACCGCGCCGCCGACCGGCTGGCCGACGCCGAGCTCCTGATCGCCCTCGACCTCGGCGGCGGCGAGCCCGCCCATCTGGCGCCCAATACCGTGCGTCTGGGAGTCG
>JAGOCP010000091.1 GCA_017998715.1 Thermoanaerobaculia bacterium | reverse complement strand
ATCTTCGTCGAACGGCTCTAGCCCGCAGCTAGCCGAGCGGGGTGTAGCGCGCGCGCCAGTGGGCCCGGCGCAAGGTCCACTGGCCGACGGTGGGCGTGCGGCGGGCGAGCTCGGGCGGGCGATCCTCGAGCAGACCGAGCAGCGTGAGCGCGACCGGCAGCAGGAAGGCCACCGGCCGGCGGAACGACAGAGGGACCTCGCCAGCCGCCCGGGCTCCCTTGAGCAGCAGCTTGCGCAGCTCGGCGCACTCGCGCACCACGGCGGCGCCGATCTCGTCCGGAGTGCGGTACTGCACCGGTTCGGCGAGCTCGCTCTCGGGCAACGGGCAGTGCCGGGCCCGCAGGTCGCCGGCGAGCCCCTGCAGCGCCAGGAGGCGCAGCAGGCCGGCGCCGAGGTCGACGACAGCCGGCGTCGGCTCGGCGCCAAACAGCGCCGTGATGAAAGCTTCGGCGCGAAACTGCGCCCGGATCGCCAGCTCTTCGGGTGTCTCCGGTCGTCGCCTCCGGGCGCTGACACGCGCGGCATCGAACAGGTCGTCGAGCGCCCGACGGGTGAAACCGCGCCGCCGCGACTCGGCACCGAAGCAGTGCGCGAAGCTCTCGCTGCCTTCGCCGGAGCTCTCGCCACGCAGCGCGCGGGCAATGGCGAAGGCGATCCGGTCGAGATCCTCGACCCGTTCCTCTGCGGTTCCCGGGCCGGCGGCGGTGGCGAACAGTGCGTCGGTGAGCGTGAGCAGCAGCGCGGCGCGCTCCTGCTCGCGCGCGGGCAGCAGCGCGAGCGCGCGGGCGAACTGCCCGGCGCGCTCTTCCGCCGCACGCAGGCAGGCGCGCCGCAGCGCGGCCTCTCCCGCCGCCGGATCGCCAGGCGAAAACAGGCGGGCGGCGGCGCTGTCGGCGCTCCAGTTGGGACGATCGAAGAGCGCTGGCCTCCCGGCACCCTTCTGCCGGCCGGCGGCGTTCTCGATCGTCTCCACGGAGGCCGAGATCATCAGGGGAGCAGGCGCAGCAGCTCGCGCTGTGGGGCGCCGCCGGTGACTTCGGCGGCGGTCGGGGTGAGCGCGATGTTGACCTCGCTGCGCACACCGAACTCGCCTGCAAGGTAGATACCGGGTTCGATCGAGAAGCCTGTCATGGCGATGAGGCGCCGAGTGTCGTGGGTCTCGAGGTTGTCCATGTTGGCGCCTTGGCCGTGATCCTTGATGCCGATCGAGTGGCCGGTGCGATGGAAGAAGGCGTCGCCGTAGCCGGCCTGGCGGATGACGTTGCGCGTGGCGTCGTCGACCTCGAAGCCGTGCACAGGCGTCGCCGGCCAGCGCTCCTGGACGAGGCGGATGCCGGCGTCGCGAGCGTCGCGCACGATGCGCCAGATCTCCTCCTGCCGGTCGGTCGGCGCGTCGGCGCAGACGCCGCACCAGGTGATGTCCGCGTAGACGCTGCCGGCGCTCTTCTCCTTGGCCCACAGATCGATGAGCAGGAAGTCGCCGCGGCGGATCGGGCTCGCGGTCTCGGGAGTCGGTTCGAAGTGCGGGTCGGCGCTGTGCGCGTTCACGCCGATGATCGGCTCGGCCTCGGTGTGGAGGCCCGCCTGATCGAAAGCCTCGAGGATGAAGCGCTGCACCCGATACTCGTCGATCGGCCGGTCGGCTCCGAGATGGGCGGAGACCATCGAGAACGCTTCGAGAGCAATGCGGTGCAAGTGGACGTTGGCGCGGCGATGTCCCTCGAGCTGCTCCGGCGTCCAGACCGCAGCGAAGCGCTGCGCGAGGTCGGCGGCGGAAGCGAGCTGGCAGCCGAACGAAGTGAGAAGCTCGGCGGTGCCGGCGTCGAGACGCGAGACGCTGGGGATCTCGTTGCGCGGACTGTACTGCGCCGCGAGTCGGCCGCAGTCGCGCACCAGGAGCTCGAGCTGCTGGCGATGCTGCTGCCAGGTCGTGTAGAGCGCCTTCCCCCCGGGGAGATGGTCGAGCATGGCGGGCTCGAGCGTCGAGACGAGCTTGCGCGGCTCGCCGCTGCGCGGCACGACGTAGTAGCAGCGGCGGGTCACCAGGCTCCGGTCGGCGAGCCCGAGGAGATCGAGGCTGATCGGATCGTTCGCCTGGAAGACGGCGAAGAACCAGCCATCGAGCTCGGCTTCGGCGAGGGCGGCTTGAATGTCGGGAATGCGGTTGGCGAGCATCGACACCTCGGCGCCAATCTTACGCGAATCCGCCTCCCGGCAGAGTCCACAGCGCTCCCTTGCAGCGCGACTCCCGTAGAATCGGCGGCGTGATCCCCCTGGAGAGAATCGGTCGTTACCGCCTCGGCGGCGAGATCGGGCGCGGCGCGATGGGTGCGGTCTACCGCGCGCGCGATCCGCAGCTCCAGCGCGACGTCGCCGTCAAGCTGATTTCGCTCGCTTACGCCACCGGGCACGGCGACCCGCAGGAAGCGGCCGCCCGCTTCGCGCGCGAAGCGCGGGTTGCCGCCCGCGTGCAGCACCCGAACGTGGTCGCGGTCTACGATTTCGGCGAAGAGGCCGACCAGCTCTACCTCGTCATGGAGCTCGTCGAGGGCGAGACGCTCAGTCAGCGGCTCGCGCGCGGCGACTTCCCCGGCACGACCGCGGCGCTCGATCTCGTCGCGCAGACCGCCGACGCCCTCGCCGCGGCGCATCGCGCGGGAGTCATCCATCGCGATATCAAGCCGGCCAATCTCCTGCTGCCTGCGGCCGGTCCGGTCAAGGTGAGCGACTTCGGCGTCGCCAAGGCGGTCGGCGAGTCCACCGAGCTGACGCGCACCGGCATGATGGTGGGGAGCCCCGCCTACATGGCGCCGGAGCAGGTTCAGGGGCAGGAGCTCGACGGCCGGAGCGACCTGTTCTCGCTCGGCGTCGTGCTCTACGAGCTGCTTATGCACCGCAAGCCCTTTCCCGCCGACACGCTGACGACGCTGGTCTTCCAGATCCTCCACCAGGATCCGTTCGAGTCGGAGACCGTGGCCGGGCGGCTCCATCCCGATCTCATCGACCTGTTGCGCTGGGCGCTCGCCAAGGAGCGCGATGTGCGCATTCCCGACGCGGTGACCTTCGCCGCCCGCGCCCGCGCGCTCGCCGCCCAGTTCGCCCGCACCGCGGCGACGGCGGCGACCGCAGTGGGCGCGGAGAGCGCCGCGGGCGTGCCGGCGCGGACCTTCGCGTCCGCGCCAGCGGCCGCCGCGCCGCCCTTGCCGCCCTCTCCGTTGCCGCCGGCGAGCTACGCGACCTCCGCGCCGACCGAAATTGTCCACCGTCGACACGCCGCTGGAGGGGGCTTCCAGCGCTGGCTGCCGTGGGTCGGCGCGGGCCTGCTCCTCGCGGCCCTGGTCGGCGGCCTGATGCTGCGATCTCCCGCTCCGCCACCCGACCTCGCGCGGACCCCCGCCAGCGAAGGCACGAGCTCTGGCATTGCGTCCGTTGCGCTCCCGCCGGCCCAGGCGCCCGAGCCGGCGCCCGCCGCCGCCCCCGCGAGCGGGGCGCCGGAGGAGGCGCCGAACGCGGTCGCGGGTCAGCGCGTCGAACAGGCACCTCCGAAGTTGGTGCCGAAGCCGTCGCCTGCGTTTCCGGTCGCCGAGACTCCCGCGGCGCCCGCGCCGATGCCCGCTCCGGCGCCGGCCGAAACCGCCCCGCCCCCGGCACCCGAGCCGTCGCCGCCGATCGCGGCGGTCTTTCAGTGTCGCCGGGGGGCCGAGTTCAGGGTCGATCCGGAGGAGGTCCTGGTCACCGTCGACGGCCAACTCCTGGGCGAGGCGGACGACTGGGACGGCGCGGGTGGCGGCAAGACCTACTACTTCTCCGGCCCCGGCGACCACCTGGTCAAGCTGTCGCTGCAGGGCTTCCGCACCGTCTGGGTCAAGGTCGTCGTCACGCCCTCCGCCAAGCGGGACGTGGTCGACGTCGACACCGAGCTCGAAGAGATCGAGTGAGCACGGGCGAGCGCGCCGAACGCGACCTCGCGCGGCTGCTCGCGGCCATGCGACCCGAGCTCCACCAGGGCACTTACCTTTTCTGCACGCTTCCCGACGCGGCCCTTCCCGAAGGTCTCGCGCCGCTCGCGACGTTTCGCGAAGCCGAAGGCCTGACGCTGGTACTGCGGCAGGAAGTGGCAGCGCGCCACGGCATCGCGGGGACCTTCGAGGCGGCGTGGATCACCCTCGCCGTCCACTCGGATCTCGCCGCGGTCGGCTTTCTCGCAGCTGTCGCCAGCGCGCTTGCGCAAGAGGGAATCCCCTGCAACGCCATCGCCGCCTACCATCACGACCATCTGTTCGTGCCGCAGGAGCTGGCGGAACGTGCAATGGCGGTTCTTCAGGAATTGCAGATTCGCTAAGGGAAAGCCGACAGAGCATCTGAATGCTCCACCGCGACGCTCCGGCACTCGGGATCCAAAGTGGGCGACCACGCCTCAAATAGGAGCCCGCTTTGGATCCCGAGCGCCGGAGCGCGCGACCACCGAAGCGACAACCGAAATCGGCGCTAGAAGATCCGCTTCCCGAGAAGACTTGCCGCAAGCTCGACCAGCGTATTCGCCGTGCGGTTCTCGCGATCGAGGATGGGATTGACCTCGACGAGGTCGAGGCTGGTGACGTGCCCCGAGTCGGCGAAGAGCTCCATCAGCAGGTGCGCCTCGCGGTAAGTGAAGCCGCCGGGCACGGGAGTACCGACGCCGGGGGCGACCTCCGGGTCGAGGACGTCGGCGTCGAACGAGACGTGCAGGCGCGGCAGCTTGCCGAGCCGCGCCAGGGTCTCCTCGGCGATCCGCGGCAGGCCGACGTGATCGACCTCCTTCATCGTGTAGACGGTGACTCCCGCCTTGCGCATGAGCTTCGCTTCCTCGCCGTCGAGATCGCGCACGCCGATGAGGACGACATCCTCCGGCCGGATCTTCGCTCCCGGCCAGCCGAGATCGATCAGCCGGCGGTCGCCGACGCCGCACAGGGCGCCGAGCGGCATGCCGTGGATGTTGCCCGAGGGCGAGGTCTCGGTGGTGTTGAAGTCGCCGTGGGCGTCGACCCAGATGACGCCGGTGCGCTCGCGCCGCGAGGCGCCGGTGACCGAGCCCATGGCGATCGAATGGTCGCCGCCGAGGATGACCGGAAAGGTCTCCGGCGGCAGCGCGAGGAGCTTGTCGATCGTCGCCTCGCAGGCGTGGACGATGGCGTCGAGATAGCCCATGCCGCCGCCGGGTTGCGCGTGCTCGACGCCCAACTCCTCGGCGCCCGGCACGTCGACGTCGCCTAAATCGGTGACGTCGCAGCCGATCGCCGCCAGCCGCTCGTGCAGCCTGCCGTAGCGGATCGCCGACGGTCCCATGTCGACACCGCGCCGCCCCTGCCCCAGATCCATCGGTACCCCGAGAATGGCCACTTTTCTGCTCATGCGGCGGATCCTAGCAAGGCCGCCGAATCGGCTAGGCTAGCCGCATGGTGGTCCGAGAGCATCGTTCCGAAGCGGGCAAGCCTGTCTTGGGATTCGCGCTGCTCACCGTGAGTGACAGCCGGAGCGAAAGGACCGATCAAGGGGGTGCTCTGCTCGCTTCGCTGGTGGGTGAGGCGGGGCATCGCGTGATTTCACGCGGTCTGGTGCGCGACGACATCGGCGAGATCCGTGGCGAGGTTCGGGCTGCCCTGGCGCTGCCCGAGGTCGATGTGGTGCTGGTCACGGGTGGTACCGGGCTGGCGCCGCGCGACGTCACGATCGAGGCGGTGGAGCCGCTTTTCGACAAGGGGATCCCTGGCTTCGGCGAGCTCTTCCGCATGCTCTCGTTCGCCGAGATCGGCGCCGCCGCGATGCTCTCGCGGGCGACCGCCGGTCTGGCCTCGGGACGGGCGATTTTCCTGCTGCCGGGGTCGCCGGCGGCGCTGGAGCTCGCGCTCTCGCGGCTGGTGTTGCCCGAGATCGCGCACCTCCTGGCGCAGGCCCGGCGGCCTGCCCGGCGTCTGCCGCCGGGCGCGCCTGCCGCGCTCGACTAGCTCGACTAGCCCGACTTCTTGTTGCCGCGGAGGATCCGCACGACGAGCAGGAAGAGGATGGCGCCGATCGTCGCGATGATCAGGCTGTAGACGTCGAAGCCCTGAAAGCCGCCGAAGCCCAGCTTGGTGGCGACGAAGCCGCCGACCACGGCGCCGACGATGCCGACGAGGGCGGTGGTGATGCAGCCCAGAGCGTCCCGGCCGGGCAGGAAGAACCGCGCCAGCGCTCCGGCCAGAAGCCCCATGAGGATCCAAGAGAAGAGTCCCATCTGGACGTACTCCGGCATGACCTGCTCCTTTCGAATGCGCCGCCGAGTCTAGCCGAATCGCCGGCGCTGCCGCGGCCGGCCCTGGGCTAAGCTCCGGGGAATGGACTCCGACACGCCCGTATCGCCGGTCGATTCCGGGGCCGCGCCTCCTGCCGGAGAGCGCCGCCCCAAGCTCGTCCTGATCGACGGCTTCCACAACATCTTCCGCGCCTTCTTCGCCATCCGCAACCTGTCGAACTCGAAAGGTCTGCCGACCAACGCTGTTTTCGGTTTCGTCCAGATCCTGCGCAAGGTCCTGAAGGATGAGGCTCCCGACTTCATCGGCGTCGCGCTCGACATCTCCGACAAGACGGTGCGCACCGAGAAGTACGCCGAGTACAAGGCCAACCGGGCGCCGATGCCGGACGATCTCGTGCCGCAGATCCCTTACGTCCGCCGGGCGATCGAGGCGTTCCGCATTCCGCGTCTCGAGCTCGACAACTACGAGGCCGACGACGTCATGGGCACCCTGGCGAAGAAGGCGGCGGCGGCCGGCTACGACGTCGTGCTGGTGTCGGCCGACAAGGACTTGATGCAGCTCGTCGGGCCGCACGTGACGCTGCTCCACACCGGGCGCAACAAACGCTACGACGCCGCCGGGGTGACCGAGGACTTCGGCGTGCCGCCGGCGCAGGTCGCCGATGTCCTCGCCCTGATGGGCGACGCGGTGGACAACGTGCCCGGCGTCCCGGGGATCGGCGAGAAGGGGGCGCGGCAGTTGGTCGCCGAGTTCGGGTCGGTCGAAGCGCTCCTCGAGCGCGCTGCCGAGGTGCCGCGCAAGGCTTACCGCGAGGGGCTCCAGACGCACCGCGAGCAGGCGCTGCTGTCGAAAGAACTGGTCACCATCCACACCGACCTGCCGATCGAGCTCCACCCCGAGTCGCTGCAGCTCGATCCGCCGGACTCTGCTCTCCTGCGCGAGCTTTACTCGGAGCTCGAGTTCTTCACCCTGCTGGCCGAGCTCGACGCGGCGGATTCGGCAGGCGCGACGTCGCCCGCCTCCGGCGGGGCCGACGTTCCCGCGATCCCGGGCGTTTTTTCGGTAAAGGAGTGGGAGGAGTTTGCGGCGGCGCTGGGGAAGAGCGTCACGGTCGCGCTGGCAGAGACCGCGGCTCCCCCGGCTCCGGTTGCCCTCGCGTTGGCCTCGTCGTCGGCTGACCGTCGCGCCTGGGTGGACCTGCGTTCGCCGGAGATGCGGGCCGCGGTCGTCGCGACGCTTTCGGCATGGTTTGCCGATCCGGAGCGGGAGATCGTCGGCTGCGACCTGAAGGAGTTGCTGCGGTTGGCGTCGGCGGCGGGGCAGGTGGCGGTCGCGCAGCTGTGCGACCTGATGCTCGTCTCGTATCTGTCACGGGCATCGGTGCACGGGCATGGGCTCGAGGATCTCGCGCTCGAACGCACCGGCTCGAAGCTGCGGACGGCGAAAGAGGCCGGCTTCGACAAGGGGATCGAGCCGGCGATCGGCGACGAGCGTGTCGGAACCTGGGTGGGCGAGCGTCTGGCCGCCGTCGAGCGGCTGGCACCGGCGCTCCGTGCCGAGCTGGGCTCGGGCAAGGTGGCCGAGCTCTACGCCCGCATCGAAGCGCCGCTCATGCCGGTGCTGGTGGGGATGGAGGAGGCCGGGATCCGGCTCGACGTCGAGTTCCTGGCGCGGATGTCGGAGGAGCTCGCCGGGGAGATCGCCGGGCTCGAGGCGGAGATCTACCGTCTTGCCGGCGAACGCTTCAACATCCAGTCGCCGCAGCAGCTCGGGACGATCCTGTTCGACAAGCTCAAGCTTCCGGCGGGCAAGAAGACCAAGAAGACCAAGAGCTACTCGACCGGCGCCGACACGCTCGAAGAGCTCGCCTCCGCCGGCCACGAGCTGCCGCAATACCTGCTGCGCTTCCGCGAGCTGGCGAAGCTCAAGTCGACCTACGTCGATGCCCTGCCGCAGATCGTGGCAACGGACGGGCGGGTGCATACCCGCTTCCAGCAGGCGGTCGCGGCGACGGGCCGGCTGTCGTCGGTCAACCCGAATCTGCAGAACATCCCGGTTCGCACCGAGGTCGGGATGAAGATCCGCAAGGCCTTCTGCGCCGCGCCGGGGTCGCTCCTCGTCGCCGCCGACTACAGCCAGATCGAGCTTCGCGTCCTGGCGCACATCGCCGGCGAGAAGGCGATGATCGAGGCGTTCGCGAGCGGCGAAGACATCCATCGCTCGACCGCCGCGACGGTGCTCGGCGTCTCGGTCGATTTCGTCACCGCCGAGCAGCGGCGGGCGGCGAAGACGATCAACTTCGGTCTGATCTACGGCATGAGCGCCTACGGTCTGGCGCAGGCGCTCGGCATCTCGACCAAAGAGGCCGAACAGTTCATCGCCGTCTATTTCGCGCGCTACGCCGGTGTCCAGGCCTACATGCAGGAGACGCTCGCCGGCGCCGAGCGCGACGGCCGGGTCGAGACGCTCTACGGTCGGGTGCGCTACCTGCCCGACATCCAGAGCAAGAATTGGAACCTGCGCGAGAATGCCCGCCGGATGGCGATCAACGCCCGCATCCAGGGGACGGCCGCCGATCTGCTCAAGCTGGCGATGATCGCCGTCGACCGCCGCCTGCGCGCCGAGCATCCTCAGGCGCGTCTGTTGCTCACGGTGCACGACGAGCTGGTGCTCGAAGCGCCGGCCGGCGAGGCGGAGGCTGTCGCCGGGCTGGTGCGCCAGGAGATGGCCGGTGTCGCCGAGCTCGCCGTGCCGCTGGTCGTCGACTCCGGTATCGGGCCGACCTGGTTCGACGCCAAAGGCTGAAGCGCGCCGCTCCGGACGCGGACCGCCGGCCGCGGCGCGCTTCGACCTGCGGCCGGGCATGGGTTAGGATTCGCGCCGGGCCGCCGCCATGAACCGCATTCTCCAGACTCTTTGCCTTTCGGGCCTCGCCGCTCTCGCGGCCGCCGTGCCGGCCGGGGCGCAGGCCGCCTACTCGTTCTACGGCACGACCGCCGGCGGATCGACGTTCAACCGGCCGAACACGACGCTCGAGCCGACGCCGACGCTCTCCGGCAAGACCGTCCGTTACTCGAGCCAGGCGCTGTTCACCAACTCGAACGGCACCTGCAGCTTCGTGAGCGTCCAGGAGTCCGGCTTCGACGGCGTGCTCTATCTCTACAGCGGCGCCTTCGATCCGGCGAATCCGCTGAGCCATCTCGTGGCGGCGAGCGACAACGGCACCCAGGGCGTCCACTTCTCGTCGTTCGCCAACATCGTGCTCTCCGGCAACCAGAGCTACTACCTGGTGACGGCGGGGGGCGAAGCGGCGGCGCAGGGGACCTTCACCTCCTTCGTTTCGTGCACCGGCGCGACGCGGATCCTCGCCGGCGACGGCGCGATGCCGTCCTACGACGGGCGCTACGGCGAGCTGCGCAAGGGCCGTTTCCGCATCAGCGCCACTTGGAAGAACTTCGCCAACGTCACCGGCAACGGCACCTTCGTGCCGCTGGGCTCGGAGGATTCCGGCATCGTCTGGTTCTTCACTCCGGCGTCCTTCGAGCTGATGATCAAGATCGTCGACGGCTGCTCGCTCAACAACCGCTACTGGGTCTTTCTCGCCGCGCTCACCAACGTCGAGTTCCACGTCACCGTCTACGACACCTGGACGGAAACGACGAAGCTCTACGACAACGTGCTCGGCGTCTCGGCGGCGGCGATCACCGACACCAACGCCTTCCAGACTTGCCCCTGACCCGGTTTGAGCGCGGATAGGGCAGCGTCTCCGCCGCCGGTCACCCGCCGCGAGATCCTCTCGTGGGCGATGTTCGACTTCGCCAACTCGAGCTACACCACGGTCGTGGTGACGGTGGCGTTCAGCGTCTACTTCACCCGCCTGGTCGCCGCCGGGCCCGACGCCGATGCCTGGTGGGGCGGCGGGATCTTCGTCGCCAACCTCCTCGTCCTCCTGCTGTCGCCGATCGTCGGCGCCATGGCCGACGAGTCGGGGCGCAAGAAGGTCTTCCTCTTCGTCACCTATCTGCTCTGCGTCGGCGGCACGGCGGCGCTCTGGTTCGTGACTCCGGGGGCGATTCAGCTCGCGCTGGTCCTGTTCGTGATCTCGAACATCGCCTTCTCGTTCGGCGAGAATCTGACCGCCGCCTTCCTGCCCGAGATCTCGACGCCGGCGACGGTGGGGCGGATCTCGGGCTTCGGCTGGGGGCTCGGCTATTTCGGCGGGCTGGCCTCGCTGCTGCTCATCAAGCCGATGATCGACGGCGGCTTCACCCTCGAGAACCTGCCGCGCCTGCGGCTGGTCTGGCCTCTCACGGCGCTGTTCTTCCTCGTCGCCGCGCTACCGACCTTCCTCTTCCTGCGCGAACGCGCGCCGCGCCGCAGCGAGCCGCTGCTCTACTATGCCCGCCAGGGCTTCGGCCGGCTGGCAACGACGGTGCGCTCGATCGGGCACTTCCGTGAGCTCGCCAAGTTTCTCTGCGTCTTTTTCGTCTACTCGTCCGGCCTGATGAGCATCATCGCCTTCGTCGGCGTCTACGCCGAGCGCACCGTCGGCTTCACCTCGAGCGAGCTCATCTTCCTCTTCCTGGTGGTGCAGGTTTCGTCGGCCGGCGGCGCCTTCGCCTTCGGCGCCATCCAGGACAAACTGGGAGCGCGGCAGACGATTCAGGTCTCGCTGCTGCTGTGGATCGCCACCTGTCTCGCGGCCTACCTGACGTCGACGAAGCTCGCCTTCTGGGTCATCGCGGTGACGGCCGGGCTCGGCATCGGCTCGCTGCAGTCGGCCTCGCGCGCCCTCGTCGGCATGTTCGCGCCGGTCGGCAAGAGCGGCGAGTTCTTCGGCCTGTGGGGTCTCTTCGGCAAGGCGGCCTACGCCTTCGGCCCGCCGGTCTTCGGGCTCGTTTCGTCGGCGACCCACTCGCAGCGCGTGGCGATCCTGTGCACGGGGATCTTCTTCGTGCTCGGCCTCATCGGCATGTTCCTCGTCGACGAGCGCCGCGGGGTGGCCGCCGCCGCGGCCTGGCGCGAGCCGGCCTAGCAGTGCCCCCGACGGACCCTGCCGCCCCGTCCGCCGCCGTCCCAGCGCCTCCTGCCGGCCCCGCTGCCCGCTCCGGCCCGTCCTCCTGGCGGGCGGCGCTCGATCGCGGCATCGGCCTCCTCTGCCGGCTGGTGCTGGCGGTCTTCTTCCGCCGCATCGAGGTCGTCGGCCGAGAGCGCCTGCCGCGCGAGGATGGGAAAGCGCGCCGCGTACCGCTCATCGTCGTCGCCAACCACGTCAACGGGCTGGTCGATCCGCTGTTCCTGCTCGGGCCGCTGGGGCTGCCGGCGCGCATGCTCGGCAAGAGCACGCTGTGGAAGATCCCAGTGCTCGCGCAGCTGTGCGATCTCGCCGGTGTGCTGCCGGTCTACCGCCGCCAGGACGAGGGCGTCGACACGACGAAGAACCTCGAGACCTTCGCACGCTGCCACGAGGAGCTCGCGCGTGGCGGCATCCTGGCGATCTTTCCCGAAGGCATCAGCCACGACGAGCCGCAGCTGCAGCCGTTGAAGACCGGCGCGGCGCGGATCCTGCTCGAGGCGGAGCGTCGCCTCGGGCCGCTCGGCAGTCGCATCCTGCCCGTGGGGTTGCTGTTCGAGG
>JAGOCP010000090.1 GCA_017998715.1 Thermoanaerobaculia bacterium | reverse complement strand
TCGACCGTCGGCACGGTCACCGAGATCCACGACTACCTGCGCCTGCTCTATGCCTCGATCGGCATTCCGCACTGCCCGACCTGCGGCCAGGAGATCCGCCCGCAGACCGTGCAGCAGATGGTCGATCGCCTCGCGGCTTTCCCGGAAGGCACCCGGCTCCTGCTCTACGCGCCGTATGTGCGCGGCAAGAAGGGGGAGTACAGAAAGCAGCTCACCGAGATGGCGCGCCAGGGCTTCCTGCGCGCGCGCATCGACGGCGAGACCTTCGACCTGTCGAAAGAGATCCCGACCCTCGACAAGCAGAAGAAGCACACGATCGACATCCTGATCGACCGCCTGGTGGTCAAGCCCGGTCTCGACAAGCGCCTCGCCGATTCGCTCGAGACGACGCTCAAGGTGGGCTCCGGCCTGGTCATCGCCGCCCCCGAAGGTCTGCCGGAAGAGACGCTGTCGCAGAATTTCTCCTGCGCCACCTGTGGCACCAGCCTCTCCGAGATCACCCCGCGCCTGTTCTCCTTCAACAGCCCCTATGGCGCCTGTCCGACCTGCTCCGGCCTCGGCACCCTCATGGGGGTCGATCCCGACAAGGTGGTGGCCGATCCCGAGCGCTCGATCGACGCCGGAGCGCTGGCGCTCTTCCAGCCGGGCTCGAAGTCGTGGCGCCTGCGCATGATCGAGACCCTGGCGAAGGCGATGGGCTTCTCGCTGCGCACGCCGTGGAACCGGCTGTCGGCGAAGGCCAAGGCGGTCATCCTCCAGGGCAGCGGCGAGCAGGAGATGCAGTTCGAGTTCAAGGGCAAGAAGTCGAGCTACAAGTGGGAGGGCAAGTACGAAGGCGTCGTGCCGATGCTCGAACGGCGCTACAAGGAGTCCGAATCGCAGGTGGTGCGCGGCGAGATCGAGAAGTACATGTCGGTGCGCCTCTGCCCGGACTGCAAGGGGCGGCGCCTGCGCCCGGAGGCGCTGGCGATCACCGTCGCCGGCCATGCGGTGGACGAGCTCACCACGATGGCGGTGTCGGAGCTCCGCCGCCTGGTGCCGACCCTCGAGCTCTCCGACCGCGAGCGTACGATCGCCGCCAAAGTGCTGCAGGAGGTGGGCGACCGGCTCGGCTTCCTCGACGACGTCGGCGTCGGCTACCTGACGCTCGACCGTTCGTCGGCGACGCTCTCCGGCGGCGAGAGCCAGCGCATCCGTCTCGCCACCCAGATCGGCTCGAAGCTGATGGGCGTGCTCTACGTCCTCGACGAGCCGTCGATCGGCCTGCATCAGCGCGACAACGACCGGCTCATCGCGACCCTCAAGGGGATGCGCGACCTCGGCAACACCGTGCTCGTCGTCGAGCACGACGAGGACACCATTCTCGCCGCCGACTGGGTGCTCGACCTGGGCCCCGGCGCCGGCATCCACGGCGGCGAGCTCGTCGCTTCGGGCACGCCCGAGCAGGTCGCCGCCGCGCCCGACTCGCTGACGGGGAAGTACCTGCGCGGCGAGCTCGCGGTCGCGGTGCCGAAGAAGCGCCGCGCCGGCAACGGCAAGAAGCTGGTCATCGAGGGGGCGCGGCACAACAATCTGCGCGGCCTCGACGTCGAGTTCCCGCTCGGCGCTTTCACCGTGGTGACCGGCGTCTCGGGCTCGGGCAAGAGCAGCCTGGTCAACGACATCCTGCATCGTGCGCTGGCGCGGCACTTCTACGAGGCCTCGGAGGTCGCCGGCAAGCACGACCGGCTGACCGGCGTGCAGCACCTCGACAAGGTGATCGCCATCGACCAGAGCCCGATCGGCCGCACGCCGCGCTCGAATCCGGCGACCTACACCAACGTCTTCGGCCAGATCCGCAACCTGATGGCGATGACCCAGGAGGCCCGCGCGCGTGGCTACAAGGCCGGGCGCTTCAGCTTCAACGTCGCCGGCGGACGCTGCGAAGCCTGCGGCGGCGATGGCCAGATCAAGATCGAGATGCACTTCCTGCCCGACATCTACGTCAAGTGCGAGGTCTGCGGCGGCAAGCGCTACGATCGCGAGACCCTCGCCGTGCGCTACAAGGGCCTCAACATCGCCGAGATCCTCGACTTGACCATCGAGCAGGCCTACGAGGTCTTCCGCAATATCCCGGCGGTCGAGCGCATCCTCGCGACGCTCGCCGAAGTCGGCCTCGGCTACCTCCACCTCGGCCAGTCGGCGACGACGCTCTCCGGCGGCGAGGCGCAGCGCGTCAAGCTCGCCACCGAGCTCTGCAAGCGCTCGACCGGCAAGACCCTCTATCTCCTCGACGAGCCGACCACCGGCCTGCACTTCGACGACGTGCGGAAGCTCCTGCAGCTGCTGCATCGCCTCGTCGACCTCGGCAACACGGTGATCGTCGTCGAGCACAACCTCGACGTCATCAAGACCGCCGACTGGCTGGTCGACCTCGGCCCCGACGGCGGCTCGGGCGGCGGCGAGCTCGTCGCCGCAGGCACTCCGGAGCAGGTGGCCAAGGTCAAGGCGAGCCACACAGGCCAGTACCTCGCGCGCTCCCTCGCCGCCCGCCCGGCGGCGGTTCTCGCAGGCTGACTCAGGAGGAAAGCCCCTCATGCCCGAACCTTCCGTGGGGTCCATCTTCGACGCGTCGGATCGCGCGCGGCTCACGGCGAGACTGGCCATTCTCCGGCCGGAGGCTTCGCGGCGCTGGGGAAAGATGGATCCGGCCCAGATGCTGGCGCACTGCGCCGTGGCGATCGAGCTGCCGCTCGAGAATTCCAATCGAAAGCAGCGATGGATCGGCCGGCTCTTCGCGCCGCTGGTGCGGGCCAAATACCTGGGCGACGCGCCGTTTCCGAAATCGTCGCCTACCGATCCGGCGTTCGTCGTGGCGGATCGGCGGAGCTTCGAAACCGAGAAGGAGCGCTTTCTCGCCGTGCTGACACGATTCGTCGAGCGCGGTCCCGAGGCGGCGAACGGCACAGTGCATACCTTCTTCGGCCGGCTGTCGGGTGCGGAGTGGGGGCGGCTGATCTTCAAGCACTTCGACCATCACCTCCGCCAGTTCGGGGTCTGAGACGTCGAGCTCACGCTCAGAGTCTTCACCCCGGTGAGCGGCGCGTGACCCTTCACGGTTTTCGCCTTCTCGCGACGGCAAGCGGCTCCAGCGCGCGCGCCGGGGTCCTCGAGACGCTGCATGGCCCCGTGCTGACGCCGGTCTTCATGCCGGTGGGTACGCAGGCGACGGTGAAGGCGCAGCTGCCGCAGACGCTGCTCGACTCGGGGTCGCAGGTGCTGCTTGCCAACACCTACCACCTGCTGCTGCGGCCGGGGCCGGAGGTGATGCGCCGAATGGGCGGCATCCACCGGTTCATGAGCTGGCCGCGCGCGGTGCTCACCGACTCCGGCGGCTACCAGGTCTTCTCGCTCCCCGGCGCGCGGACGATCGCCGAGGAGGGCGCCACCTTCCGCAGCTACGTCGACCATCGCTCCGTGCTGCTCTCCCCCGAGTCGAGCATCGCCACGCAGATCGCCATCGGCAGCGACATCATGATGGCCTTCGATCACTGTGTGGCGTCGACGGCCGACCTCGCCACCGCTCGCGCCGCCGCCGACCTGACCGCGCGCTGGGCTCTGCGCAGCCTCCAGGCGAGAGGCGAGTCCCCGCAGGCTCTCTTCGGCATCGTGCAGGGGGCGCTCTTCCCTGATCTCCGACGCGAGTGTGTGGCGCGGCTCGCTGAAATGCCGTTCGACGGCTACGCGATCGGTGGCCTCGCGGTGGGCGAGAGCCGCGAGGAGCGGGAGGACATGTGCGCGCTCACCGCCGAGCAGATGCCGCAGGACAAGCCGCGCTACCTGATGGGCGTCGGCACGCCCCTCGACCTGCTGGAGGCCGTGCACCGCGGGGTCGACATGTTCGACTGCATCATCCCGACGCAGGTGGCCCAGCGCGGCGGCGCCTTCACCTCGCGCGGCTATCTGCAGATGCGGAGAACCGTGCATTCGATGTCCGACACCGCGCTCGATCCCGACTGCGACTGCCCGACCTGCCCGCGCCACTCCCGCGCCTACCTCCACCACCTCATCAAGGTGCGTGAGCCGCTCGGCTGGCAGCTCCTGGGGCAGCACAATCTGCACTTCTACCACCGCCTGATGCGCGAGGTGCGGCAGAGCATCCTGGAAGACCGGTTCGCGGAGCTCTACCGCGAGAAGCGCGAGGTGCTCGGCGCCGACGACCTCGACAACCCCGTGACCCGGTCGCGCGTGCGCACGCTCCCGAAGGCGGCGGTATTGGCGAAGGGTGCCTATGCGGTGCATCTGGCGCCCGCAGGCTTCGCGAGCATTCGCCATATCGCCTCGGGCGAGATCATGCACGCGCGCACTCCGCCGATGGAGGAGGCCCGCAGCCTGTATGTCGCGCAGTCGAGCCTCGACGAGCGGCTGCGCCTGCGCGATGGCGAGGATCCAGCGGCCGCGGCGCCGCTGGTCATCTGGGATGTGGGACTCGGCGCTGCAGCCAACGCCATGGCGGCGGTCCGCTGCTACGAGGACGCCGCGACGGCCGTCGGCGTCTGCGGACTGCGCGGGCTGCGGATCCTCAGCTTCGAGACCGACCTCGATCCGCTGCGCCTGGCACTGCGCCACCACCGCCACTTTCCGTACCTGCGTCACGGTGGGCCCGCCACGCTCCTAGCCACCGGCGAGTGGACGTCGCGCACGCACCCGGGGCTCGAGTGGCGGTTGCTCGCCGGGGACTTCGCGGCGACGATGGCGGGCGCTCCGTTCGCCCCAGACCTGGTGTTCTACGACCTCTTCTCCAGCCCGACGCACCCGGAGGCCTGGACGCTCGCGGCCTTCGAGCGGCTGCACGCCGCCTGCGCCGGGAGGGCCGTCGAGCTCTTCACCTATACCGCCTCGACGGCCGCGCGCGTGGCCATGCTGGGCGCGGGATTCTGGGTGAGCAAGGGTTGCCCCACCGGCAGCCGGCCGGAGAGCACGATCGCTCAGACCGCCGCCGCGGTCCATCCCGTCGCCGGGAGTCGCCACGATCTGCTCGGCCGCGAGTGGCTCGCGCGCTGGGGCCGCTCGCAGGCCCGCTTCCCGAGCGACGTCGCGGCCGGCGAGCAGGACGCCTTGGCGCAGCGCATCCTCGGCCACCTGCAGTTCCGCTGAAGCGCGGCGACACCCGAGCGGGCGTAGGATTGCACCCATGACCGGAGCCGCGAGCTTCGCCGACCGGCGGCGTCTGCTGCAGCTCGAGACGCTCTACGATCTCGCTCTCAAGCTCCATGCCGAGCGCCAGGAGCAGGAGCTCGTCGACGAGCTGCTCGAGCGCGTCTGCGCCGTGCTCGATCCGGCGGTCGCCGTGGCGGTGACGCGCGAAGCTGCGGCCGGCAGCCGGGCGCTCGCCGTCGTCGGCTGGCCCGACGCGCGGCCCTCCGGCGCCGAGCTCCTGGCGCAGCCGCTCTGGCGCGAGCTCCTCGCCGAAGGACAGACGCTGGTGCGGCGCGACGGTCTCTTCGCTGGCGTGCCCTTTCGCGAGCTCATCGCGACGCCGCTCGGTTATCGCGGCGTCTTCCTCGGTTTTCTCGCCCTTCTCGACAAAGAGGAGCGCGGCGGCGGCGAGGGCGGCTTCTCGACCGAGGACCGGCGCTTCCTCGAGTCGGTCGCTGCGCTCGCCGGGGTGGCGCTCGACGGCGCGCGCCAGATCGAGCGCCTCGAGACGCGCAGCGAGCGGTTGGCGGAGGAGAACAAGGTCCTGCGCGGCCAGCTCGCCTCCGAGCTCGAAGGCTCCGGCATCGTCGCCGCTTCGCCGGGCATGCGCCGCGTTCTCGAGCTGGTCGAGCGCGTCGCGCCGCGCAGCGTCAACGTGCTGGTGCGCGGCGAGAGCGGCACCGGCAAGGAGCTGGTGGCGAAGCTCCTGCATCATCTGTCGGGGCGCAGCGGCTCGCTGGTCGCGATCAACTGCGGCGCGCTGCCGGAGTCGCTTCTCGAGAGCGAGCTGTTCGGCATCGAAGGGGGTGTGGCGACCGGCGTCTCGGCGCGGCGCGGCAAGTTCGAGCTGGCTGACGGCGGAACGCTTTTCCTCGACGAAATCGGCGACATGCCGACGGCCTTGCAGGTGAAGCTCCTGCGCGCGCTGCAGGAGCGCGAGATCGTGCGCCTGGGCGGCGAGCGGCCGATCCCGGTCGACGTCCGGCTGGTGGCGGCGACGCACCGCAGTCTCGAGGAGTTGGTCGCCGCGGGGCGCTTCCGCGAAGACCTCTACTACCGCATCAAGGGCGTCGAGCTCGAGCTCCCGCCGCTCAGGCAGCGGCGGGAGGAGATCCCTCTTCTGGTGCGGCATTTCGTCGAGCAGTTCTGCGGCCGCGAGGGGATCCCGGTGCCGCCGATCACCCGCGACGCCCTGGCGCTGCTGCTCGACTACGACTATCCCGGCAACGTGCGCGAGCTCGAGAACCTGATCGCCGGCGCCGTCTCGCTGGCGGAGGGCGCCATCGAAGCGGCCCTCGTGCGCTCGCTGCTCGGCAGCGAGAGCCGTGGCTCCGGCCCCGAAGCGCTCGACCTTCAGGCCGTGGAGCGCCGCCACATCGAACGCGTGCTCAAGCTCGCCAGCGGCAACCGGAGCGCGGCCGCGAAGCTCCTGGGACTCGATCGCCGCACCCTCCATCGCAAGGGCTTCTGACCTTGCGGCCCGTAAGGGCTTGATTCTCAAGTCTTTGTCGAATGCGGGACAAAAAGACCAGCAAGAGACAAAAAGCCCCATTCAGGAATCCGCTGCGACTCTTCGGCGTCTGGAGAGCGGGAGATCAGAGCTTTCCCGTCGACCTGCGGCAAAAAGTCCCAGTCGGGCTGGACAGGAAGTCCCGGTGGGGCTCTTTCGGGTGGGACTTAAGTTCTTTCCTGACAGCAGCTTGGAGCATTTCTGCTGGTGCGGACCGGGAGTTGGCAGCGACGTTGCCTCTGTCCGTCGGCACCAAGGAGATTGCTCATGCTACAGTCCGCCGCCAAGTCGATTGATGTCCGTGCGTTGCCGATCGAATGGATCGCCGGAACCGTCGCTATTGGAAGCGTCACCTGGCTGCTCGCTACCGACCGCATTCCTCCGGCGCTGGTCTATCTGGTGCAGCTCTTTTTGAGCTTTTGAGAGCGAGAGCCTGATGCCTGGACGGTCCCGGCTACGGGAGGTCAAGTTGACACTCCCCATGGCGCCTGACATGGAGGTCGTGGCCAGCCAGGCCGCGAGCTCCCTGGCGGCGTTCATCGGCATGAGCCCGGACCGCGTCGACGAAGTCCGCCTGGCGGTCGTCGAAGCCTGTATCAACGCCTTCGAGCACAGTCACTCCGCGGAGCGCAAGGTGGAGATCACCTTTTGCCTGATCGGCGACCGCGAGCCGGACTGCCTCGAGATCAGCGTCCACGATCGCGGCGTCGGTTTCGCTTTCTCCGAGGTGGAGGAGCCGAAGATCGAAGCCAAGCTCAAGGGCTCGCGCAAGCGCGGCTGGGGCCTTAAGATCATCCAGGGGCTGATGGACGAGGTGCGGATCCTCTCGGGCACGAACGGCACCACCGTCGTCATGAGCAAGTCACGCTAGGGAAGGGACGGGGAACGATGACCGAAGCGCTCAAACTGACCATCGATCGCCGCGACGCTCTCGCCGTGATTCAGACCGAGGGCTACATCAACAATCAGGGCGGAGAAGAGATCGCCCGCGCCGCCTATGAGCTCCTGGATTCGGGATACCGCCTTCTGGTGCTCGACCTGACCGGAACCAAGATCATCAACTCGATCGGCATCTCGATCCTGATCGAGATCATCGAGAAGATGCTGGAAGTGGAGGGCAAGCTCGCTTTCTGCGCCCTCACCCCGACGATCGAGAAGACCTTCCACATCATGGGCCTGGCGCAGTACGCCTCGATCTACCCCGACCAGACGACCGCGGTGACGCAGCTCGCGCCGTGACCGCCGGCGGCCCCGCAGACTCCGCAACCAACCGTCGTGCCTCGGACAGCATGGAAGAGGAGCTCCTGGCGCTGGCGCGTCGCGAGCCGCAGGGCAGGCAGCTGGTCGAGCAACTCCTGAAGCTGCTCGATCGCGCCACCGGATCGCGCGGCGCGGCACTCTATTTGAAGAACGAACGCGGTTTCCGCCGTGAGCTCGCGACTGCCGGCTCGATGCACGACGAGCTCCTCGCGGCGGCGGTCGCCGACAGCCCCGGTCAGCTCGAGTTCTGCGGCGGCCTCGTGCGCTGGAACGGCGCCGAGCCGAACCCGGGGGTCGCGACGCCAGCCATTCTCCTCGCGCTGGTCACCGCGGCGCGCGAGCTGGTGCTGCGTGGCCAGCTGAAACGTCAGGACTTCGAGGTCAAGTCACGCGGCGTGCAGCTCGAAGCGCTCTACGACGTCGGCCTCGCCATCGCCTCGACGCTCGACTTCGAGCGCCTGTGCGAGGAGATCCTGATGCGCGCCGTGTCGCTCTCCGACGCGCGCCGCGGCGCCCTCTATCTCATGCAGAAGGACCGCTTCGACCTGCACCGCGCCTTCGGCGGCGACGCCCAGGCGCGGCTCGACCCGGCGGACGACGAAACGCAGGAGCTCCTCGCCGGAACGCCCCGGCCGACCTGTTGTGTCCTGCCGGGGGCGCTCTACATCCTCGGCGTTCCGGTCGCCATCGACGGCCTGCCGAAGGGTCTGCTGGTGATCGGCGACAAGGAGAGCCGCCAGGGGGTCGGGCCTTTCTCGCCGGCCGACCGGCGGACGCTCGATCTGCTTGCCAACCAGGCGGCGATCGCGCTCGAAAACGCCGACCTGCATCGCCAGGCGCTCGAGAAGGAGCGCCTCGAGCGCGAGATCGAGCTCGCCTCCGAGATTCAGCGCCAGATCCTGCCCAAGGGCACGCCGCAGATCCCGGGTTACGAGCTCGCGGGCTGGAACCGCCCCGCCAAGCACATCGGTGGCGACTATTACGACTTCTTCCCTTTCGGTGGCGGTCGCAGCTGGGGCCTGGTGCTCGGGGATGTCTCGGGCAAAGGGGTTCCGGCGGCGCTGCTGGTTTCGACGCTGCACTCGGCGCTGCGCCTGCTGCTCGATCGCCTCGAGCTCGGATCCGACCTCTTCTTCCGCCTGAACGAGCACATCCTGGCCTCCTCGGCGGCGAACAAGTTCATCACCCTGCTCGCCGCCCGCCTCGAGACATCGACCGGCGAGCTGCACTACCTCAACGCCGGCCACAATCCGGGGATCATCGTGCGCGCCCGCGGCGGTGTCGAGCAGATGGGGCCTGGCGGCCTGCCGCTCGGACTCCTGCCGGGAGTGAGCTGCCGCACCGAAGTGACGACGGTCGAGAAGGGGGATCTGCTCTGCCTCTACAGCGACGGGATCACCGAGGCGGTGGGACCCGACGACGTCGAGTTCGGATTCGATCGGCTGGCAGCGCTTCTCGCCGATGCCCGGGAGACGCCGCTCGAGGAGCTCATGCTGCGCATCGACCGCGAAGTCAGCGCCCACGCCGGCGGACTGGCGCAAGGCGACGACCAGACCGTGCTCCTGCTGCGCCGCACGGCGAGCTGACGGGCTAGCCGCGCACTTCGCGCGACGGCGAGAGGTCGCCGACGGCTGACAGGCGCAGCGCCGGCGCGACCGCCGGCGAGCGATGCGTCGCCGGAATCCACAGTGCGCGTTCGCGCGCCGCACCGTCGACGGCGGCCAGCAGGTCGAGGACCTTTCCCGTCCAGATGAGCGGCGGCAGCGCCGCCTCGAGTCTGCCGCCTTCACCGATCCGGCGCACGCTCCGGGCGACGCCGCGGAACGGCAGGCCGGGCCCGGGCAGGCAGCGCAGGTTCTCGATCGAGCCGATGCGGATACCGCCGGCGGAGCGCCGCAGCAGGTCGTCCTCGCTCTCGTCGCCGGCGAGCCACTGCGGGTGGCCGGGAGTGGCGTCCTCGCCGGCGACGCCGTGGCCGGTCGAGTGACGCCCGCAGCGCGCGGCGAGCTCGAGGTCGAGCACCGGCCCGGCGAGCTCGCCCTCATGCACCAGCTCACGCCGCCGCTTCGACAGGCCGTCGTAGTCGAACGGAAATCCGAGCATCGCGACCTCACCCGGCTCGTCCACCAGGCGCACCAACGGCGAGAGCGCCCGCCGCTCCGCCGGATCGGCCAGCGGTCCCTGACCGGCGACGAAGCGGCGCCCGGAGAAGACCTCGCGCGCCACCAGCTCGAGCAGAGCCACTGCCGCTTCAGGTGCGAGTACCGCCGGCTCCTGCCGGTCCGGCAGCGCCTCGGTGATTTCGCTCGCCTGCAGCGACTGGGCACGCGCCACCAGGCGCTCGAAAGCGAGGTCGCGCAGCGTGCGGCTCGACGCCGCCGCGAAGCCCGAGCCCGGGCGCCGGCCGGTGCGCGCCTCGAGGCTGATCTCGGTCGCGCGGGCGGCGCGGGTCGGGCGTCCGCTCGCCGCCACCACCAGGCCGAGCTCCGACCACGAGCAGCGCAGCGTCGACTGGCGGTCGGCGAGCCGCTGCAGCCTCTGCTGCGCCGCTGGAGGCGCGAGACCGGCAACCTCGTCGTCGTGCAGCCCGTCGAGGGTCGCCTGCGGACTCGGCTCCTCCGCGGCGCGCGGCCATTCCCAGTCGGGCGAGATCGACGCCGCGCGGGCGAGCGCCAGAGCCTGGCGCAGAGTGGCCTGGAGCTCACCGACTTCGCTCGCCTCCGAGCGCGCGAGGCCCGAGCGCCGCCCTTCGCGCACCCGGACGACGACGATCCGGCTGGCTGAACTCTCGACCCGCCGCGTCCGGGTGCTTTCGATCGCCAGATTCGAGGCGGATTCGATCCAGCTGATGACGGTCGAGTCGGCCGGCGAGAGGCGCAACAGGTGTTCGCAGCGTTCGACGATGTCGGCGAGCGGGAGTTTCGCGGGATTCACCCCTGCATCCTAGCAACCGAAAGAAATCGAAATCGGGCTCCGGCCTCGACCATGTGGCCGCGGGGTCGTCTCGCTTCGCGGCGGCTCGCGGGTGCCATGGCTTGAACTTTGCAGCCCTGGACGGCGAGAATGCACCTCGACGTGTCCCGTACCCGACGCAGCAACCCGACCCGGACCTCCGGCGCCCTCATCGCGCTGCTCGCACTCTGTTACGTTTCGCCCATGCCGGCAGGCGCACAAGAGGACCCGTTGGCGACCAAGCGGCGCCAGATGGTCGATGTCGTGCGCGGGCGCGGGGTCTCGGACTCCCGCGTCCTCGACGCGATGGGCGTGGTGCCCCGCCACCTGTTCGTCCCCGAGAAGGTCCGGCCGCAGGCCTACGAGGACTTTCCGCTGCCGATCGGCTCGCAGCAGACGATCTCCCAGCCTTACATCGTGGCGTTGATGACTTCGCTGCTGGATCTCAAAGGCGGCGAGAAGGTGCTCGAGATCGGCACCGGCTCCGGCTATCAGGCGGCGGTGCTGTCGAAAGTGGCGGGCGAGGTCTACACGATCGAGATCCTCGGGCCGCTCTCCGACAGCGCGCGCAAGGCGATCGAGGGCCTGGGCTACGGCAACATCCACTTCCGCGTCGGCGACGGCTACGCCGGCTGGCCGGAGGCGGCGCCGTTCGACGGCATCGTCGTGACCGCGGCGCCGGAGAAGGTCCCGCAGCCGCTCCTCGACCAGCTCAAGGTCGGCGGCAAGCTGGTGATTCCGGTCGGCTCCTTCTTCCAGGACCTCCTGGTCTACACCCGGACGCCCACCGGCATCGAGCGCAAGAACGTCGCGCCGGTGCGCTTCGTGCCGATGACCGGCGAAGCCCAGAAGCCGCCGGCTTCATCGACACCGCCCTGACCCGGCTCTCCAGGTGACCCGGGCGCACGCAGAAGTTCCCTCGTCCGGCGCCGCCGATCCGCGCGTCGCGGCGCGCTGGGACGAGACCGCGAGCGCCCGCGCGCGCAACTCGCTGCAGGGCTGGCTCGACTCGCAGT
>JAGOCP010000393.1 GCA_017998715.1 Thermoanaerobaculia bacterium | reverse complement strand
GCGCGACGCCGTCGAGTTCTACGATTTCGAGCGCTACAACAGCGCAGCCACCCTGCAGGACAACATCCTGTTCGGCCGCCTGGTCTACGGCCAGGCGCAGGCCGGCGAGCGCATCGGCACCCTGATCGCCCAGGTGTTCGACGAGCTCGGCCTGCGCGATTCGGTGATCGAGGTCGGCCTGGAGTACAATGTCGGTGTCGGCGGCAAGAGGCTTCCGGCGACCCAGCGCCAGAAGCTCGGAATCGCCCGCGCCCTGATCAAGCGGCCGCAGCTCGTGGTCGTCAACGAGGCGGTGGCCATGTTCGACGGTCGCACCCAGGACCGCATTCGCGACAACGTTCTGGCCGATGCTTCCGAACGGGGCTCCGGTGTGTTCTGGATCGCAAACCGGCCCAACCAGGCCGAGCCGTTCGAGCAGATCGTCGTTATGCAGGGCGGCCGCGTTGTCGCCCAGGGATCGCCGTCGGAGCTGGCGGCAAGAGGCGGGCTCTATACCGAGCTGATGGCGTCGGCGTAGGGCGCATCGAGGAGGACGCGATGAACCTCAACGAAGAGGTGGAGCTGCTGAAGGGTGTGCCGATCTTCTCGAAGGTCGAGCAGGCGAGGTTGAAGCTGCTGGCCTTCACCAGCGAGCGGGTGAACTTCGGCGTCGGTCAGGAGGTCTGTCACCAGGGCGATCCCGGCGACACGATGTACGTGATCCTGGGCGGAACGGCCGACGTGCTGATCGACACGCCGAGCGGCCAGATCTCGGTCGCCGAGATGAAGCGCAACAGCTTCTTCGGCGAGATCGCCATCCTGTGCGACGTGCCGCGCACCGCGACCATCAAGGCCAAGGAGCCGCTCGCCACGCTCAAGATCACCAAGGACATGTTCTATCGCCTGGTTGCGGAGTTCCCGGAGATGGCGATCGAGATCATGCGCGAGCTGGCGCATCGCCTCGAGGACACCAACCAGAAACTGCGCGCCGCCACCAGAGCCGGCTGATCGCATCAATATGAGCCGTCTCGACAGTTTCATCGCGCGCATGCAGGCGCAGCGCGACTGCTTGAACTTCCTGAAGCCCGCCATCGACGCCGTGCCCGGTCCGATTCTCGAAGTCGGCCTCGGCAACGGACGCACTTACGACCATCTGCGCGAGCTCTTTCCCAGGCGGGACATCTTCGTCTTCGAGCGCAAGGTCGCAGCCCATCCCGACTGCATCCCGCCCGACGACCGCCTGTTCCTCGGCGACGCCGACCGGACGATCGACGAAGCGGCGCGACGGCTCGGCACGACAGCGGCGCTGATCCACACCGATCTCGGCACCGGCGACCACCAGGCGAACGTCGAGATGGGCAAATGGCTGGGACCGGCGCTCGACCGGCTCGCCGTGTCCGGCGGCTACGTGCTGGCCAATCAGGCGCTCGACGTCGCGCGCTGGCAGCGGCTGCCCGAGCCTCCTGGCGTGCCGAAGGACCGGTACTTTCTCTATCGCGTGCGTTAGCGGCCGAAGAGCTGCACGAGAGCCAGCAGGACGATCGCGCCGATGACCGAACCGATGAAGCCGGCCGGCCGGCCGGCACGGTAGAGGCCGAGTGCCTGGCCGCCATAGGTGGCGATCACCGAACCCACGACGCCAATCAGGACGGTGATCCAGAAGCCCTGGATGCCCACGCCGGGACCGATCCAGCGGGCCAGGAGACCCACGACGAAGCCGATCAGGATGGTGACGATGATTTGCAGCATGGCGGGCTCCCCCTAGACCTCGAACGTCGCCGACACCGGCACATGGTCCGATGCCTTCTCCCAGTCGCGCAGATCGACGTCGATGTGATGACTACGGATCGCTCCCGCAAGGGCGGGGCTCGCCAGGATGTGGTCGAGCCGGCGCCCGCGATTGGAAACGCGCCAGTCGTTGTTGCGGTAGCTCCACCACGAATAGAGCTTCTCGCTCTCGGGTACGAACTTACGCGGTACGTCGATCCAGTCGAGCGAGGCCTGCAGCCTGCCGAACAATTCCACTTCGACCGGTGTGTGCGAGACGATCTTGAGGAGCTGCTTGTGGCTCCACACGTCGTGTTCCAGCGGCGCCACGTTGAGGTCGCCCACGGTGATGCGGCGCAGGCCCTTGCGGGCGCGCGGTCCAAGCTTGCGCTCGGCGTACCACGCCGCCATCTCGCGATAGAAATCGAGCTTGTGCGCGAACTTCACATTGAGATCGGGGTCGGGAATGTCGCCCCCGGCGGGGATGTAGAGATTGTCGAGCAGGATCGGATCGCCGCCGACGTCGAGCGCCACCTCGATGTGCCGGCAATCCTCCTTGCCGCAGCGATGATGGACGGTGCCGGCGGCGAACGGCACCTTGGAGAGGATCGCCACGCCGTTATAGGCCTTCATGCCCTGCACGAAGCGATGGATGTAGCCCATCCGCTCGAACGCCTCGTGCGGGAAGAATTCGTCCGGGCACTTGGTCTCCTGCAGGCACAGCACGTCGGGCTGGCGCAACTTCAGGTACCGTTCGACGTTTACGATCCGCAGCCGGACCGAGTTTATGTTCCAGGTCGCAATGGTGAGACTCATCACCGGGCATTATAGACGATCCGGAGACGATCTCGCCGGGAACATCTCGGCCAAGGAGACCTAAGCCATGCAGATGGATGGCGACCAGAGCAACAACATAGAGGATCGCCGCGGCGAAGGCGGCGGTTTCGGCGGTGGACTAGGCGGCGGCGGCTTTCCGATCCCGATGGGCGGCGGCGGGGGCGGCCTGTTCAAGGGCGGCTTCGGCCTAGTGGCCTTCGTCGTCATCGCCATGATCATGGGCGCCGATCCCGGCGCCATCCTGAGCGACATCGCGGGCGGCGGCACCTCGAGCTATGCGCCGGCGCCGCCGTCCTCCTCGGCCAGCCGCACGCCGGGCACGCAGTCGCCAGCCGGCGACGCGGAAACGCAGTTCGTGTCGCGCGTGCTGAAGAGCACCGAGGATGTGTGGCAGGAGATCTTCCGCGACATGGGGCGCCAGTATCGCGACCCCAAGCTGGTCCTGTTCCGCGGCGCCACGCGCACCGACTGCGGCGTCGGGCAGTCGGCCATGGGGCCGTTCTATTGCCCGGCCGACCAGCGGGTCTATCTCGACCTCGGCTTCTTCGACGAGCTGGCCCGCCGCTTCAATGCACCCGGCCAGTTCCCGCAGGCCTATGTGATCGCCCACGAGATCGGCCACCACGTGCAGAACCTGCTCGGCATCTCGGGCAAGGTGC
>JAGOCP010000089.1 GCA_017998715.1 Thermoanaerobaculia bacterium | reverse complement strand
GCCCGGCAGTATGCCTTTCTGGTCAAGCGCGCGGCGGTCGCACTCACCGGTGTCCAACCGGAGAGCCGGATCTTCGCTCAGCCGTTGCCGACCGCTGCCGACTGGATCGAGCTCTGGTACGGCGAGGGCGTTGCGGCGTACCTCGACGGCGTCGCGCTCTCACCGCAGGGCGATGAGACGTCCGCAGCTCTGGCGCAGCTCTCCGGGCTCGATCCCGGCAAGCCGATCGTTCTCGAGCCGCTGGTGCTGGATCCGCTGCAGGCTGCCGCCCAGCTCGCCGAGCAGGCAGCGGCGGGCTTCGCGATCGCCTTCTTTCAGGCGACCGCTCCGGGCTTGCCGAGCGCTCCGACCGCCGCCGACCTGGCGCCGCTCAAGGTGATGGCGAACGAGTTTCGCGGCGAGCTCCAGGCGGACTACGGAACGGTGCCGCAGGGGGCCGCCAAGGCCTGGAGCTTCGTGCGCGGCGAGGATCTGGGTCTGCGGGTCGTCGTCGCCTCCCCTTTGGCGCCTCCGGCCACGGACAAGGCGCCTGCCGCGGCCGCGAAGCCGATCGTACTCACCTTCCCCGACCCCCAGCTCAAGACGCCGATGCGCATCGACCTCGCGACCGGCGCCGCCACCGCGCTCGCCGAGCCGCGGCGGTCGGCCACGGCGACCGAGGTTCGCCTGGTGAAGCCCCAGCCGGTCGAGCTCCTGCGCCTCGAGCGCCCCTCGGCAGCCGAGCTCGAAGGGATCGCCGAAGAGGTGACGGTCGCCTCCGAGCGCGACATTCCGGTCGAAGAGATCCTGCGCCGTCTGCAGGCCTTCGAAGACAGCCAGGCCCGCCGCCTGCTGCGCTATCAGGCGGTGAATGCGACGACGCTGCGCTTCCAGGCCGCCTCCGGCACGCAGGCGATCGAAGCGACGTTCGAAGGCGAGTTCTTCTTCCGCCAGGGCCAGCCGTTCGACTGGGCCTGGCAGAGCTTCTTCGTCAACGGCGTCAAGTGGCGCGGCAAGGAGATCCCGGAGCTGCCGCTCATCCAGCCGGAGAAGGCCGCGGCGATGCCGCTCGAGATCCTGTTCACCAAGGAGTACCGCTACACCCTGCGCGGGCGCGAGACCGTCGACGGGCGCGACTGCTGGGTGGTCGAGTTCGAGCCCGCAGCCGCGGTCGAAGGCAGGAACCTCTATCGCGGCACGGTCTGGATCGATCGCGCGCTCTGGGCGCGGGTGCGATCGCGGGCGGTGCAGCTCGGTCTGCAGGGCGAGGTGCTGTCGAACGAAGAGACAATGACCTACGAGCCGATCGACGAAAACGGCGCCGCGGCGCCCTGGTCGGCGACGAGCTACTTCCTGCCGCTCAAGGTCGTCGGCCAGCAGATCCTCTCGGTGCTCAACACTGCAACGGTGGTCGAGAAAGAGGTGCGGCTCTCCGGCGTGCGCATCAACGGCCCGGAGTTCGACCAGCGCCGCGACGAAGTCCTCGCTTCGAGCACGACCATGGTGCGGGACACCGACAAGGGCTTCCGCTACCTGGTCAAGGACGAGACGACCGGCGTGCGCACCATCCAGGAGGGCTTCGACAGCGATCGGCTCTTCCTGATCGGCGGCACGTTCTACGACGACTCGCTCGACTATCCGCTGCCGCTTATCGGCATCAACTACTTCAACCTCGACGCCGGCGGCAAGAAGCGTCAGTTGAACGCCTTCTTCGGCGGCGTGCTGGGGATCCTCAACTACGCCGACCCGCGCCTGTTCGAAAGCAAGTTCGACCTCGGCGTCGACGTCTTCGCCATCGCCATCGCTTCGAGCGACCAGCTCTATCGCGACGGCATCGAGTCGCCCGGCGAGGAGGTCGAAGAGCTGCCGGCGCGGGTGTCGGTCAATCTCGGACACCCGCTGGGCAACTTCCTCAAGTGGAGCGCGAGCTACGGCTTCGCCTATTCGAGCTTTGGCGACACCGACAACACTGCCCCCGACTTCGTCGTGCCGGAGAGCACCTTCACCCATTCGCTCGCGACCGCGCTTGCCTACTCGCGTTCCGGGTACCGGCTCGAGCTCAGCGGCGGATTCCACCAGCGCACGAAGTGGGATTTCTGGGGCCTGCCTGAAGCGGCCGCGAACGGCGACTTCGACCCGGAAGCCAAGGACTACTTGACCTGGCAGGTCTCGGCGAGCAAGAACTGGTACCTGGCGAACTTCCGCAAGATCGGTCTCTCCCTCGAGTACCTGGGCGGCAGCGATCTCGACCGCTTCAGCAAGTACCAGTTCGGCTTCTTCGGCGGCACCCGGGTGCACGGCTACCAGATCGGCAAGGTGCGCGCCGAGGAGGCCTACGCCGCGCATGCGAGCTACGGCTTCGAGCTCGGCCAGCTGCTGCGCCTCGATGCCGTGGTCGATGCGGCCTGGGCGACCGACAAGGCGAGCGGGCTCGACAACGAGCTGCTCTCCGGCGTCGGCGTCACCGGCACCTTCATGGGTCCCTGGGAGACGCTGATCAACCTCGACATCGGCACGCCGGTCGCCGGACCCGACGACGGGCTGGTGGCCTATATCGTCTTCCTGAAGTTGTTCAACTAGGACGGCCGGAAAGTCGAGGTACGACGACGACTCAGCGATCGCCGGCAGTCTTCCGCCACGCCCGCCGCGGCCTGCTGCGTTGGGCGGTGCTGCGGCGAAAACCCAGGGTCGACCTGGTCGTCGCCCCGGGCTACCGCTATGCGCTGCCGGGCGGACTCCTCGACCCCGAGCGCTCTGCACGCATCTTTTCGTTCCTCCGGGATGCCGGGCTCGTCCTGCGCCGCCGGCTGCACCGGCCACTGCCGGCGACCTTCGCCGAGCTGCGCGCGGCGCACGACGACGACTACCTCGAGCGCCTGCAGCAACCCGGAGCGCTGACGCCGGTCGTCGGCTTCGCCATCCCGGATCGCGCCGAACAGGCGCTGATCGCGGTCGAACGCGAGATGACCGGCGGCACGCTCCTCGCGACCCGCCTGGCGCGCGCCTCGGGCGGCATCGCGGTCAACCTCGGCGGCGGCTTCCATCACGCGCATCGCGATCGCGGCCGCGGCTTCTGCATTCTCAACGATGTCGCGGCCGCCGTCCGGGCCCAGCGCGCCCAGGGCTTTCACGGCAGGATCCTGGTGGTCGATCTCGACCTTCACGACGGCGACGGCACACGCTCGATCTTCGCCGCGGACGCGACCGTCCACACCTACTCCGTTCACAACCAGAACTGGGACGACTCGCCTGCAGTCGAGGCGACGGTCCTGCCGCTCGGCCCGGGCGTCGGCGACGAGCGCCTCCTCGCCACGCTGGCAGAGACGCTGCCGGCGCTCTTCGACCGCTTCGCCCCGGAGCTGGTGTTCTATCTCTGCGGCGCCGACCCGGCGGCAGACGACGCCCTCGGCGACTGGCAGCTCACCGCCGACGGCCTCTTCGCGCGCGATCTCGAAGTGACCCGCCTGGCGCGCCGCCGCCGGCTGCCGCTGGTCGTGACCCTCGCTGGAGGCTACGGCGACAAGAGCTGGCGGTACTTCGCGCGCTATCTTTCGTGGCTCCTCTGCGGCCGGCGGGTCGAACCGCCGACGACCGATGCCCTCATCCTCGACCGCTTCCGCGACCTCGTGCAGAGCTTCTCGATCGGCGAGCTGCGCGGACCGGCCGATGAAGAGCCGCTGCTGACCGAGGCCGATCTCGGCGGAGGCCAGGGGCTCACGAGCCCCGAGTCACGCCTGCTCGGCTTCTACTCGCTGCCAGGGCTCGAGCTTGCTCTCGAAAGGCTGGGCCACCTGACTCGGCTGCGCGAGCTCGGCTACGAGAACCCCCAAGTCGAATTCGACTTCGGCGCCTCCGGGCAGACGTTGCGCATCTTTGGTTCGCAGGGCCGGCGCGAGCTGTTGCTCGAGATGCGCCTCAGGCGCGACCGTCGGACGGTTCCGGGAGAAGAGCTGCTGGCGATCGACTGGCTGCTGTTGCAGAACCCGCGTGCCCGCTTCACGCCTGCCCGTCCCGCGCTCCCGGGGCAGACCCATCCGGGCCTCGGCATGCTGCGCGAGACGATGGCGGCGACGATGCTGATCTGCGATCGCCTGAACCTCGCGGGAATCCTGGTCACGCCTTCCCACTTTCATGCCGCGGCGCAGGCGCGCAGCCAGCTACGCTTTCTCGACCCGCACCGCGAAGGACTCTTCCGCAGCTTCCAGAAGGCGCTCGCCCCGCTGTCGCTCGGCGAGGCGACGCGTGCCGCGAGCGACGGCCGCCTGCGTGACGCCGCCACCGGCGCCGCCGTGCGGTGGCCGCCCTCCATCATGATCCTGCCGGTCACCGCCCGGCTGCGCGAGCAGCTCGAGTCCCCCGACTACGAACAGACTGCGGCGGAGTCGGAGCTCGTGCTGCGGCTCGCGCCGATCAGCGCGGAACCGTCTGCGGGGTCAGCGTCAGCTGGCGGCCCTGCGGCGCCGGCAGAGGCGCCATGAGACGCATCACCGGATAGAGCCCGAGCTCGGCGTCCCACCAGGGCGTGCGGGCGAACCACCAGCGATAGCGCGCGCCACGGTCGCCGGCAAAGGCGGGATCGGCGAGGGCACGCTGCCAGTCGGCGGCGACTTCCGGCTCTTCGAGTGCCCGGCGCGCGAAGAGCTCGAGCGCGCCGCCGTCGATGTACTCCTTGCCCTCGAAAAGGCCGGAGACGAGCCCCCAGGAGAGAACCGAGTCGGGCGCTTCGGGCTCGAGCAGCTGCACGGCGACGGCGAAGTCGGGCTGATCTGCCGGCACCCAGAGCGTGCCGGCCGGAACGATGCGCCGCTCGCTGTTGCGGGTCACCTTCGCCTCGAGAGGTGTCTCTCCTTGATAGCTCGCGGCCGCCGGTCTGGGCTCTCTCAGCCGCGCCGTCTCGACCTCGAGCTCGAGCTCCTGCGGCAGGCGCTCGAAGCGCAGGCCGTGATCGAGAAGTCGGCGCTCGATCGCCGGCCAACCCGGCAGCACGAGATAGCCGCGCGGCCGCGGCAGTTTCAGTCCGGCGACCAGGCGATGAAACCAGGGCACTTCGAGCTCCTTCACCACGCCGCGACGGTAGTGGATCGCCTCGCCGCCGGTGACCAGCGAGGGCGAGCGCAGCCAATCGTAGAACGGTACCCGGTAAGGTTCCGACTCGCCGCGGGCATAGGTCACCACGATCTCACTCGGCGCGGCGGTAGGCAGCCCGCGCTGCACGACGGCGAAGGCGGCTTCGGCGATCGCCGAGCGCAACGCGGTGCCGGCGCGCCCAGCCTGAATCACCAGTGCCGCGAGAAAGTCGCGGGTGGCGAGCACTCGCGCGCGATAAGGCTTGTGGGAATGGGACTCGAGCAGCACCACCGGCCGGTGGCGAAGCGGCAGGTAGCCGGTCGAATAGCGCGGTTCGAAGACCAGGCTTTCGAACCCTCGAGTCGGGTCGAGGCTGTCCACCAGACTGACGTAAGGCCCCTGCCGGTGTCCGGCGGCCTCGACGGCGGCCAACACCGGCGGGAAGTTCCGCTGCAGCCAGCCGTCGACCGGGGGCGCGAGCAGCGGCGCTTCGGGAATCGCCCAGGTGATCACCCAGTCGAGGTCGACGCCGTCGGTGACATGGGTGTCGACGAAGAGATGCGGCTGCCAGAGGTGGATGAGCTGCACCATCTGCCGCGCCTCGGGAGTCACCAGCTTGAGGTAGTCGCGGTTGAGATCGTGACCATCCGCGGTGGTGCGGAAGCCCATGCCGAGCACAGGACCGTCCTGATTCGGCCGGTTGTAGGGCGAGACGCGCTCGTGACCGTCGACGTTGAAGATCGGCACGATGAGCAGCGTCGAAGCGGCGAGCAGGTCGCGGCGCCCGCCCAGGGCGATGTCGCGCAGCAGCATCAGTGCGGCGTCCTTGCCGTCGATCTCGCCGGCGTGGATGCCGTTCTGGATCAGCACCACCGGTTTCGCCAGCGCCTGGGCCGCGGCGGGAGTGAACGCCCGCTCGGCGGAGAGGATGACCAGGGGCAGCGGCCGGCCGGCGGCCGATGTGCCGTAGAACTCGAGCTTCATCTCCGGCAGTTGGGCTTCGAGACGGCGCAGAAAAGCGATCGTCTCGTCGTAGGAGGGTGTCGCCTGGAAGTCCGCGCGCTCGGCCGGCGTCAGCCAGCTCTCGGGGACCCGCTCCTCCGCCACGCCGAGCGCAGGGGGCGCGAGCAGCAGGGCGAGGACCAGCGCCCGGCTCTTCATTCCCGCTCGACGACCATGGCGAAGCCGTGGCCGCCGGCGGCGCAGACCGTGATCAGGCCGAACTGCAGGTTCCGTCGGCGCAGCTCCTGGAGCAGTTGCAGGGTCACCCGGACGCCGGTGGCGCCGAACGGATGGCCGATCGCGAGCGACCCGCCGTTGACGTTCAGGCGGTCGAAGTCGACGACACCGAGAGGTTCGCTTCGCCCCAGCTCCTCTCTGGCGAAGCGCGGGCTGGCAAAGGCCTTCAGGTTGGACAGCACCTGCGCGGCGAACGCCTCGTGCATCTCGACGAGATCGATCTCGCCGAGGCGCAGGCCGGCGCGCTCGAGAGCCATCGGCGCGGCGTAGGCGGGCCCCTGCAGGAGTTGCTGAGCGGGATCGGTCGCGGCGTAGGCCCAGGAGCGCAGGAAGCCCAGCGGCGTCCGCCCCAGGGAGCGCGCGCGGCGCTCGCTCATCAGCAGCACGGCGCCGCCGCCGTCGGTGATGGGCGACGAGTTGCCGGCGGTGAGGGTGCCGTGCCGGCGGTCGAACGCCGGCCGCAGCGCCGCGAGCGCCGCCATCGAGGTCGTACCGCGCACGCCGTTGTCGGATTCCACCGGCCGGTCGTAGCGCGGCGGCGGAAAGACCGTCACCACCTGGTCGGCGAAAAGGCCTGCGGCCTCTGCGGCGGCGGCTCGCTGATGCGAGAGCAGGGCGATCTCGTCCTGCGCGCGGCGCGAGATGTCGTTCTCTTTGGCCATCTTCTCGCAGGCCTCGCCCATCGACATTCCGGTCGAGCGCTCGGCGATCGCCGGCGCCACGGGGGCGAAATCGCGCGCCCGGAAGCGCGCCAGCCCCTTGAGGCGCTGGCCGATGCTGCGCGCCCTCGCGAGCGCGACGAACTTCTCCGCCGCGCCCCGGGAGAAAGCGATCGGCACGTTGGAGAGCGACTCGGCGCCGCCGGCGAGGACGATCTCGGCTTCGCCGCGCAGAATCGCCTCCGCGCCGCTGGTGATGGCGCGATTGGCCGAAGCGCAGGCGAGGTTGACCGTCGTCCCGGGGATCGTCGCCGGCAGCGCAGCGCGGAAGATGATCTCGCGCCCCAGATTCGGCGCGTCCGCCGCCGCGACGACGACGCCGAAGACGGCCAGGTCGATCTCGGCCGGATCGATCCCCGCGCGAGCGACGACCTCGGCGGCGGGGATCCCGGCCAGATCGACGACATCCAGCTCCTTGAGGTCGGTGCCGGCGCGCGCGAACGGCGTGCGGCAGGCGGCAACGATCGCCACCCGGCCCGAGGGGCCCCGCAGTTGCTGGCGCGAAACGCGCAGGACACCGGGCGCCGCCCCCGGCGACGTCACGGCTCGCGTCCAGACCGTGTCGGCGCGCAGCTCCACCTCGACAGCCGCCGAGGCGTCGTTCGGCTCTGGCAGCGGCGCGGGTGGCTGGCCCAGGTCTGGGGATTCCGGCATCGCTCTCTCCTTCGTCGGCAGGTTTATACCAAAGCGCGGTGCGCAAACGGCGTGACGCCCGGCGAGAAGCTCGCCGACAACGAGCGCCAGCGCGCCCTCACCTGCTCGAGCTCGCCGGCTGCAGGCTCCCCTTCGACGAGAAGAAGCCGCAGCCGCTCGGCGCGCTGCCGGAACCACCTCTGACGAAAAAAACGCGGGGCAAGGGACTCGAGCTGGCCGGCGAGCCCGAGCAGCTCGGCGACGGAGCCGGAGATCAGGGTCGGCCGGACCCAGGCGAAGAGCTCCGGATGGAGGCCGGAACCGGGCTCGACGAGAATCACCGCTCCGGAAAGGATGGCCCAACGCGCGAGTGCAAGCTCCCGCGGATCGGACAGCGGCCGCCAGGAGATCCAGACATCGCGGCCGACCTCCGGCCCGGGATCCGGAATCGGCGCACCCGGTTGAACACCGGACACGGCTGCCCGCAGAAACCCGCCGAGCACCTCGACCGCCTCCCGCTCGACCACGACACCCTTTACCGAGAGCTTTTCATCCCCGACGCCTCCAGCTTCGCAGAAAGCAGCGGCCATGGAGAACGACCACCAGCGAAACTGCCCTCTGGCGTTGCGATAGAAGAGAAACGGCACTTCCGGCCGCTCCCGCGCCCGGCGCGACAACGCGGCGGCGACACCTCCCGGGGACGGCTCGGAGGAGCTCAAGAGGAGAGGGTGGGCTCGCCGGTCAGGCGGCCGCGGTGCGCATAGCGGTGCCGATCTTCTGCTCGATCATGCCGCGCATCATGCTCGCAGGCGGAGAGAGCGTGGCGCGCCCGACCAGCTTGCCGTCCTCGAACGAGATCACGCCCTTGGCTCCCGGGCCGGAGAGCTCGAGGGTATCGCCGGCCCAGTTCCGCCGCAGCATGCCGCCCGGGAACTCCTTCGCCAGCGCTGCGTCGAGGGCGGTGCGAATCTCGTCCATACCGGACTTCGTCGTCGGGACTTCGAGTGTCAGGTCGCTCATACGGCGGCAAATTACCACAGGGGCGGCACGCATCCTGCTACAGTCGAAACGCATGCGGCCGCTTCGGCACTTCCTCGCCGGTCTGCTTCTCCTCGTCCTGCCCGCTTCGGGGACGCCCCACTCGGCACTGACGCCACCGACCGCCCCGCCGGACACCGGCGCGGCCAGCCGCACGGCCAGCGACCAGGTGCCCGAACCGGGCCGGACCCGGACGCCCGACGAAGAGCTCTACGGCAAGAGCCTGGAGGCCGCCGCGCAGGCGATGCAGGTCTACGGTGCCTGGGACAATCCGGAGGCTCTGGCGCGGGTCGCCGCCATCGGCTATCGGGTGGCGAAAGAGGCCAATTTCGACGACTTTCCGATCTCCTTCTTTCTCGCCGACATGGCCGAGCCGAACGCCTTCGCTCTCCCCGGCGGCCAGATCTTCGTCACTCGCGGCATGCTCGAGCTCGGTCTCAACGACGACGCGCTGGCGGCGCTGCTCGGCCACGAAATCGCCCACGTGGTCAAGAAACACGGTACTCGGCTCGAGCGCAAGGCGATGTTGCTCAACATCCTCTCGCAGGCGGTGCTGGTGGGGGTCGCGGTCGCCGCGGACAAGAACCGCGAGCCGGCGCTCAACGTGCCCGACCCCTACGGCTACTACAACACGCGCGACCGGCCGGAGGGCAACCTCGTCTTCGGCAGCTATGCCGCCAGCGTGATCCTGTCGGAGCTTCTGTTGCGCAGCTACAGCCGCGACTACGAGGACGAATCGGACTCGGAGGGCCAACGCTGGGCTTCCGCAGCCGGCTTCGCCACCGACGGCACGGTGCAGCTCATGTCGCTCCTCGGCTCGCGCCTGCCCGACAGCTCACGCGAGTACGGCTACTGGCGAACGCATCCCTTCTTCGACCAGCGCGTTCTCGCCGCCAAGGCGCGCAGTCCCGAGCTCACCGCCGGCGCGGCTCGCCCGGCCGAGGCGTTCCGGATTCGCACGCAGGCTTCGATTCTCGCCTATGAGAACCGCCTGCCGCCGGTGAAGCGACCCGACGCCGCCGAAACCGGCGAGCGCCGCCCGGACCGCGGCGCGGGCTCGCGCGAAGAACGCCCGACCAAGCCGCCGTTGACGCCGCTCGACCTCCTCCACTCGGCCGCACTCACTGCCTGGCCGCTGGGTCCTGCGGCGGAGCGGCTGCGCAGCGAGCGGTTGCACGCCGCCCGCGAAAGCGAAATCAGCGCGCGGCCCGCCGGGGTGCGCGACTACGGCCATGTCCTGGCGATCTACGACAAGGAGATCGATGTTCTCTTCGGACTCGCGCCCGACAGCCCGGCGCTGGTCGAATTCCGCGCCGAGCGCCAGGCCCTGCGCGAGCAGCGCGACGAGCTGCTGCCCTCGGCGCTCGCGGTGTGGAAGAGCGGCGTCTACGGCACCCCGTTCCTCGAGACCTTCCTGAGCAACTACCCGGACGTTCCGGAAGCGCCCGCGGTGCACCTGGCCTTGGGCGAGGCCTATGCCCGGACCGCCCGCCAGGCCGGCGCCGTCGGCGAGTTCCTCGCCGCCTGGAAGTCCGACCCGGAGGGCCCTTCCGGCGAAGCCGCGCGGCGTGGACTGCGCAACCTCGCCCCGGCGCTCGATCAACTGACGGCGCTCGCCGAGCTCGCCGAGCAGGAGCAGGATGCGGATCTGCGCCGGCTGGCGGAAGAGCGGCTCGCCGGCAAGGCAGCCACCTACTCCGACATCGCCGACGGCGCCGCCTATATTGCCCGCTATCCGACCGGAGCCTACGTCGAAGCGGTGACGCTGCGGCTGAACGCGCTCGCCGAAGGACTGTTCGGCGAGCTCCTGCTCTACCAGTCGGTCGGCGATCAGCTGAAGGCGATGGATCGCATCCAGCGCATCCTCACCCACGCGCCGCTCTCGCCGGCAGCCTCGCGGCTGATGGCCAAAGTCACCCTACCGGCCTGAGAGCGCGGGGCCCGCTACGCCGGGTGAAGTGCCGACCGGAGAGCGTCGGAAAGTACCGCGTGCGGCGAGAACCATCAGAAGCGGCTCCGCGAGGGGCAGGCGATAGCGGACGATGGCCTGGAACGGGCTGTGAGCGACGGTGATGACGACGAAGAGGACGGTCACGAGAAGGGCCAACGGAAGATCTTCGCTGCGCAGGCGCAGGAGTCCGCGCGCCGCCAGGAAGAAGAGCGGGACGAACAAGCATCCGCTGGCGACGGCCATCCATCGCCCTCTCGTCACCGGATCGAGCCAGGGGCGCCAGAAGTCGCTCGCGTCGCGCCACAGCAGTCGGGCCCAACGGGCAGGGTCGCTACCGATCTGCTCGAGGCCACGTTTCCAGTACCAGCGCTCGCGGGCCCCCGGAGTAGCGGCAGCGCGGGCAGCCTCGCGCGCCACACGCTCGGTAAGCTCCCCCTCCAGATAGACGGCCGAGCGCTCGAACTCCCCTGGATCGGACGTCGCGAGCAGGCGATCGAGCTCCGGCAGCGTGCTGCGCCAGAAGTTGTATCCGGCGGCATCGTTGATCAGCAGCCACTCGCCAAAACGCACCCGGTTGCGAGCCGTCCATGGCAAGACGACGAGCGCCAGGCCGAGGCCGACCACGGCGACACGCAGAGCGCGCGAACGCACCGGGGCGCCTGCGGAATCGATCCAAACGAAGAATATCCAGGCGACCAGCGCGACGAGCGACGGCGGCCGCACGAGTGCCGCGAATCCCAGCGCCGCTCCGGATGCGAGCAGGATACCGAGGCCGCGGCTCTTGCGGTACCGGAGGAGCAGGACCAGCGAGAGCGTGGTCAGGGCCATCGCCAGGGGCTCGCTCCGAAGGTCGGTCACTTGCACGATGAAAAGGGGATGGAGGGCCGCCGCCGCAGCCACTGCGAGCGCGAGCCGGCGCCCAAGAGCGAAATGGCGCGCGAGCAGGAAAATCAGCGCGACGTGGAGCGTGTCGACGACCGCCAGGGCGAACTTGGCCCAGGAAATGCGCGATCCGGTCTCGCACCCGGTGGCGAGTGCGACGAAGAACGGCAGGCCGGGGGCGCGAAAGAAGGGCAGATTCCCGCGTTCGGGATAGCCCTCACCGGCGCAGATGGCGGCGGCAAAGGCCCGGTAGTCCCGGGCATCGCCGAAGTCGAGGCGAGCGGGTCCCGCCGCCGCGATGGCGATCAGGCGAATCGCGAAAGCGCCAATCAGCACCCAGCCGAGCGCATGGCGAAGGCTGAAAGCCGGCGAGCTTGCGTTCATGAGGAAAAAATGGTGCCCAGGACCGGATTCGAACCAGTGACACCGGCATTTTCAGTGCCGTGCTCTACCAACTGAGCTACCTGGGCGGTAAGAGGCGCGCGAGCTTCCGCGGTGCGAGGCGGTTTTTAGCAGCTTCGAGACCTTCCCGT
>JAGOCP010000392.1 GCA_017998715.1 Thermoanaerobaculia bacterium | reverse complement strand
GTCTTCGCCTTTCCCTACGACGGTTACTGGACGGACATCGGGACCATCCCGAGTTTCCACCAGGCGAACCTCGACCTCACCGTGCCGCTGCCGGCGCTCAATCTCTACAACCCGAACTACCCGATCTACACCCACGCCCGCTTCCTTCCCGGGACGAAGATCAACGGCTGCGCGGTCACCCGGTCGGTGCTCTGCGAAGGCTCGATCATCACCGGCGCCAAGATCTCCGACTCGATCGTCGGCATTCGCGCCACGGTGCAGACCGGTACGACCATCGACCGCTCCATCATCATGGGCGCCAACCGCTTCGAACCGCTGGCCGAGGCGGCCACGCATGCGGTGCCGACCGGCATCGGCCGCGACTGCACGATCCGCAACGCCATCATCGACTTCAACGCCCGCATCGGCGACGGCTGCAAGCTCCTGAACGAGGCCAAGATCGACGAGGCGGAGACGCCGAACTACTCGATCCGCGGCGGCATCATCGTCGTGCCGAAGAACGCCGAGTTGCCGCCGGGCACGGTCATCTGACGCGCCGATGGCCGGACCTTCAGCGGCTGCCGCCTCGCCGACCGAAACGGTGAAGTCTCCCTCCGAAGACCAGAAAGGCACCGCCACGATGCCCTTGCGGATCTGTCAGATCGCCGCCGAAGTGACGCCGTTCGCGAAGACCGGAGGTCTGGGGGACGTCGCTGCGGGACTCTCTCGCGCTCTCGGCAGACAAGGGCACGATGTCCGGCTCTTCCTGCCGTTCTACGCCCGGGTCGCCAAGCTCGACTTCCCCTTCGTCGCGGTCGATTTCCTGCGCGACCTCGAGATCCACCTCGGACCGCGCAAGTTCACCTACTCGATCTTCACCACCCGGCTGCCGGAGAGCACGGTCGACACCTACTTCGTCCACTGCCCGGCGCTCTATCACCACGACTCGATCTACAGCGGCGAGTGGGACGAGTACCTGCGCTACGCGCTGCTCACCCGCGCCGCTCTCGAGTGCTGCCAGCGGATGGGTTGGGCGCCCGACATCGTGCACGTGCACGACTGGCACACGGCGCTGGCGCCGATCTACCTGCGGACGCTCTACGCCTGGGATCGCCTGTTCGCCCGGACCCGCACTGTCCTCACCCTCCACAACCTCGGCTATCAGGGCGTCTTCTCCACCCAGACGCTCGACGAGCTCGGGCTCGCCGCGCACGCCGAGATGCTCTACAACGAGGATCTCGCCGCCGGCCGGGTGAGCTTCCTCAAAACCGGACTGCTGTACGCCGACGTCCTCACTACGGTGAGCCGGACCTACGCCCAGGAGATCCAGACTCCCGAGCACGGCTTCGGTCTCGACCCGCTGCTGCGCGCCCGCGCCGATCACCTCGTGGGCATCGTCAACGGCGTCGACTATGGCGTGTGGAGCCCCGAGGCCGACCCCTACATTCCGCACAAGTACTCGGCGGAACGTCTCGAGGGCAAGGAGTCGACGAAGCGCGCCCTGCTCGACAAGATCGGCATGCCCTTCCCGCGCCAGGCGCCGGTTCTCGGGCTGGTGACGCGCCTGACTTCCCAGAAGGGCCTCGACCTGCTGTTCGACACCCTGCCGGAGTTCCTCTACCACCGCGACCTGCGATTCCTCGCCCTGGGCAGCGGCGAAGAGCGCTACGAGTCGTTCCTCTCCTGGCTGCAGGTGACCTTCCCGGGCAAGGTCTGGTACTTCCGCGGCTACAGCGAGGAGCTCGCCCACTGGATCGAGGCCGGAGCCGACATCTTCCTCATGCCGTCGCGCTACGAGCCGTGCGGGCTCAACCAGATGTACAGCCTCAAGTACGGCACGCCGCCGGTCGTGCGCCGCACCGGCGGCCTGGCCGACACCGTCGAGCAGTGGAACCCGGTGACCCGGACAGGCACAGGATTCTCTTTCGACCACTTCACTCCCGAAGGTCTCCGCTGGGCGCTCGACTTCGCCCTCACCGCCTATCGCGACGTGCCGGCATGGAAGCAGCTGATGCTCAACGGCATGGCGAAGGACTTCTCCTGGACCCGCCAGGTGCGGCCTTACGAGGAGCTCTACCGCCGTCTTCTCGCGGGGTGAGGGTGGAGCGATGAAGGGCAGGGCCGTGCTGCCGGTGCTCGATTCGCATCCGATCCGCAAGTCACGCATGTCGCGATGGCGCGCCGCGGTGCTGATCGCGGTCCACGTCGTCATCGCCGTGCACATCGCCCACTGGCTGGTCGCCGGTCAGACCGTCACGCCGGTCGAGCCCTCGGAGGCGATGGAGTTCTCCAAAGCCGGCATCGTCAACGCCGGACTGATCTTCTTCGCCGGCGCGATTCTCATCACGGCGATCTTCGGCCGCTGGTTCTGCGGCTGGGCCTGTCATCTCGTAGCCCTCCAGGACCTGTGCCGCTGGCTGCTTCTCAAGATTCGCATCCGCCCAAAGCCGCTGCGCTCGCGACTGCTCGCCCTGGTGCCCTACCTCGCGTTCGTCTACATGTTCCTCTGGCCGGCGGCCTATCGCCTGTGGATCGGCGACTCGCTCGGCATCCGCGGCACCGACCTCACGACTTCGGCACTCTGGGAGACCTTCCCCGGCTGGACGATCGGCATCCTCACCCTGCTCGTCTGCGGCTTCGCGACTGTCTACTTCCTCGGCGCCAAGGGCTTCTGCACCTATGCCTGCCCCTATGGAGCGGCTTTCGCGGCGGTCGACAAGATCGCGCCGATGCGGGTGCGGGTGAACGAGAACTGCGACGCCTCGGGGCACTGCACCGCCGTCTGTTCGTCCAACGTGCGCGTCCACGAGGAGGTGGCGAAGTTCGGCATGGTCGTCGACAGCGGTTGCATGAAGTGCGGCGACTGCGTCAGCGTCTGTCCCAGCGACGCGCTCAGCTTCAGCTTCGGCAAACTGCCGCTTTTCGCCGCCGCCGGACCCGTGACGCCCACAGCCCCCGGACCGGAGCTCGCCAAGCGCGCCTATCCGCTGACCTGGACGGAGGAGATCCTCCTGGCGGTCGCTTTCCTGCTCGCCTTCGCCGCCTTCCGCGGCCTCTACGGTGACGTTCCGTTCCTCATGTCCCTCGGCCTCGCCGGAGTGCTCGCGTTCCTGGTGTTGGTCTCAGTGCGCCTCGCCAGGCGGAGCGATCTCGCCTTTCGCCACCGCACGCTGAAGCGCGGCGGACGACTTCTCGCCCCTGGGCAGCTGTTCGTCGCCGTGGCCGCGCTCCTGGCGCTTTTCTGGCTCCACAGCGGCTGGCTCCAGGCCGAGGT
>JAGOCP010000003.1 GCA_017998715.1 Thermoanaerobaculia bacterium | reverse complement strand
TGGCGAAGTAGGCGACGCCGAGGGCGCGCCAGCGGCGGAATCGCACCGCGAACAGCAGCACTGCGAGGCCGCAGAGCCAGACAACGGCGTGCAGGGGCCCGGTCTGCAGCACCTGCTTCGCCAGGAAGTCCAGGGGTGCGAGCGCCACGTTCTTGCTCTGGCTGGCGTTGGCCACGAACTCGCGCGTCGGCCAGCCGTGGAGCTGTTGCCAGACGAGGTGGGGCGCGAACAGGATCGCTGCGAGACCGCCGCCGAGCCAGAGGTAGCCGCTGCGCAGGAGGTCGAGGCGCCGCGCCGCGAGCAGGCCCACGAGCAGACCGAAGCCGAGGAAGAGCATGCTGATCTTGTTCTGCAGCCCGACGCCGGCCACGGCGCCGAAGGCGAGCCAGAGGCGCTCGTCGCCGCCGTCGAGGAGCGACGTGGCGAGGCGGCCGGCGAGCGCCCAGAACAGCAGGTCGAAGGCGTTCATCGACAGCACGCAGGTGAGTCCGAGGAAGATCGGCGAGAGTCCGACCGACAAGCCGGTCAGGGCGATCGCGAACGTCCCGCCGCCCATCCGCCGCGCGATCGACCCGGCGACCGCCACGGCACCGGCTCCGGCAAGTGCCGGCAGCAGTCGAATCGAAAGGAGCGAGTTGCCGAAGAGTCCCGTCCACACAGCTGTGAGCGCCGCGACGAGCGGCGGATGATCGACGTATCCCCAATCGAGCCGCGCCGCGCAGGCCAGATAGTAGAGCTCGTCGCGAAAGATGCCGTAGGTGGAGGCGAAGGCAGCGTGCAACAGGAGAACGCCGAAGGCCGGCCCCCAGAGAGCCAGCCGCTGCTGGAGAGCTGCCCTGCTGTCAGCGGTCACTGGATTCTCCGGGCCTGCCCTGTACTACGGCCGGCGCGGCCGCGAGTTGCGTGCTGCGCCCGGGCGGCTCAGAGGAGCAGAGCGCCGCCGCCGGCCGCGAGCAGTGCGCCGGCGAGGCTGTTGAGAAAATTGACCGCTTCGTTGTCGAGCAGGCCGCGCTTCTCGAGCGTCGCACCGACGACGCTCTCGAGGGTCGTGGCGACGAAGGCGGCGATCACCACCGCGAAGATGCCCGCTGCCGGATAAAGGCCGAGCGCCGCGCCGAGGCCACCCAGGAGGAGGGCCGCCGCCATGCCCGAGGCTGTTCCCTCGAGCGAGACCGCTCCGTCCGTGCCGCGCGGCACGGAGCGCAGGGTCGTGATCAGGTAGGTGCGGCGACCGTAGGCCTTGCCGACCTCGGACGAAACCGTGTCGAACGCCGCGGTGGCGAAGGCGCCGGCCAGCGCCAGCGCGAAGAGCGCCGGATAAGGTGTCGTGGCGATGAAGACCGCCGCCAGGGCCGGAATCGAGGTTTTCGACAGGGCGTTTCCGGGCCCGCGCCGACCGCCTTTCTCCTGCGCGATCCCGGCCGCCGCCTTGCGGGCGTAGCCGAGCCGGGTCGCCGCCGTGCCGAGCACGAAGAAGGCGAACAGCAGGGCGAAGGAGGACGGGCCGGCGAAGGCCCAGATCGCCGTACCGAGCAACGTTCCGACCGCCGCTCCGGACCGCCCGACGCCTTTCGTCGCATAGGCGGCGACGGCGAGCACGATGTTGACCGCCAGGCCGATCGCCAGACGGCCGTGAAAGGCGGGCGCACCGACGACCGCCCAGTGCCCCTGGGTGAGCGTGAGGCAGAAGAGCACCACCGCGGTGACCAGGGGCACGCCGAGGTTGTCGTCGAGGCCCAGGGGCTGCGACTCGAGCAACGCCGCGAACAGCGCCGCGGCGAAGGCGATGGCGATGGCGAACGCTGCGCTGTAACGGCCCGGCGCCGACCAGAGCAGGAGGATCGACGCAGCCAGACCGCCGAAGAGGATGAAGGCGAACGAGCCGGCCCAGCTCTTGTCCCGATTCCATGGGAGCTTGCGGCGGCCGATCGCCATGCCGACGATCGAGGCCATGCCGTCGCCGAAAGCGAGGATCCCCCAGGTCGCCGCCGCCACTTCGAGGTGGCGGGCGAAGATCACGATCAGCAGCAGGACCGCGATCGGATAGAGCACGATCCCGAGCGCGAAGCCGCTGCGGGTCTCCCCTTCACGCCACAGACTTCGGCCACCGATGCGCGGCAAGAGAAGCGCGTTGAAGAGCACTGCCGCAAGCGCCGCGAGAGCGGCGAGGGGCGCGCCGAGCGGGCGCACGGCGAAGGCGAAGCCGCCGACCGCCATGTGCACCGCCTTGCGGCCGAGCTCGCCGGGCGTCAGGCCGGCCATGCCCCGGTCTCCCTCAGCCAGGCGACGGTCGTCTCCAGACCGGCTCGCAGGCTCCTCGGGCTGTAGCCGAGCTCGCGGACGGCTGTCGAGGAGTCGTAGGCCCAGTCGTGACGATAGATCTCGACCAGATCCGGGGTGAGTCGCGGAACGCCGCCGGTCCATCGCGCCCAGGCCTTCATCGCCGCTCCGCTCGCGCTCGCCAGCAGGTCCGGCATGCGCAGGCGCGGTACGCGGATCTTGCCGATCTCGCCCACCAGGCGGTAGAGCTCGGCCTGAGTGACGTTCTCTCCGCCGAGCATGTAGCGGCGGCCAGCACTCTCCTGTTCGAGAGTCGCGACGATACCGGCGGCGACGTCGTCGACGAATACGTAGTTCCAGCGCCGCTCGGGTTTACCCATCAGCGCCGGCAGCCGCCCGTGCGCGAGGTCCAGCAGGTGACGCACCAGGATGTTGCCTTCGGTGAGCTCGCCCGGGCCGTAGATCACCCCCGGGTAGACGACCGAGAGCGGCGCACCCGCCGCGATGGCGCGCCGCGCACGCAGGTCGGAGAGCGTCTTGGTGCGCTCGTAGTCGTTGATCCAGGCGCGGTCCGCGCTCTCGACCCGCTCGTCGAGCACGCCGCCGGGGCCCCGTTCGGTCGGTCCAAGCGCGATGAAGCTCGAAACGTAGAGGATTCGCGCGACTCGCGCTTCGGCCGCCACCGCGAGGACGTTCTCGAGTCCGCCGACGTTGACCCGGTCGAACTCCGCCGCGGGAGCGTCGATCTTCACCAGCGCCGCGGCGTGCAGGATGGCATCGCAGCCGGCCGCAGCCGCCGCCAGACTCGCGCGGTCGGTGACGTCGCCGGGAACGAACTCGACGCCGGCCGGAAAACGTTCGCGCGACGCGGCTGGACGCACGAGCAGGCGGAGCTCATGGCGCGGCGCCAGGGCGGCGACGGTCCGCCGGCCGAGGAAGCCGGTCGCGCCGGTGACGAGGAGCTTCATGCGCCTGCCTCCGCCAAGGCGCTGTCTCGGTGCGCCCGAGCCTCGGCGAAGAGATCCTCGAGCGCCGCGTCGACGCCGCGTTCGGGTTCCCAGGCGAGCGCGCGCAGCCGCGAGGCGTCGCCGCACAGGCGCGGCACGTCGACGGGGCGCAGCTTCTCCGGGTCTTCCTTGCAATGCACGGAGAGTCCCGACAGGGCGATCAGGCGTTCGAGAAGCTCGGCGATCGAATGGTCGACGCCGCTGGCGAGATTGAGTACGGCCCCAGGTTGCGGCTGCTCGGCGAGCCGAACGAGCGCCGAGACCGCATCTTCGATGTGCACGAAATCGCGCCGCGCCGTGAGATTGCCCACCGAGAGCTGCGGCGGCGCGCCACGTTCGATCGCCGCGAGCTGAGTCGCGAAAGATGGCAGTGCGAAGTTCGGCGCCTGGCCGGCGCCGATCAGATTGAACGAACGCACGACCGTCGCCCCGGCGGCGAGCGCCAGGCGCTCCGCAGCGGCTTTGGTCAGTGCGTAGGGGGTGCGCGGCGAGAGCGCGCGGGACTCGGCGATCGGTTGCTCGGCGTCGGGCACCAGACCATAGACTTCCGCGCTCGACATGAAGAGCACCGGACAATCGTCCGCGGCGGCGAGAATGTGCTCGACGCCGAGCACGTTGATCGCGAAGTAGTCCGGAATCCGCCGCCAAGATTCGCCGACATGCGACAGCGCGGCGAGGTGCACGATGCGGTCGGGCGAGAAGCGGGTGACCGCCGCTGCCAGCGAGGCCGCATCGCGGATGTCGACCGCGAAGCGCTCTGCAACGAACGGCAGCGGATGCTGGTCGATCGCCACCGCGCCCACCCGATGCCCCGCCGCCGCGAGCCGTTCCGCCAACTTCCGCCCCACGAAGCCGGTAGCACCGGTGACGAGGATGCGCAAGGGCGAGCGACCGGCTTCGGGCGACGGCGGCTTCTGGAGGGGCAACCGGGCGTTACTTTCGCGCGATGCGCTGACGCCAGTAGTTGAGGAGGTCTTCGAGCGTCTGATCGAACGGGATCTTCGGCTCCCAGCCGGTGTCGGCGTGGAACTTCGAGTAGTCGCCGATCAGCACCTCGACGTCCGAGGGGCGCAGCCGCGCCGGGTCGGTCTCGACCTTGACCTCCACCTTGGCCAGGGCGATGAGCTTGTCGAGCATGGCGCGGATGGTGATCGCCTTGCCGGAAGCCAGGTTGTAGACCTCGCCCGGCTTGCCCTTCTCGGTCGCCAGTACGTAGCCGCGCACCATGTCGCGCACGTCGGTGAAGTCGCGCACGGCATCGAGATTGCCGACCTTGATGACCGCCGGGGCCTTGCCCGCCTCGATCGTCGCCACCTGCTTGGCGAAGTTCGAGGTCACGAAGACTTCGCCGCGCCGCGGCCCGGTGTGGTTGAAGCCGCGGGTGCGGATCGCCCGGATGCCATAGCTCATGAAGTACTGGTAGGCGAGGAAGTCCTGAGTCACCTTGGAAACCGCGTAGGGCGACAGCGGCCGCAGCGGATTGGTCTCCTTGATCGGCACCTCGTCCGGCAGCACCAGCCCGTACTCCTCCGAGGAGCAGGCGATCTGGATCGCCGGATCGAGGCCGAGCGACCGCACGGCTTCGAAGATGTTCGTCTGGCCGGAGATGTTGTCGGTCAGGGTCTGCAGGGGCGACACCCAAGACGACGGCACGAAGCTCTGCGCCGCAAGGTGGTAGATCGCGTCCGGGCGGCTGGTCTCGAGCGCATTGCGCACCGCGGTCATGTCGGAGAGGTCGCACTCCAGCAGCCGGACCTTGCCCTCGATGCCCTCGATGTTCTCGCGCCGGCTGCGCCAGCGATAGGTGCCGAAGACCTCGACTCCCGGGTGGTCGGCGAGAAAATGCTCGGCCAGATGCGAGCCCGCGAAGCCGGTGATACCTGTGATCAGTACGCGTTGCATTCAGCTGCTCCTTTGTCTAGGACCCAAGATGTTTCGCGAGCCCGTCCTGCCAGGACTCGACGTTGCGCCCCGCGAGTTGCTCGAAACGATCGACCGCCAGCACCGAAAAGGCCGGCCTGGGCGCCGGACGCGGCGCCTCCGATGTCGGGATCGGCACCACCTCGACCGCCGGGTCGAGCCGCCGCGCGATCTCGCGCGCGAGCCCGTACCAAGAGACCGCCGGCCGATTCTGATAGTGCACCAGCCCGGTGATTCCCCATTCTCCCAGATCCGACACGGCTCTGGCCAGAAAGGGGGCCCAGGTCGGCGCCCCGACCTGATCCTCGACGACCCGAAAGCTCTTCTGACCGTTGCGGATCCGGCCGGCGATGGTGTCGACGAAGTTCGCTCCCCGGGCACCGAAGATCCAGCTGGTCCGCACCACCAGGGAGCGCTCGCTCGCCAGTGCCTGCCGCTCCCCCTCGAGCTTGCTGGCGCCGTAGACCGACTGGGGCGCGGTCGGGTGCTCCTCGGTATAGGGCGATGTGGCGCGACCGTCGAAGACGTAGTCGGTCGAAAGATGGACCAGACGCGCTCCCGAAGCCTCCGCCGCGCGCACGAGATGGCCCACCGCCGTGCCGTTGACGGCGAAGGCGCTCGCGCGCTCGGTCTCGCAGAGATCGACCTTGGTAAACGCGGCGCAATTGACGATGAGTGCGGGGCGGAATGCGGCGCAGGCGTCTGCGACCCGGCGTGGGTCGGAAATATCGCCCTGCGCGTGGGAGAGGCCGAGAACCGGCCAACCGCGGCGCCGGCCCTCGCTCACCAGGGCCCCGCCGACGATTCCGGTGCCGCCGAAAACGAGCGTCCGCATCGACCGCCGCCGGACCTCAGCCGCCGCTCGACGCGCCGCCGGAGATGTCCAGGAACGAGCCGACGTTCTTGAGCGTGAGCGACAGGCGGTAGTCGCGGTCGACCACCAGGCCGCGCGTGTACTCACGTCCCTCGAGCTGCACGCTCCAGCACTGGGAGGTGTAGTGGAGGAAGTAGCGCTGCTGCTGGATGTCGCCGTTCTCGACGTCGTAGTTCACCTGACCGTCGAGACGCAGACGCGAAGGCAGGATGTCGAGCCCGAAGCTGAAGCGGATCTGGTCGGAGATCGTGTCCGAGCGCGTCGGGTCGTTGAAGCTCTCCGAGGCATAGCGGGTGAACCAGGTAAGCCCGAGGTTGCCGCGCCGGAGCTTCGCGGTGCCGGAGAGCGAAGTCGAATCGAGCCCGGTGAACAGCGTGTTGTAGGCCGCCTGAGCCTGCAGGCTGAAGGCGCGGCTCGGATTGAAGCGGAGCTTCGCGAACAACGGGCTCGACGAATCGGTGGTGAGTCCGTCGCGCGACTTCTGCAGCGGCTGCGTCTGGTCGAACGAGTAGGCTTGCGAGAGCTCGAAGGAAAGGATCTCGAACGCCCCCCCTTGCGTGGCGTCCGCCGGGCGGGCGAGGAGGCGGTTGACCAGCGCGAACTCGGCGATGTTGCTCGGAATGAGCAGGTCGATCTCGTCGAACTGCGCTACCCGGTCCTGTTCGTCGAAGGCGCCGAGATAGCTGTAGGTCCAGCGCGGTTCGATGACGTGCTTGAACTTCGAGAAGCTCTTGCCACCGGTGTCGAAGATGCGCGAGAACGACGGCCCGACCATCTCGACGCTGCCGGAGGGATAGACCCGAGTGAGCGTGTCTCCGCAATAGAGCTGGTCGTCGGGCACCGACTGGTCGCCGCAGCGCTGCGACCCGACATCGGTCTCCGGATCGACCTCATGCGTCGAATAGCTGTCGCCCCACCAGGTGGCCCGCCCGCCGGCGGCGACCGCGAGCGAAAGCCAGGGCGCCGGACGCAGCGGCAACTTCACTTCGGGCTGCAGGTCGAACCGGCCATAGCCGGTGCTGTAGGAGCCGGCGCGCTCGGCCGAAAGGTAGTTCGCGGTGGCGCCGAGCGAGAGGTAGAACGGGCTCGTTCCGAGCTTGCGCTCGCGCAGGCGGTAGGCGATTTCGGGCAACTGGCTCTGCAGGACGGTTTCCTGGTTGTCGCCGAGGAACGTCTCCCGCCGGTCGGCGAGGATGTTGAGCGAGTGCGCCCCCCAGTTGCCGGAGACGAAGGCGTTCGAGTAGACGTAGCGCCGGGTGTTCTGGCTCTCGCTGCGTTCGAAGTCGCGGAAGACCTCGAAGTCGCTGTAGTGCTCAATGTCGACGACACCGCGCATGCCGAAAGGCAGCTTGTCGGCGACATGGGACCAGTCGAGCCGCCAGGCGTCCTCCTGCAGCTCTTCGTTGTGGAAGAAGTAGAAACGCGCGTTGCCTTTGGTGGTTTCCGAAGGGCGGTAGCGAAACTCGTCGCCGGCGCCGTAGAAGCCCTCGCTGTAGCCGTCGACGTAGATCGTGTTGTCGTAGCTCGGACCGAGCACCTGGTACCAGGCGAGCCCGAGATATTCGCCGCGACGCTTGGAGTAGCCGATGTTCGGCACCAGCATGCCCGAAGTGCGTTCGGTCTTCGCCGGCCAGAGCATGTAGGGCCAGTAGAAGACCGGCAGCTTCTTGACCTTGAGCCGGGCGTTCTTCACTCGCGCATAGCCCTCGACTTCGACCTCCGCCGAGGACATGGCGAAGCTCCAGTCGGGTGTCTTGTCGCCGGTGCAGGAGGTGAAGACGCCGTGGTCCACCGCGAAGTCGTTGGGTCCGGTCTTGGCGATGATGTCGCCGGAGAAGTAGTAGTCCGGGTGGACGAAGGCGGTCGCCTGCCAGAAAGTACCGGTGCGCTGCTCGAGATCGAAGTCGAGACGCTGGCCGGAGATCCGTTGCGGCCCCTGATCGAACACCACGTCCCCCTCGGCCTGGACCGTCATCGTGTCGCGGTCGAGCGACAGCCGCTCGGCGTGGACGATGACGTCGCGGAAGTGGATCTCCACGGCGCCCAGCGCGGTGACTTGGGCTTCGCCGAAGCTCTCGAGCTCGGCCGCCGACCCGGAGATCGTGCCGCCACCGCGCTCCTGCGGCACCTTGAGCTCGAACGTGATTCTGTCGGCTGCCGGCGCAGCTGCTGGCGCCGGAGCGCTGGCGGGCGCCGCTGCGGCCGGCGGCGTTGCTTGCGCTCGGGCGCCTGCAGGCAGCGCCACGAGCGCCAGGCCGAGCGCGGCAGCGGCTGCGAGCCAGGCGGACGGGGCGAGCACGGCGAGGGCGTTCCGGCCGCGGAAACGGCGCATCAGGCGAGCCGTTCGACCACCACAGCGGTCGCTTCGCCGCCGCCGATGCAGATGCCGGCGCAGCCCCGGCGAAGATCGCGCTCCTCGAGCGCAGCCAGGAGGGTGACGAGAATGCGCGCACCGGAGGCTCCGATCGGATGGCCGAGGGCCACGGCTCCACCGCGCACGTTCAGCTTCTCGTGCGCGATCCCCAGGTCCCGCATGCAGGCGAGCGCGACGACGGCGAACGCCTCGTTGATCTCGAACAGGTCGATGTCGGCCACCGTCAGCCCGGCGCGGTCGAGCGCCTTGCGGATCGCCGCTACCGGCGCGGTCGTGAACCACTCCGGCTTCTGGGCGTGCGACGCCTGCGAGACGAGCCGCGCGATCGGCTTGACGCCGAGCCGCTTGACCTCGTCACCGGTCGCGAGCACCAGCGCCGCCGCGCCGTCGTTGATCTTGCTGGCGTTGGCGGCGGTGACCGTGCCGTCCTTCTCGAACGCCGGCTTGAGGCCCGCCATCTTCTCGAGGTCGGACTTGCCGGGCTCTTCGTCGCGATCGATGACCGTCGTGCCTTTGCGCGAGACGATCTCGTAGGGCACGATCTCGGAAGCGAAGAGTCCGCTCTCCTGCGCAGCGCGCGCCCGGGCGTAGCTCTCGCGCGAGAAGGCATCCTGCTCCTCCCGGGTCAACTTGTACTCCCGGGCGCAGACTTCGGCGCAATTGCCCATGTGCTTGTCGCCGTAGGGATCCCACAGGCCGTCGTGCACCAGGGAGTCGATGAGCTTGCCGCCCCCGAGCCGCAGGCCGTCGCGAACTCCTGCCGCGAGATAGGGCGCCTGACTCATGCTCTCCATGCCGCCGGCCGCGACCAGCGAAAAGTCGCCGCAGCGCAGGTCGTTCGCCGCCGACATGACGGCCCGCATGGCGGATCCACACACTTTGTTGAAGGTGATGGCGCCGGTCGACTCCGGACAGCCGGCACCGAGCGTCGCCTGCCGGGCTGGTGCCTGCCCGATTCCGGCCGCCAGCACACAACCCATGTAGACCTGCTGTAGATCGGCCGGAGCGACGCCGGCGCGCTCGATGGCGCCGGCAAGGGCGCGGGCGCCCAGCTTCGGCGCCGACTGGTCGCGAAAAACACCCTGGAAAGCGCCGATCGCGGTGCGCGCGCCGGCGAGGATGAACACTTCGTGCATCTTCCATGTCCTCCGGGACTTGCGGATTGCCTGGGGCGTCCTACAAGATCACCGCCGGGACGCCGGACAGCGCGCGAATGCTAACACAGGCGCTGCCACCCTCCCGCCCCATGAGAGCCCTCGGAATCGACTTCGGCGAACGCAGAATCGGGGTGGCTATTTCCGATCCGGAGGGCACCTACGCGCTGCCCAGCGAAACCCTCGCGCGCACCGACGATGCGAGCGCCCTGGCCGCTATCGCCGCGATCGCCCACCGCGAGCAGGTCGCCTGGATCGTCGTCGGCGAGCCCCTGCGCAGCGATGGCTCGGCCGGTCCGCCGGCCGTCCGGGCGCGGCGCTTCGCCGCCCGGCTGGGCGCCCTCTGCGGCCTGCCCGTCGAGACCATCGACGAGACCCTGACCAGTCGCGAGGCCGACCATCGCCTGCGCGAGGCCGGCGTCGCGCCGGAGAAACGCCGCGAGCGCCGGGATGCGCTCGCCGCCCAGCTGCTCCTGCAGGAGGCGCTCGACCGCCGGCGGACCCGACCGGCATGACGGCGCCCGCGACAGCCGGGGCCGCACCGGCGAAGCGCGGCTGCTTCGCGCGGCTCTTGCGCCTGTTCGGCTGCCTCTTTCTCCTCGGTCTCCTCGCCGCGGGCGCCGTCGCCGGTTGGGGGTGGCGGGAGCTGCACCGCCCGCAGAGCGGCCCGCGCGGCGGCGGCAGCGCTCTCTTCGTCGTCTCGCCGGGAGAAAGCGCTGGCGGCATCCTCCGCCGGCTCGAGGGCGAAGGGCGGATCGGCCCGGCGCTGCTCGCTCGCGCCTGGCTGCGCTGGGCTCGCGGAGCCCCGCACCTCAAGGCGGGCGAGTATGAGCTTCCCGCCGGAATGTCGACGATCGAGATCCTTGGCAAGCTCGAGCGCGGCGAGATCCGTACGATCGCCGTCACGCTCGTCGAGGGGCTCGACGTCGACGAGAGCGCCGCGGCTCTGGCCGCAGCCGGTCTCGGCGACGCCGCCCGGCTGCGCGCCGAGTTCGCCAACCCGGGGCGCATCGCCGATCTCGACGCGGCGGCCGCGCATCTCGAGGGCTATCTCTTTCCCGACACCTATCGCTTCGCGCCGGGGACGTCCGAGCGCGAGATCGCCGACACCCTCGTCGCCACGTTTCGCCGCCAGTTCGACTCCCGCGTCCGCCCGCTGCGCGCGGCGGGGGATTCGCGACCGCTGCGCGAGTTGGTGATCCTCGCCAGCCTGGTCGAGAAGGAGGCGAAGCTCGATGCCGAAAGGCCGCTCATCGCCGCGGTATACGCCAACCGGCTGCGTCTCGCCATCGGCCTCTATGCCGATCCGACGATCATTCACGCCTTGAAGCTCCTCGGCCGCTGGAACGGCAATCTGACGAAGAGCGACCTGCGCATGGAGTCGCCGTGGAACACCTATCGCGTTGCCGGTCTGCCACCCGGCCCGATCTGCTCCCCCGGCCTCGCCAGCCTCCAGGCCGCGGCGCGACCGGCCGACGTCTCCTATATCTACTTCGTCAGCCGCAACGACGGCAGCCATGTCTTCGCCGACTCCCTGGCGGAGCACAACCGCAACGTCGAACGCTGGCAGAAGCGGCCGTGGCGTGCCCGCGCGGCCGGGCGCTGATTCCCACCCGCTGGCGCCCGCGCTGCGCCAAGGCCGCGGGAAGTTCGAGATTGACAGTTCCCGCGATCCGCTGTGGAATAGCCCACAGCAGCTCATCGATAACAGGGTCCTGCCTGACACGGCGCTCGCGCGAGCGCCGTGGCGCCGGGCCTAGGGGGCGGAATGAACACACGCGACCAGTTCGGCAACTACCTTCTCCTCAAGAAGCTCTCGGAGGATGCTCTGGGCGAGACGTTTCGCGCCGGCAAACTCGGCAAGCAGGGAGTCGAGAGGGTCATTCTTCTGCGCATTTTCAACGGCCAGGGCCTCGACGGCGAGCGCCTCGCCCAGCGCATCCAGTCGCGCGCCCCGCTGCAGCAGGCGCTGAAGAGTCCGAACCTCGCCCTCGGCCTCGATCTCGGCCAGGTGCGCGGTGTGCCCTACGTCGCCTATGACTACATCTCGGGCAAGACGCTGGCTCAGCTGCTCGAGCAGGCGGCGAAGAAGCACTCGCCGATCCCGCTCGACCATGCGCTGCTGATGACCGAGCGCATCGCGCTCGGTCTCGCCGTGGCCTACGAGACGCGCATCGGCGACGAGCGCGTCCAGCACGGATTCCTCACCCCCCAGCTCGTCATCGTGTCGAACGAAGGCGAGCTGCGCCTGCTCGGCTTCGAAGCCTCCAGCGGCCTGCGCGAGGCCGCGAACCACCCTCTGATCAAGCAGTCCGCCGGCCGCTACCTCGCACCCGAAGTGCTGGCGGGCGCTCCGCCGGCGAAGTCGGACGACGTCTACTCGCTCGGCGCCATTCTCTTCGAGCTGCTGACCGGGCGCGCCCTGCCGGTCTCCACGGCCGGCGGCCAGGCGGCGCTCGTCGACCAGGCGGTCATCGCCGCCGACGGCGGCAATCTCCACCCCGAGCTGGCCAATCTCCTCAAGCGCAGCCTCGTGCCGCGCGAGCAGCGGATCGGTGATGCCGTCACTTGGCACAAGACCCTGGCCAAGATGATGTTCGAGGGGCAGTACAACCCGACCACGTTCAACCTCGCCTTCTTCATGCACAATCTCTTCCGCGAGGAGATCGAGCGCGAAACGCAGGAGCTGGAGGTCGAGAAGACCACGGCGATTCCGATCGTCGCCGCCGCGGCCGCTGCCGCGGCGCCAGCCCCCAAGGCGCAGGCGCCTTCGTTCGGGCAGAGCGGCGGCGCCCCGGCGCGCGAGAGCGCCGCTCGCGATGAGACCCTCTCCGGGCGTGAACGCCAGGGCGGTGAGAGCAAGCCGGCGAAGAACAACACGATGATGATCGCCGCCGGAGTCGGCGCGCTCGTCGTCCTGGGCGGAATCGGTTACATGATGTTCGGCCGCGGCTCCGCGCCTTCCTCCCCCGCCACTGACGCCCCGCTCACCGCGGCACCGGCCGATACCGCCCCGGCGCCGAGCGGACCGACGCCGGAGGAGATCCAGGCGCAGATTCAGAAGATCGTCGACGACAAGATCAAGAGCTCTTCGGCTCAGTACGAGGATCAGTTGAAGACGCTGCAGAAGCAGCTCGACGACGCCAAGAAGGCCCAGGAGCAGCGCGCCGCAGCGGCCGTTCCTGCTCCGCGGCCGGTCACGCCGGCTTCGGTCCCCCCGCCTTCGGCGCCAGCGACGGCCGCGGCGCCTCCGCCGACGACGGCGCCGGCCGAGACTGCGGCAGCCACGGCGCCCGCTTCCACCCCGCCGGCTCCCGAGGCCAAGCCAGCAGTCCCGGCCGAGACCCGGGCCGAGGCTCCCGCGCGGCCCGCCACGGACGGAACGGTCCGGCAGGGCGATCTGGTGACGATGGGGGCCGGCGTCGCTCCGCCGAAGGTCGTTCGCCGGGCGAGCCTGCGCTACCCGCCGCTCGCCCAGCGGATGAAGAAGGAGGCGACCGTCACGGTGCGGGTACTGGTGGACGAAACGGGGCGGGCCGCCGACGTGCAGGCGACCGGCAGCTCGGCGGGCTTCGGCATGGACGAAGCGGCGCTCGACTACGCCCGCGGCTGCGCCTTCACACCGGCAACCAAGAACGGCGTCGCGGTGCGGATGTGGATGGACCTCAAGGTCGCCTTCAATCTCACCGGCAACAACTGAGCCTTCGCGACCGGAGGCGCTCGCAGAAGCCGCCGGATCGCGGCCGGCGCAGCAGCTACAGCAGGCAAACAGAAAGAGGCGCCCGTGAAGGCGCCTCTTTCTGTCTGCGGCGGGGAGCTTCTTCTTACAGGTCGGCGGCCTTGATGCTCGCCACGAGCTGCTGCACGACCGGCTTCATGACCTTGTCGAACTGGCGATCGTCGTAGTCGACGCCGCCTCCGAAGCCGCCGATGCTGAGCTTGAACTTGGAGTCCTCGCCGCGCGCTTCGTCGGCCCAGAGGATCTCGCCGGTGGTGGTGTCGATGATCCGCGCGTTGGCGGCGGCGGTGAAGGTCTTCTTGCCGCCGGAGAAGCCCGGTAGACCACCGACGCTGGGGGCGTGCGCCGAAGTGCCCTGCGCGCCGTACTCGGTCACCGCGCCGGTCAAGAAGTACTGCACGCCGAGGAGCTTCCCGGCCTTGACCGCAGTCTTGGGATCGACGTCGCCGGCGAGCGACAGATTCTTCTCCTGCATGAGCGCCGCGAGCTGCTCACGGTCGATGACCCGGAACTTGCCGCTCTTGACGAGCTCCGTGACGAACACGTCCTGCATCGCCGCGGCGCCGCCGTTGTACCACCACTGACCGTCCGCCTTGTTCTTGAACTCGAGCACCGCGATGCGGGGCTTCGTGTTGTCCGCCGCCTGCACCTGAACCGGCGCGACCAACAACAGCAATGCCAAGACCGTCGTCCATCCGATGATGCGCTTCATGGTGAGCCCTCCTGGGGTTGATGGGGGATTCTATTGTTGTATTACGGCAATCATCAACGCAGGGTGCCAGGGCCCGGCGGCCTTCCCTTCCGCCGGGCCGGCCAGCGGGAAATCTACTCCTGCCGGGCCGCGTATTCCTGCGCGTCGACGACGCAGATCGCAGCCATGTTGACGATGTCCGACACCTCCACACCCCTTTGCAAGACATGGACCGGCCTCGCCATCCCCAGCAGGATCGGGCCGATCGCTTCGGCCCCCGCCAGCCGCCAGATCAGCTTGTAGGCGGTATTGGCCGAGTTGAGCTCGGGGAAGATCAGGACGTTTGCCGGCCCGCCGAGGCGCGCCCAGGGGTAGGTTTCCTGGAGCACCGAGGCCATGACCGCCGTGTCCGCCTGCATCTCGCCTTCGATCGCCAGCTCCGGGGCGCGTTCGCGGACGATCTCCACCGCTCGGCGGGCTTTCTTCGCCGAGGGGTGGGAATTGGAGCCGAAGTTCGAAAACGACAGCATCGCCACCCGCGGCTCGACGTCGAATCGGCGGGCGAACTCCGCGGTCAGCAGCGCGATCTCCGCCAGCGTCTCGGCGTCGGGATCGATATTGACCGTGGTGTCGGCGAAGAAGAACATCCGGTCCTTGAGGATCAGGATGTAGGCGCCGGCGACCCGCTTCACCCCCGGTCGCGTGTGGATCACCTGGAGGGCCGGCCGGATGGTGTCGGCATATTCGTAGGTGAGACCCGAGATGAGCCCGTCCGCGTCTCCTTCCGCCACCATCATGCTGCCGAAGTAGTTGCGCGAGCGCATCCGCTTGTAGCCGTCCTCGAGGGTCACGCCCTCACGCCGCCGCTGCTCGTGGAAGCGCTGGGCGTAGCGCTCGTACTGCGGCGCGCTCTCGTTGTGGACGATGGTGATCCTGTCCTCCGGTAGTCCGAGCTCGGCGAGCTTCGAAGCGATGCGCTCGCGGCGGGCGAGCAGGATCGGATGGGCGATCCCCTGGTCGACGAGGATCTTCGCCGCGCGCAGGATCTTGTCCTCCTCACCCTCCGGGAAGACGATCCGCTTCGGATCGTCCTTCGCGCGATCGACGACCACGCGCATGAGCTCCAGGCGGCGCGAGACGAGATGCTCGAGCCGATGCTGATACTCCTCCACCTCGCCCACCGAAACGCGCGCGATGCCGCTCTCTTCGGCCGCCTTCGCCACCGCAGGCGCCACAGTCAGCAGAACGCGATAGTCGAACGGCTTGGGAATGAGGTAGTCGCGCCCGAACTTGAGCGACTTCAGGCCGTAGGCCTTGAGGACAGAGTCCGGAACGTCCTCGCGCGCGAGGGTGGCCAGCGCCCGCGTCGCTGCGAGCTTCATCGCCGTGTTGATGTCCGAGGCGCGGGCGTCCAGGGCGCCGCGGAAGAGGAAGGGGAAACCGAGGACGTTGTTCACCTGGTTGGGGTAGTCGCTGCGACCGGTGGCGACGATGGCGTCGGGGCGTGCCGCGAGCGCCTCGTCGTAGCCGATCTCCGGCGTCGGATTCGCCATGGCGAAGATGATCGGGTTCGGCGCCATCCTGACGAGCATGGCGGGGGTGACCGCGCCGGCGACCGACAGACCGACCAGCACGTCCGCGCCGACCAGCGCCTCTTCGAGCGTCCGGGCCGGGGTGTCGGCGGCGAACTCCATCTTCTGCGCGTCGTTGTCGCCCGGCCGGCCGCGATAGATCACGCCCTTGCGGTCGCAGAGAATGATGTTCTCCTTACGGATGCCGAGCTCGAGGTAGAGGCGCAGGCAACCGAAGGCCGCGGCTCCGGCACCGGAGAGCACCAGTTTGACCGCTTCGATTTTCTTGCCGGCGACCTCGAGGGCGTTGACGAGCGCTGCGCCGGAGATGATCGCCGTGCCGTGCTGGTCGTCGTGGAAGACCGGGATGTTCATCTCCGCCTTGAGGCGGCGCTCGATCTCGAAGCACTCGGGAGCCTTGATGTCCTCGAGGTTGATGCCGCCGAAGGTCGGCTCGAGGAGCTTCACCGCGCGGATGAACTCTTCGGGGTCCTCCGTCGCGACTTCGATGTCGAAGACGTCGATGCCGGCAAAGCGCTTGAAGAGGACGCCCTTGCCTTCCATCACCGGCTTGCCCGCAAGGGCGCCGATATTGCCCAGTCCGAGGACGGCGGTGCCGTTGGAGATGACCGCGACGAGGTTTCCCTTGGCGGTGTACTCGTAGGCGAGGAGTGGGTCCTTGGCGATCTCGAGGCAGGGCTCGGCGACGCCGGGGGTGTAGGCCAGTGAGAGGTCGCGCTGCGTCGCCGTCGGTTTCGACGGCAGGACCTCGATCTTCCCCTTGGGGGAGCGGGAGTGATACTCGAGCGCTTCGTCGCGCGTGATCTTGATCATGGTGCCTGCCAGTTTACTCCCCTGCACAACCTCCTTCCGGGCAGGTCCCCGCCGGAGAGCTGGAGCGGGCCAGGTCGCGGTAGGGTTGCAGCGCAAGGGGAGGAAGCCGATGATCGTGCGCAGGACACCTCTGGGCAGCCGGCATGTGACGCAAGCCGATCACGCCCGCTTCGGCGCCGATCTGTTGCGCCTGTTCCGCCTGCCCGAACTTGCCGGGCACCCGCGGCGGGAACTTCTGCTGCGGGCTGTGGGCGAGCACGACAATGGCTGGTGGGAGGCCGACGCCGCGCCCTACCGGGCGGCCGACGGCAGGGCGGCGCTCGATTTCCGGGATGTTCCGGGAGAGGCGCGGCGCGAGATCTGGCGGCGGGGGATCGAGCGCTTCGCAGACGAGGGCCCGCACCTCGCCGCCCTGGTGGCGACCCATGCGCTGCGCCTTTCAGATCGCTTCTGCGACGAGCCAGCCTGGAGCGCGTTCCGGGCCGGCGCCAGCGCCCGCCGGGATGAGCTGCTGGAGAGCGCCGGCATCGAGCTCGCCGCCGTGGCCGCCGACGACCGCTGGCTCGACCTCGCCGACGGATTGTCGCTCGCGGTGTGCACCGGTGAGACGGGCTTCTTCGCGTTTCCCGGCTGGCAGATCGCCCTGCGCGAGCGCTCGCCGGAGGGCGAAGTCGAGCTGGGCCTCGCGCCCTTCCCGCTCGCCGGGGCGACCCGCTTCGAGCTCTCCTGCCGCGTGTTGGCGCCCGGGACGTACGAGTCGGACGCTGCCATCGGCTTCGCCCTGGCGACCTCCCCGTGGCAGCGTCTGGGCGTGCGCTGCGCGCCGCTCTGACCTTCCCTTCCCCTGCCGGTCAGTCGCCGCTGCCGTTGGCGTAGGACTCCAGCAGCCCGCACTTGGTGCAGCGCCAGCTCTGGATCGGCAGCTTCCGGCGGCCGCGCATCTTGAGAACCCGCAGAAACCAGAACTCCGGGGCTCCTTCGGCCCAATGGCCGACCCGCACTGCGTTGTGGGAGCAGTCGAGAAGGAACCCCTCCTTCTGGAGACTGCCGCACTTGCTGCACCGTCTGTCGCTCATGTCGTCTCTTCCTTGTCTCGCCCTGCGGGGGGCGCGGCTACGGCCGCGCGCCGTTCCCGGCCCGCGTCGCGCAGCGCGCGGCGCAGGAGGTACTCGATCTGCGCGTTCAGGCTCCGCAGCTCGTCCGCGGCCCACTGTTCGAGGCCGGCATGGAGCTCGCGGTCGAGGCGGAGCAGGAACGGCTTGCGATCGCTCAGGGCGCCGCCGTCAACCGTTGTAGAGCGTCCCGGTGTTGACCACCGGCGTCGCAGCGCGCTCGCTGCACAGAACGACGAGGAGGTTCGAGACCATCGCGGCCTTGCGCTCCTCGTCGAGGGCGACGATCCCCTTCTGCGAGAGGCGCTCGAGCGCCATCTCGACCATGCCGACGGCGCCCTCGACGATCTTCTGCCGCGCGGCGATGATCGCCGTCGCCTGCTGGCGCTGCAGCATCGCCTGGGCGATCTCCGGCGCGTAGGCAAGATGAGTGATGCGCGCCTCCTGGACATCGACTCCGGCCTGGACCAGGCGGTCATGGATCTCCCGCCGCAGCTGGTCGGCGACCTCGATCGTGTTGCCGCGGAGCGACTTGTCCTGCTCCGTGTGCGAGTCGTAGGTGTATTGCGTCGCCAGGTTGCGCAGCGCCGACTCCGACTGCACGTGGACGAAGTCCTCGTAGTTGTCCACCAGAAAGACGGCGTCGAAGGTGTCGATGACCCGCCAGACGACGACGGCGGCGATCTCGACCGGGTTGCCGTCGGCGTCGTTGACCTTGAGATGGGCGGTCTCGAAGTTGCGTACCCGCAGCGAAATCGCCCGCTTGGTCATGAAGGGATTCGCCCAGCGCAGCCCGCCGCGGCGCTCGCTCCCGCGATAGGCACCGAAGAGGGTCAGGACGCGGCCCTGGTTCGGTTCGACCATGAAGAGACCGAGGAGCAGGAAGAGTGCCGTCACCGCCCCGACCATTCCCGCCACGATCTGGCCTGGCTCCCCGCCTCTGGCCCCGAAGATCACCGCCACCACGCTGCCGCCCAACGCTCCCAGGAGCAACAGGAGCATCACCAGGCCATTCCAAGTTGTCGCTTGCCGTTCTTTCATCGCGCCCTCCTAGGCTAGCGGAATGATATCACTTCGCTAGCTCCCGTCAAGGGGCCTGGCGCGATCGGTCCGGGCAGAAAAAATCGAGCCCGCCGTCGCCCCGGGGATGACCGGGGCAAGAGCGGGCCGACAGGAAGTGCGAGGAGGGTCTTCGGAAGTCTTGGGTGACTACTCGGCGCGAAGGTCGTCGAAGACGATTCCGAGATTCTGGGCGCCGTTGTTCCTGCAGAGGTCCATGAAATCGACCACCTTCTCGTAGGAGAGCTCGCCGTCGGCGGCGAAGAAAGCCAGTTTCTTCTCGCGACCAGTCATCGCAGTCTTCAGGCGCTCGGCGAACCGGATCCGCGGGACCTCCTCCTTGTTGATGAAGGTCTTACCCTCGGCGTCCATCCGGATGATGATTTGCTCGCTGCTCGGAGGCGGCGGCTGGGACGACTTGACCTCCGGCGGGGTCTCCACCTCGTAGCCCACCTGCAGCATGGGCTGGATCACCATGAAGATGATGAGCAGCACGAGCACGACGTCCACCAGGGGCGTGACGTTGATCTCGCTCTTGATGCCTCCACCGCCACCTACGTTCATACTCATCGACCTGTCCTCCGGTGCGCCCTGTTGACTACTTGGCTGCCGTTTCGCGCTTGTCCGTCACCAGCCCGACGCCGTCGAACCCGGCTTCGTTGACGGTCTGCATGATGCGGCGGACTTCCTTGTACTTCAGCGCCTTGTCTGCCTTGATGACCAGCGTCTTCTCGGGCGACTGCTGATGCAGGTCCTTGAAGTAGGTGGCCAGATTCTGGTCGGGGATCCACACCCCGTCGATCACGACTTCGGCGCGCGAGGTCATCGAGATCGTCTTCTGCTTCGCCCCCTCCGGCATCTTCGGGGGCATGTTCGTCTGCGGCAGGTTGACGTCGGCGCCGGCGCGCAGCAGTGGCGTGACCACCATGAAGATGATCAACATCACCAGACAGACATCGACGAGCGGCGTGACGTTGATATCCGCCTTGACGTCGTTCTCGCTCGAACCCGGGATGTTAAACGCGGACCCCAACTGCATCGCTGCCTCCGTGCTTCTTGATGAAGAAGTCGACGAGCTCGGACGAGGAGTTCGACATCTCGACGCTGAAGCGCTCCAGGACGTTCGTGAAGTAGTTGAACATCCAGGCCGCCGGAATGGCGACGAAGAGGCCGAGCGCCGTCGTCACCAGGGCTTCGGCGATACCGCCGGAGACCGCTGCGATGCCGCCAGCGCCGGTGGACATGCCGCGGAAAGCGTTGATGATGCCGACGACGGTGCCGAAGAGACCGATGAACGGCGCAGTCGTGGCGATCGTCGCCAGGGCGCCGACGCCCTTCTTGAAGTCCGAGTAGGTGATCAGCGTCTCGCGCTCGATCGCGCGGCGGGCTGCCTCGACCAGGTCACTGCCCGAGAGACCCGAAGAACGGACCGTGTCGAGCTGGAATTCGATCAGACCTGCCCGCGTGACGCGCGCCAGGTGGCTGGCGGGGTACTTCTTCGCCACGTCGACCGCCTGCTGAATCTGATCCTTGGCCAAGGCCGCGGTGGCCTGCTTGGCGAAGTCGAGCGACTGGCTCTTGGCCTTCTTGAAGAACAGATAGCGCTCGAGCGTCACGTACAGCGAGTAGACGGAGAGAAAAATGAGCATGATCACCACGCCCTTGGCGATCCACGTCATTTGCTCCCACAGATGCATCGGGCTAAATTCCATAGCTCCTCTCCTCTTCCTGTTTCAGTTCGGTTTTATTGCAGTCGGAAGTTGACCGTCAGCGAGTAGTAGACGCTCACAGGCCGCCCATTCAACGTCGCCGGCTTGAAGCGCCAGCTCTTGACCGCGTCCACCGCCGACTGGTCGAGACCCATCGGCAGGCCCTTCAGGACACGGACGTTGGTCACCTTGCCCTCTTTGTCGATAATCGCCTCGACGATCACCACGCCCTGAATACGCGCTTTGCGCGCGAGCTCCGTGTAGGCCGGCTGGGCTCCACCGAGACGCACCGGCTTGCTGATCTCGCCGCCGACGCGCAGGATTTCCTCGCCCACGCTCTCCACCACGCCACCGACCTGGCCGCCCGCGACGCCACCCTCGACACCACCCTCGACGCCGCCTTCGGTGCCTTCGCCTTCGGAAGCGACCTCGGTGGAGGGCTCGGGAATGTCCTCTGGCACGCTCACGGGCTGAACGATCTCGGCCTGCACCTGCTGCACGACCACCGGCTTCGGTGCTACCGGCTTGGGAGCGGCCGGCGGCGGGGGCGGCGGCGGCGGCGGCGGCGGCGCCGAGGCCTGGAAGAACGTGACCTGGATCGGCGGCTCGTCCACCGGGTCGATCGTCCAGTACTGCACGGCGAGCACCGTGCCGATCAGGACCACGTGCATCAACAACGCCATCTGGATGATCAGCGCCCGGTTCTTTGGCGCCTTGCGCTTCTGCGATTCGATCAGTGCAGTTTCGAACATGGGCTCTCCCGTCGCCTCAGGAAGCGGCGGCCGCCTGCGCCTTGCGCGCGGCGACGATGGCTTTGGCCTTATCCTGGTAGATGACTGCTTCGGCGATCAACTCCTGCTGCTTCACGGGATCGACCTCGAGCTTCGCCTTCTCGCGCAGAATCAGGTTCAGATAGACCAGCGAGTCGAATGAATCCGGGGTCATCGCGACCGACTTACGCAGCGCCTCGATGCCGGCGTCGACGATCACCCCGCGCTGCTCGGGACTCAACATCGGATCGTGGTAGGCCTTGTCCCAGGCGGCGACACCGACCGAGTAGTGAGAGATTCCGTCGGCGCGTGCGCCGAGGCTCTTGACGTAGGCGAGCGCCTCGTCGAGCTTGCCGGCGCGTATGAGCACCGTCACGATCGCCTGGTTGTTGTCCTTGTCGTTAGGGTTCTTCGCCGACCGGGCCCGCAGCCGCTTCAGGGCGTCGTCGAAGCGCTCCGAGCTCATCAGGATCGTCAGGATGTAGTCCTGCACCTTGGCGTCTTCGGGATAGGCCTGGGCGAACTTCTCGAAAGCCTCCAGAGCCTCTTCCGCGTAGGCGAGATTCGATTTCGAGGTGTCCCCCGGCCGGTAGACCGCCATCGCCGCCAGACCGACGGAGCGCCAGACCTGCGTCGCCGCAGGATCGAGCTCCAAGCCGCGCTTGTAGTACTTGATGGCGTCGCGGTAGTTCTCAGTCTTGTAGGAGGAATTGCCCTGCTTGAACTCTACGCGGGCCTGCACCTTGCCGCACCCGGCGAGGACGGTGCACAGCGCAAGGGGAAGCAGAAAAGCTCTGAGCCGGTCGGTTGCCATGTTGGAGTTCGTCCAGATGCGAGATGGTTGCCGGTGTTTGACGTGCGCGCATTCTGTGGCAACCCCGCACTCGTTCGCAAGGGGCGCCACGGCAAAGCTCCCGCGTATGATGATTTCGTGCCGAGACCATTTCGACTCTCCCTGTCGCTGCGGGGCCCTGCCCTGGCCACCTTCGCGCTCACCGCTGCCCTTTGGGGCGAAGCTGGCGCTGCGCAGCCACTCGGTGCGCGTCGCGCTGAACTCCCGGCGGCGCTGCAGATCGCCGGACCGGCGTTCGGCGTGAGTCTCGAGATCGAGGTGCTCGACCTGCCGCGGGCGACTGCGGAGAAAGCGTTGCAGGCTGCCTGGGATGTCGTCGTGCAGGCCGAGCGCGAGCTCGCAGGACTCGCCTCCCCCGCCCGAACGGGCAGGGTGACCCTGTCGGCCGATCTGTTCGCTCTCGTCTCGCGGGCGAGCTCCTTCTGCACCTGGAGCGATGGCGCCTGCGGCCCGACCGGCGGCGCGGTCTACCGTCTCTGGGCCGAAGGGGCCGCGGGCGGCGCGCTGCCCACCCAGGATCGCCTCGAAGCTGCGGCGGCGTCGACCAAGTGCTCCCGCCTGACGCTGGTGGCCGAAACCCGCCAGGTCGAACTGGCGGCAGGCAGCGAGCTCGACCTGCGCGGGTTCGCCCGCGGCTGGGCAGTGGATCTCGCTGTTCGCAGCCTCGTCGAGGCGGGCGCCGGGAACCTCCGGGTGACGCTCGGGCCGGTGACCCGCGGCGTCGGAAGCGGACCGGCTGGCGCCGGTTGGCCGATCGCGCTGCCGACGCTCTCTGCCTCCGGCAATCCCGCCAGCCGCGTCCTCTTGCTGGACCAGGCGATCGCGGTCGCCGATCCGGCGCTCGCCACCTTCACCATCGCCGGCGAGCGCATTCTCCCCGCCTTCGATCTGCGCAGCGGTCGCCCGGCGACTGGCGTCTCGAGCGTCGTTGCCGTCACCACGCTCGCCGCCGACGCCGAGCCGCTCGCTCTCGCCATGAGCGTGCTCGGCGCCAACGGCGGGCAACTGCGACTCGGGTCGCTGCGACCGAAGCCCTCCGTCCTCTGGCTCCTGGGCGCCGGTGACACAGCGGTCGTCGCCTCGTCGAACTGGTCCGCGGTCCGCAAGCCGTGACGCTACCCGTCGTCGTCCTCGTCCGTCCGCAGCAGGAGGGCAACATCGGCGCAGTCGCCCGCGCGATGGCCAACATGGGCCTCACCGAGCTCCGGCTGGTCGAGCCGGCGCCGGAGCTCGGCGACACCGCCTTTGCCTTCGCCATGCACGCGCACTCGATCCTGCTCGCGGCGCAACGGTATGCGAGTCTCGCGGCGGCGCTCGCTGATTGCGGGTACGTGGTCGCGACCGCCTCGATGCGCGATCGGCTCTGGCCGCACGCGGTCGTCGCGCCGCGGGCTCTGCCGGAACATCTCGCGGCGCACGCCGCTGACGCTCGTGTCGCCTTGATCTTCGGTGCCGAGGTCTCGGGACTGACGAGCGACGAGCTGGCGCACGCGAGCGTCCTGGTGAGCATTCCAGCAGCCCCCGCCAACCCGACCCTGAACCTGGCGCAGGCCGTTCTGCTCGTGGCCTACGAGCTCTACGTGGCGCGCGGCACGCCGGGCGCGATCGCGATCGCGCCAGTGTCTCGCGCCACGGTCTTCCAGATCGAGCATCTGTTCGGCCGGCTGCAGGAGCTGCTCTCCGCCGTCGGGTTCGCCCGCGACACGACCATTCGGCGGGTGGCCCGGGACCTTCGCCAGCTCCTCGCCCGGGCCGAGTTGTCCGAGCGCGAGGCGGCGCTACTCTCGGGCCTGCTGCGGCGCACCGGAAACGCGCTGGCGCGCGGTCGCAAGGCACCGCCGGCCTGAGTCCCGGATGATAGAGTCCGCGCCATGCAGACCTTGGCGCCCGACCTCAAATCGACCGTCGCGACGAGCCTCGCGCAGGCGCCGATCATCGCCGTCGTCCGCCACCAGGATCGCGCCGTCGCAACCGGCCAGGCGCTGGCTTTCATGCGCCACGGGCTGGAGATGATCGAAGTCACCTTTACCGTCCCGGGCGCCACCGAACTGGTCCGCGAGTTGCTCGCTCTGCGCCCGGCGGGCTCGGCGATCCGTATCGGAATGGGCACGGTGACGACGGCGGCGCGGGCACGCGAGGCGGTCGCCGCAGGAAGCGAGTTCATCGTCACTCCGAACGTCAGCGCCGCCGTCGCCGGAATCGCCCGTGAGCACGGTCTCTTTCTCTGCATGGGAGGGCTCACCCCCTCGGAGCTCGTGGCCGCCCACGAGCTGGGCGCCGACTTGCTCAAGGTCTACCCGCTGCCACCGGTCGGCGGCCCGGCCTACCTTTCGGTGGTCCGCCAACCGCTCGGCGATCTGGCGCCGATGCTCGCCGGCGGCGGCTTCGGGATCGAGGAGATCCCGGCCTACCGCGCCGCAGGCGCGGTCGCCTTCGGCATCGGAGCGCCGCTCGTGGGCGCCGACGATTCCGTCACCTCGCGCAACATCCAACGCGCTCTGACACTCGCGCGCGGTGGACAATGAACCAGCCAGAGTCCAAGGACGGTCCGTCATGACTGAAGCGCGCGAAACGCGCTCGACGCAGATCAGCTTCGACGCCACGCCGGAGATCTTCGCCACCGACTCCGCAGGGGCCTTTGCTTTTCCGATGTCGGTCGCGGCGGAAAAGATGATCGATACGGCGCCCTACGACGAGATCCGTTTCGTCTTCTCCGTCTGGCACCCGTCGGGCCAGAAAGTCATCGATCTCGACCGCGCCTATCTCGAGCTGCAGGGCTCCTTCGACCCCGAAGACGAGCACTGGATCAAGCTGGCGGAGATCGAACCGGTGGTGGCGCCCTACGGCGCCGGCGACACCTTCGACGGCTGGATCGTCTTGCCGGTGATGGCCGGCAAGAGCTCCTATTCCCTGGTCGGCAACGGCTTCGAGCCGCGCTCCCGTTTGCAGATCCGCGCCATCGCCTACCTGGTCGCCTGAACCGCACGGTCCCCGCGAGCGCCGACACCGATGCGACATCTCGAACTGCTCTCCCGGCTGGCCCAGGGCAACGCGCAGAAGATCGTGATGCTGGTTCTCGACGGCGTCGGCGACCTCGCCACCCCCGCCCAGCCGCTCTCCGCGCTGCAGAAAGCGCGCACGCCGCACCTCGACGCCCTGGCGGCGCGCTCGTCGCTCGGCCGGATCGTGCCGGTCGCCACCGGCATCACCCCCGGCAGCGGGCCGGGGCATCTGGCACTCTTCGGCTACGATCCGCGCGAGCCCCAATTCGACATCGGACGCGGCATCCTCGAGGCGCTCGGGCTCGGGCTCACCCTCGCCCCAGGCGACGTAGCGGCGCGCGGCAACTTCGCCACTGCCGATGCCCGGGGAATGCTCACCGATCGCCGCGCCGGCCGCATCCCGACCGCGGAATGCGTTCGTGTCTGCGAAAAGCTCAACTGCGCCCTGGAGGCCATCACCGACGCCAGCGTGCGCGTGGTGCCGGGCGAGGCTCATCGCTTCGTGCTCCTGCTCTCCGGCGAAGGACTGGGAGCCGCCATTGAGGACACCGACCCGCAGCATCTGGGCGTGCCACCGCTCGCTGCGAGCGAGTCGGCCGCCGGCGGAGCGCGGGCGGCGGCGCTGGTGCGTCGCGCGGTGGCGCTGATGGAGAGCGCGATCGCCGACGAGCCCAAGGCCAACCGCGTGCTGTTGCGCGGCTTTTCGCAGCTCCCTCATCTGCCGCAATTGCCGGCGCTCTACAAGATGCGCTGCGGCGCCTTCGCCGGCTACCCGCTCTATCGCGGCGTCGCTTCGGCCTGCGGCATGGAGGTCGTCGAATGCGGCAAGCGGATCGGCGAGATCCTCGACCGCGTCGCGGAACGCTGGCAGGACTTCGACTTCTTCTTCCTGCACGTCAAGCAGACCGACCAGGCCGGCGAAGACGGCAACATCGACGCCAAGGCGGCGGCGATCGAAGAGGTCGACGGCCAGCTTCCACGGCTGCTGGCGCTCGCGCCCGACGTGGTCGCCGTGACTGGCGACCATTCGACGCCGGCGCCGATGGCGGCGCACAGTTTCCACCCTGTCCCGCTGCTGGTGGCTTCGCCGCTCGCCTTCGTCGACGAGACGACCGCCTTCGACGAACAGCAGGCGATCCGCGGCCATCTGGGTACATTTCCGGCGCGCGAACTGATGGGCCTGCTGCTCGCCCATGCCGGCAAGCTGGAGAAGTTCGGCGCTTGAGCGCAGGACCGGCCCGGCCACGGTGACCCGCCTGCAGATCGAAGAGACGATTCACATCGCAGCGCCGCCGGAAGTCGTCTGGAAGTTCCTGGTCGATCCCCGCAGCTGGCAGCACTGGTGGCCCGGCTGTCGCGATGCCGAGACCCGGGACAGGAAGACCCTGCACGACGGATCGTCGTTCGTACTCGCCGTCCATCTGGGGTGGCTGACCCTCCGCTTCAACGCCCAGGTGGAGGCGGCGACAGCCCCGCGCGCCCTGATCTGGACCGCCAGCGGCGCCGGTGTGACCGGGCGGCACGCCTTCTATCTCGACGCCAAGCCCAACGGCACGTTCGTCCGCGAGCAGGAGAGCTTCAGCGGCGCGGGCGTGCTGCTCTTCCGCCTGTTGAGGTTCGATGCCGCCAGCCGGCGGATGTTCCAGCAGAACTTGCGCGGATTGAAGCGTATCGCCGAGCGCTCGGCCTGACCGCCCGAAAAGCCGGCGGCAGGCCGCGCTTCAGCGGAAACCGCGCCGCAGCTCGCGCGCGAAGAGCTTCCAGGTCGCCTCGTCGAACAGACAGACGATGACGCGCTGGAGCTTCGTCCCGCCCTGCAGATAGCGATGCACTTCGGTGAGCAGGATGCGCGCGCAGCGCTCGACGGGAAAGCCGAAGTTGCCGGTCGAGATCGCCGGGATGGCGACCGACTTCAAGCCGTGGCGGTCGGCGAGCGCGAGCGACGAGCGCACCGCGGCCGAGAGCTTGCGGTCCTCGTCCCCTTCGCCCATCTTCGGACCGACGGCGTGGATGACGTGCTTGAACTTCATCTTGCCGGCGCCGGTGATGACCGCGGTGCCGACGCCGGTCGAGCCGATCCGCCGGCACTCCTCCTGGACCGAAGGCCCGCCGCGCCGCTTGATCGTGCCCGCCACGCCGCCGCCCAGCACCAGGTTCTCGTTGGCGGCGTTGACGATCGCCTCCACGTCGAGATCGGTAATATCCCCCTCCACCAGCTCGAGGGTGGTGTTGTTCATCGTAATGACGATGCGGTTGTCCGCCTTGGTTTCCGCCATGAGTCGATGCCCGGGTCGCTAGGTTTGACGCCACCAGCCTGAGGAGGCGTTTTGAGCCACTGAGCATATCAACTCTCGCCCGTTCGCGCCCGCAGGCCCCGTCCCCCCTCCCGGGGGGCCCCCGGGGAGCCCGAGCCAGCGGAGCCGGGCGGCCACGGGGCGAGCCAGTCCAGTAGACTGGCTTCCCATGTTCCGGGCCATCAAACGTCAACTCGCCGTCTCCCTCAAGGCCGAAATCGCCCGCCAGTTCGGGCTCGATCACGACCCCGTCGCCGAGATCCCCCCCCGGCGGGCCTTGGGCGACCTCGCCTTTCCGACTCCGCTTCACCTTGCCAAGTCATTGAAAAGAAAGCCTCGCGAGATCGCCGAGGCGCTCGCGGCCGAGTGGCGCCTGCCAGCGGGAGTGCGCGAGCTCCGGGTGGAGGGGGCCGGCTACCTGAACCTCTTCTTCGACCGCTCGGCGTTCGCCGCCGGGTTGCTCGCCGGGCCGGTCTTCCAGCCACCGGTTCCAGGCGAGCCGCCTGCGGACAAGGTCATCGTCGAGCACACCAACATCAACCCGAACAAGGCCGCCCACATCGGCCACCTCCGCAACGCCGTGCTCGGCGACCTGCTGGTGCGCGGCCTGCGCGCCCAGGGAGTCCCGGTGGAAGTCCAGAACTACATCGACGACACCGGCGTCCAGGTGGCCGATGTGGTGGTCGGGTTCGTCGACCTCGAGCATCTGTCGGTCGCCGAGGTCGCAGCCATCCGCGAGCCGTTCGACTATCGCTGCTGGGACGTCTACGCCAAGGTCGGCAAGTGGTACGAGGAAGACCCCGAGCGCCAGAAGCTCCGCCGCGAGACGCTGCACGGGCTCGAGTCGGGCGTCGGTGAGCGCGCCGAGATGGGACGTCTGGTGGCCCGCCGGATCGTCGGCCGGCATCTCGCGACGATGGGACGGCTGGGAATCGGCTATGACCTGCTCACCCACGAGAGCGACATCCTCGGGCTCGACTTCTTCAGCGTCGCCTTCGAGCTCCTCAAGGCGACCGGCGCCGTCGTGCTCGAAGCCGAAGGCAAGAACGCCGGTTGTTGGGTGATGCCGCTCGAAGGCACCCCCGAGTTCGCCGGCCTCGAGGATCCGGACAAGGTCATCGTGCGCTCGGACGGCACCGTGACCTACGTCGGCAAGGACATCGCCTACCAACTGTGGAAGTTCGGCCTGCTGGGCAAGGACTTCGCCTACCGCTACTGGCGCGAGGCCGGTCTCTGGGTCACCGCCCGCGAGGGGGCCGAGGATCATCCGGCCTTCGGTCGCGGCGCCAACGTGATCAACGTCATCGACGCCCGCCAGAGCTACCTGCAGAAGATCGTCCGCGCCGGCCTCTCGGCCCTCGGGCATCACGACGCCGCGGCGCGCTCCGTGCACTTCGCCTACGAGATGGTCACGTTGTCGCCGGCGACGGCCAAGGCGCTGGGCTACCTCGCTGCGGAGGGCGACGAAGGTCGCGCGATGGAGATGTCCGGCCGCAAGGGGATCGGCGTCAAGGCCGACGACCTCCTGGACCGGCTGGAGGAGAAGGCGCGCGAGGAGATCGCCAGCCGCAACCGCGAGCTCGGTCACGAGGAGCTCCACCGCCTGGCGAAGGAGATCGCCGTCGCCGCGGTGCGCTTCTTCATGGTGAAGACCGGCACCACGCGGGTGATCGCCTTCGACCTCGACGAAGCGCTCAACTTCGAGGGCGAGTCGGGCCCCTATCTTCAGTACTCACTGGTGCGGGCGCGCAATATCGAACGCAAGCTCGCGGTACTTGGAGCCGGCGGAGCCAGCGACGCGGTGACTCCGGAGGCGGTGGCCGCGCTCCCCGCCGAGCTGTGGAGCGACGACCTCTGGGATCTGGTGCACGCCGCCGCGCTGGTCGAGGAGACCGTCGAGCGCGCGACTTCGTCGCTCGAGCTCTCGCTCATCGCACGCCAGGCGCTCGAGCTCGCTCAGCGCTTCAACACCGCCTACCACCACCATCCGGTGCTGCACGAGGAAGACGCCGCGCTGCGCATGCTGCGCCGCGGCGCCTTCCGCAACTTCGCCAAGGCGGCCGGCGCGCTCTGCGAGCTGCTGGGGATCCCCGAGCCCGAGAAGATGTAGGCGAGCTCAGGCCTCGCGGCGGGAGGTCGGCAGCGCTGCCGCAGGCGCCGCGCCTGGGAGTTGCCGCTCGCGCCGCAGACGGCGCAGGTGGAGGACGAACTCCATCTCGCCGTCGACCGCCTTGAGCGCCAGCCGCGTCTCGCGGATGAGCTCGATGCAGCCGTAGAACAGCACCAGCGTGCCGACGATGGCGAACGCCGACGGCAGGAGCGGCTCGATCGCCAGAAACGAGCCCAGACCGATCAGGACGGTGGTCGCGACGAAAAGCCCCAGAGCGACGTAGAAACCGGTCACGGCGCGCTGCACCAGCCGGCTGCGCTGGGCGCGGACGGCGAACTGGAGCTCGATCTCGCGCCGCTTCTCCTCGGCAAAGGGCGCCTCGGGCGACTGATCGAGCTCTTCGAGCTCGCGTCCGAGCACCCGCGCCCGGTCGACGATCCGCGCCAGGCGCGAAGTGGTCGAGAACACCAGAGTACCGGCGGCCGAGATCAGGACCGCCGGAGTCACCATCGCCGCGAGCAACGGCCCGGTCGCCGGAATCGGAAGATCCATGCCGGCGATCCTACGCGAGGCGGGTCGAACGCGGGCGCGCCGCGCCGGAGGGTGCCAGGGCGGCGGCCACCCGGTCAGCCGGCCGCGCCGACGGGAACTTCGACGAGAGCCGCCGCCGGGCGCAGGATCGCCTGCATCGTCTCGATCACCTCGGCGTGCACCGGCGCCCCGGCGCGGTCGCCGGCGAGCAGGTGCGAGGCGAGAATCACCTCGTCGAGCGACAGCAGCCCTTCGAGGCGATCCAGGGGATCCACCACCGGCAGGCGCCGCACGGCGTAGGTGCGCATCGTCGCGAGCGCCGCCGACAGCTCGTCGCCGGCTTCGCAGACCCACGGCGGCGCACTCGCCACCTCTTCGACCCGCAGCTCGCTCGGACGCCGGTTGGCACGCGCCACTGCGCAGCAGACGTCGCGGTCGGTGAGCACGCCGACGACCCGGTGGTCGGCGTCGACCACCGGCAGAACGCCGACGCCGGCTTCGGCCATCGTGCGGCCGGCGCTGGCCAGGGACTCTCCCATGGTGGTGTGGCGGGGAATGCTGCGCATCAAGTCTCGGACTTTCATCTCCAGGCTCCTCCTTCGGCGGAAGATCGGGCGACCGGCGCGGACATTCAGTGTGCTCCTGCCCCCCCGCCTCGGGACCACCCGAAGGGGTGGCCGAAGGAGTACACGGCACCTGCCACCGGCGACGGTGCCCGCAGCCGTTTCGGGCTAGAGCAGCGCCCGCACCGCGTCGAGCTGCTCCAGCGTCGCGCGGTACCCGACTTCGACGATCTCGGCATGCCGCTTGATGTCGAAGGTCGAGAACCGGCCAAGCCCGGCGGGCGAGATCACCAGGTCGGCGTGGTGGAACTTGCGCCGCGAGGCGTGGAACATGCCGATCTCGAGCGCCCGCTGGGTGACCGCGAAGGTCGAGGAGAGCTCGCCCTCGGACCGCGCCGAGAGCGGTGTGGCATGAACGCCGAGGATGGCGTCGCAAAGGCCGAAGAGGGGCTCGACCGGAAAGTTGTTGACGATACCGCCGTCGATGTAGAGGCGGCCCTCGACCCGCGTCGGCGAGATCACGAACGGCACCGCCGACGAGGCGAGGAGCGGCCGGACCAGTGGCCCGGAGCTCCACACCTGCAACCGGCCCGAGACCAGGTCGGTACCGGTGACGAACAGCGGGCGCGAGAGCGCGGCGAACGAGTCCTCCGGAAACCAGCGTGCGAACGAGCCGACGATCTTCTCCGAGTCGATGAAGCCGGGCTTGCCGAGCGCCAGGCGCGACAGGCGGAAGGGATTGGCGTCGTCGAAGAACTGCAGGATCTCCGTGCAGTCGCGGCCTGCGGCATGGAGCGCTCCCACCAGCGCGCCGGCGCTGGTACCGGCGATGCAGTCGGGCTCGATGCCGTTCTCGGCCAAGGCGCGCAGCACACCCGCATGGGCGAGCCCCCGGCTACCGCCGCCCGAGAGCACGATGCCGAGTCTGTAGCGCATAGGCCGCAGCCCCCCTCGTCGCCAGTGTGCGCCCACGACGGCCGGCGCACACCACCCCGGCGCGGGGGAGGAATCTACGGCGCCGATACCGACCAGGCGGCCAGATCTCCGCTCCCGAAGCCGTCGGCGAACAGGGCACCGAAGATCAGGTAGACCGCTCCGGCATTCGCCGTCGGCACGCCTGGCGAGGTCGTCCCGTCGACGAACGGCGCCCCGACCGCGAGGTCGTGATGTCCGTCGCCGTCGAAATCTCCGGCGGCGAGCGCGTAGGCGAAGGCGTTCCCGGCAGCAAGATCGGCGCCGCCGGCGATGGAGCGCGTCCCCTGCATCCAGAACTGGGCCGAGTTCGGGTCCAGGCCGAACCCGCCGGGTACGACGACGAAAGCGCCTGCCAACGGCACCGTCAACAGCGTCACCGGATCGAGTACTTCTTCCTGAGCCGCTCCGATCACCAGGTCGAGCGCACCGCGTGCGTTCTGCTCGACGAAGTCGCCGATCGCGAGCGTCGAGCCGAAGTTCTCGAACGCCGCCGGGAAGCCGACGTTGGCAAGCTGGCTTTCGTCGTAGATCTCGGAGCCGGGAGTGTCGAGGCCGTTGCCGAGCTGTCCCCAGAGGAGTGTCACCGCGCCAGCGTCCTCGAGCGCGCCGACGTCCTCACGCGGGGCGCCGATCGCGAGATCCGCTATCCCTTCGCCGGTGACGTCGCCGGCGGCGAGCCTCAGGCCGAAACCGTCCCCGGCCTCTGCCGCTCCCGTCGTCGCGACGTTCGATTCGTTCCAGAACTGATTCCGGGTGACGCGCAGGCCCGCCCCCGTTTGCCCATAGAGAACCTGCACTGCCCCCGCGGCGCCGGCCGCGCCGATACCCTCCTCTGGCACCCCGACCGCGAGGTCGTCCGCCAGATCGCCATCGAAGTCGCCCGCCGCGAGGGCGCGTCCGAAGCGGTCGCCCTCTTCGCAGCTGTTGAGCATCGGCGCGCCGTCGAGAGCGTCGACCGAGTCCTGGTCGAAGTGGTCCTCGCCGACGGTCGAAAGGCCGGTCGCCGAGCCGTAGAGAATCCAGACTCCTCCCGCGTCGACCGGCAGCTGAAAGGTGAAAGCGTCGCAGCGCGGGCAGCCGACCGCCAAGTCGTCGCGGCCGTCGTGATCGAAGTCCCCGGCCGCCAAGGCCGACGCCCAACGGTCGTCGGCATGCGGCGTTCCGAGAAGACCATCCGCGCCGACGCGATATCGCTGTGGTGATGGCGCTCCGGCGACGACCAGACCCTCCTGTGAGCCGTAGAGCACCAGCACGGCGCCGACATCGGGCACGAGACCGGCATCTTCGTATGGGATGCCGATCGCCAGGTCGACAAAGCCGTCGCCGTTGAAATCTCCCGCGGCGAGCGCCTCGCCGAAGCCGTCGCCGATCTCGCGGTCGCTCGCCCCGGTCGCTGGATCGAAGTCGCGGATCTGCGTATTCGGGCTGACCGGCCCCTGGATTCCGTAGAGCAGGTGCACGGAACCCTCCTTTTCCCCGGTCAGCGACTCGTAGTCGGCGATCGCGAGATCGTCGCGGCCGTCGCCGTCGAAATCGCCGCTCGCCAGAGCCTGCCCGAGATTGTCGTTCGGCAGGGCAAAGCCGGCGAGGGTGCTGCCGAAACTGTCCTGCAGCCGCTGCGAGCGGTGGCCGAAGAGATCGGCCCGCGAGGTCGCCGGGTCGAGCAACCCCACCAGGACCCACCCTGCCGCCACTGCGTATCGCCACCGCGCTACTGCCGTCCGGTTCTTCATCTCCGCCCCCGCTTTCGCTGGTCCGCGCGATTCGGAACGAATCACTCCCTCATAGGCGAGAGGGCGGGGCAAACGGGGCCGCGGGGCGGCGGAACGTTCAGCTCGGAGAGGCGAGGAGCTCGCGGAGGCCACGTGCCACACCCCGGGCGCCCCGCCTTTCGGACTCGACGAGGAGGTCGGTCGCGAGACCGCGCGCCTCGTCCCCTCGCCCAGCCCGACGAAGGGCGACGATCAGGGCGTAGCGCTCCGCGATCCAGGGTCCGGCGGTGGCCTGCGCTTCGGCCATCTGCAACGTGCGCCGCCGCAGCGCCACGGCGCGGGGCCACTCCCCCAGCGCCTCCTCGATTCGGGCCTCGAGGATCAGCGACGCGAGTGTCGGATCCGCAGGCGGCTCACCAGCGGCCAGACGCGCCGCGGCCAGACCCGCGCGCGCCGCGGCGGCGTTTCCGCGCCGCGCCTCGACCCAAGCCAGGATCCCCTCGAGCTCGGCTGCGTCACGCAGCCGACCCACGGCGCGATGTGCCGCGATCGCCTCCGCGGCGCGCACCGCGGCGGCTTCGGGGCGATCGGCTGCGACCTCGAGCCCTGCGAGGTCGGCCAGATAGGTGGCGATGGAAACCGGAATCTCCGCCCGCCGCGCTTTCTGGAGAGCCGACTCGTAGCGCTGGCGAGCGAGATCGAGGTTGCCGCGCGACTCCTCGAGAAAGGCGTAAGCGCGATCCATACCGGCGTCCGCCAGTCGGTTGCCGACCCGGTGGGCGAGAAGGGCGGCCTCGCCGAGATAGCTCTCTGCGGCGTCGAGCTCCAGACGTTCGATCTCGGCAATCGCGAGATTGTTGAGCGTCGCGAAAAGGGTCTGGCGATTGGCCGACTCGCGAAGCGCAGCGAGAGTCGGCGCGGTCAGCTCCCGCACCGCCTCGGCATCGTCGGACCAGTTGGCGAGGACGAGCTCGATGACCAAAGCCTCGCCTTCGCACCACCGGTCGCCGATCGCGCGCGCCAATTCCACGGCCTCCCGGATGATGCCGAGACCGTGCTGGAGATCTCCCCCCTTGGAGGCCTCGAAGGCGAGACCGACGAGGGCGCGCGCTTCGCCGGCGGCATCGCCGGCAGCGCGAAGCGCGAGCAGGGCCTGCTCGAAACCGGCTTGCGCACGAGCGTTCTCTCCCGTGCGCGAAAAGAGTCTGGCGAGGGCGAGATGCGTCAGCGCGGCTTCGTTGTGCATGCCTTCGCGCACCATTTCCGCGGCGATAGCCGTTAAGTCCCCGTGCGCCTCCGCCTGCAGATCGAGCCGTCCGACCGCCTCGGCATGCAGGCGCTCCGCTCGCAGACGGATCGTCGGCCGCGCGTGCCGGTTCGCCCAGTCGATCGCCCGCGTGGCCGCGGCGGCCGCTCGCTGATGGTCGCCCAGGCGGTATGCCACCGCCGATTCCGCGAGATCGAAGCGCGGGTCGCGATTCGCCCCTTCTGCGAGCGCCGGAAGCTGGGCGAGTCTTCCTAACGTGGCGTTCGCGGCCTCGGTCTGGCCGGAAGCGAGGAGGGCGGCGACCAGGTCGAGGCCGATGTCGGTCCTCGAAGCGGCGCGCCCGAAGAGCCGGTCGAGCGCCGCGATCGCGCGCGGCCAATCCCGCCCGGCAGAGAGGGCGCGGGCGGCGATTCGTGCCGCTTCGTCCGCCGGCAGCCCACCTTCCGGGACAGGAATCGCCGCCGCCCGCGTCGCCGCCTCGCCGGCCGGGCCCATCTCTCCGCAGAGCGTCTCGGCGCGAGAGAGGCCGTCCCAGGCGAGCGCTTGCTCGGCCGCTCCGGTGAAGAGCTTCGTGGCGAGCACGAACTGCGCCCGGGCCGCCCCGGCATCGAACCGACGAAGCGCCTCCGCTCCGGCTTTCATGGCGGCTCTCGCCTCTGGGCTGCCGGCGCGTACCGCGCTGTGGCTCGAGAGCTCGTCTGCAACGGCAGGGGTGAGCAGAGGCAGCAGAAGTCGCTGGCGCAGCTCGGGCAGTGCACCCAGGCCGGCGGCCGCCACCAGCGCCGCGCCGACCGCGATTCGCTTCCAATTGCGGCGTACAAGGCGGGCGGCGCGGTAGCGCCGGTTCGCGCCGCGGGCCGCGACCGGGCGTCCTCCGAGCACCTGGCGGAGATCGCGGGCGAAGTCGTCGGCCGAGCCGTAGCGGGCCGCCGGTTCCTTGCGCAGTGCCTGCAGCACCACCGCGTCGAGGTCGCCCTTCAGCGCGCGGCGGCGCCGTGCGAGCTCCTGGCTCGGGCGCTCCCCGGTCGAAGTCTCCGCCGTGCGGGTGATTGCGGCCGATGGGGGCTCGGGATCCTGCGCCCGGACGGCGTCCTCGTAGGTTTCGAAGCGCACCCCGTCGATCCTGTAAGGCAGAGTCTCGGCGAGCAGCTCGTAGAGTACGACTCCGAGGGAGTAGACGTCGGAGGCGACCGAAACGCGCTGACCGAGGATCTGCTCGGGGCTGGCGTAGGCCAGCGTCATCGCCCGCCCCTGGGTGAGGGTCTCCGCCTCCTCGCCGGGGCCCGCGACGAGCTTGGCGATACCGAAGTCGAGCAACTTCACGGCTCCGCTCTCGGTGACGAGGATGTTGCCGGGCTTGAGATCCCGGTGCACGACCCCCGCCCGGTGGGCGAACTCGACGGCCTCGAGAACACCGAGGAAGAGCTCTACCCGCTCTTTCACGGAGAGGTTTCGCACCGAGCAGTGGTCGAAGATCGACAGCCCGTCCACGCGCTCCATCGCGAGGTAGGGCTGCCCGGCGGGTGTCACGCCGGCATCGTAGAGACGCGCGATGCCGGGATGCTCGAGCCGGGCGAGGATTCGCCGCTCGTCTTCGACCCTTCGCAGCGAGGTCGCGTCGATGACGCGGTCGACGATCTTGAGGGCCACCAGCCGGCTGAACTCGGGCCGCAGCTGCTCGGCGAGGTAGACCGTAGCGCTGCCGCCGCGGCCGATCCGCCGCTGGATCGCGAAGCCGGGAACCCGCGGAAGCCGATCCTGTGCAGCGCCCTCCGCTTCTCCGGCCGGCGGCGCGACTTCCCGCGGCGCTTCCACCTCGAAGAAGACTCCGCGCAGATCGTCCGCCAACGTCAGCTCGCCTCCCGAGATCGCCGGTCGATCGAGCGGCGAGGACGGCGTGTCCGCCGCCGCGAGAAGATCCCGCATCGCCGCCGCGAATGCGGCGTTTTCGCCCAGCTCGAGCGCCCGCAACGCCGACTCGCGCTCGCCGGGAGCGAGCGCGGCGAGGCGATGGAAGTGCTCCTCTAACCGGTCGAGATCCGGGCTCGGGTCATTCAAGAGGGCGGCCCAGTTCGCGCAGCAGCCAGGCGCGAGCGAAGGCCCAGTCCCGCTTGACGGTACGCGGGGAGCACTCGAGCACCTCGGCGGCCTCCTCGACGGTCAGGCCGCCGAAGAACCGCACCTCGACCAACTGCGAGAGGCGCGGGCGCTGCGCCGCCAGTCGGTCGAGCGCGCGATCGAGATCAATCAGCGTCCAGGGACTCGTGGCGCCTCCGGGTCGGTCCTCGATCTGCTGAATCCAGTCGACCGGTACCGCTCCGGCTCCGCGCTTCGCCGCCAGACGGCCTCGGGCATGATCGACCAGGATGCGACGCATGATCCGGGAAGCAAAGGCGAAGAAATGCGCTCGATCGTGCCAGCGAATGGCGCGCAGTCGCCGCAACTTGAGATAGGCCTCGTTGACCAGGGCGGTGGGCTGCAGGGTGTGGCCGCGACGCTCCTGGCGCAGCTGGTGGCCGGCGATCGCGCGCAGCTCGTCGTACACCATCGGCAGCAGGCGCTCCAGGGCGCCGTCGTCGCCCGCCTTCCACGCTTCGAGAACCTGCGTGACGGCCGGGTCCGCCGCCGCCGGCGAGGGGCCTTCGGACGAGAACTCGTCTTCGCGCATGGCGTGGACCTATCTTACAGGCCCGCAGCGCTCTGATCTTCGCCGTCAGTCGGTCGAGTAGAGAATCTCGAGGCGGCGGGCGCGGCGCGAGGCGAAGAAGAGCAGCGCCGCGGCGAGCGCCAGGAGCCCGAGGAGAGCGAGCACCGCCGGAGTCGGCTCGGCCGGCAGGGCGAACGGACCGTGCGGCACCGGCACCGGGCAGAGCGACTGCAGATAGTGGATCACCGACAGCTTCTTGAGCGCCGGCGGGAGCAGGAAGTTGATCCACTCCCAGCCGAGGATGAGCGCCGCGGGGATCATCGGGTTCTTGACCAGCATGCCGAGCGCCAGGAAGACGGCGCCATAGCCGATCACCGCGAGAACCGTGACGCCGAGGTAGGCCATCGCCTGGCCTGCCCCTGGTCCGCTCAACAGGTAGGCCCGGCCGCCGGGAGTCGCGCCGGTGAGGAAGCAAAGCCCGATCTGCAGCAACACCGAGGTGCCGAAGAGCGCGCTACCGGCGACTACTCCGGCGAGGTACTTGCCGACCACGAAGACGTCGCGCCGCAGAGGGGCGAGGAAGTAGAAGTGCAGACTGCGCTCGAGCATCTCGCCGCGGATGAGGTAGGTGAAGATCCCGAAACAGCCGAAGAAGACCACCAGGCGCACGAAGAAGAGCTGGAAGATGACGCCATAGGTCTGCGCCACGTCTCCGACCGCCTCGGCCGGGATCGCCTGCAGCCTGGTCGCGAGCATGCGCAGCGCGAGGAGGATCACCGGCAGAAAAGCGACCAGCACCACCGGCAGCGCTCGCGGCCGGAGGAAGGTCTTGCGCAGCTCGAGTCCGAGCATCGCCCGCACCTGGCGCAGCCAGCGGGAGAGTCCGATCGCTTCCGTTTCGCTCAAGCGTGTGCTCCTTCTAGGACGCCGCCCCGGTGGGGGAGCCGATCAGATACTGGTAGACCGCCTGCACATCCTCGTCGGCGGGCACCACGGCCTCGACCTCGACCAGGCCCTCTGCCGCCAGACGGTTGAGCAGGAGGTAGAACTGCTCGGAGCTGCGCGTCCGCACCAGCAGGCCACGGCCGTCGGGATCGATGCGCGCCTCGACGACATGATCCTCGGCGAACACCCGCGCCGCGAGAGCTCCCGGCCGGTCGCAGCGCACGAGCACGGCGAGCGGCCGCTCGGCGGCCATCTCGTCGCGCACGCCGGCGATCGCCCCTTCGGCGACGATGTAGCCGCCGTGCACCAGCACCACGCGGTCGGAAAGCTCGTCGACCTCGTGCAGGATGTGGCTGGAGACGACGACCGTGCGCCCGTCGGCGGCGAAGCTGCGCAGCAGCTCGATCACTTCCGAACGCGCCAGCGGATCGAGACCGTTCAGCGGCTCGTCGAGGAGCAGCACCTGGGGGTCGTGGGCGATGGCCTGCGCCAGTTTGATGCGCTGCTTCATCCCCTTGCTGTAACCGGCGATGCGCCGCGACGCCGCGTCGGTCATGCCGACGCGCGCAATCGCACGCCTCGCGGCCTCCGCCGCGCGACCGCTATCGAGGCCGCTCAACTTGAGATAGAGGTGCACGAAGTCCCAACCGCTGATGCCGCGCGGATAGGTATCGAACTGCGTGCAGTAGCCCACCTTGGCGAACAGGCGTTCCGGGTCGGAGGGCTCGATACCGAGCACCGACACCCGCCCCTCGGTCGGCCGGAGGAGACCGGTCGCGAGGTTCATCAGCGTCGTCTTGCCAGAGCCGTTCGGCCCCACGAGACTGGTGATGCCGGCGCCGATCGCCAGGTCGACCCGGTTGACTCCCAGAACCTCACCGTAGAACTTCGAAACGTCCTCGAACAACACCACGCCCGCCGCAGGAGTGCCGCTCATCGCGACACCTCGCAGGCGCGCACCTTGCGGTGCAGCACCCAGAGGGCGGCGGCGAGGAGCACCGCGAGCGTTGCCCAGCAGGCGGCGACCGGCAGTGGATCCTGCGGAAACTCGTGGCCCAGGAAGTCGATGCCGCCAAAGAGGTCCGCCCAGATCGTCTGCACCACGTCGTCCATCGCCAGGACCTTGCCCCAGCGGAAGCCGGCGATCTCTTCGATCGCCTTGCCGAACGCCTCGCCGACGATGAACAGCCCGAAGAGCATGCCGGTGGCGACCGGACGCCACTTGACCCAGGCGGAGATCGCGATCGCCAGCACGGCGAGCAGGAGAATCCAGATCCACGAGCCCACGACCAGGGCCGGCACGAGGCGCCAGTGCTCTCCCAGCCAGCCGGTGCCGGCGAGCGCCGTCTGGAGGCCGATCAGGAGGAGGCCGGGGATCCAGGTCACCGCCGAGAGCGGCAGCAGCAGCACCAGGAGCTTGCCGGCGATGTAGTCGGCGCGCGACAGCGGGCGCGAAAGATAGAGCGGCAAAGCGTTGTGCGCCAGATCCGGCGCGACCAGCGTCGGGCCGATGAACGCCGCGAGGAAGAAAGCAAAGCTCGACTGCCAGACGAGGAACCAGAAGAACGGCTCCTTGTCGATCGCCATCCAGCTCGAATCGACCCCCTCGCCGGTGACCTTCCAGCCGACGGCGGCCAGCATGTCGATGTTGTTGGCGAGATAGATCATGCCGCCGAAGAAGATCGGCGGCAGCAGCGCCAGGATGAACAGCAGCAAGGCGAGGCGCGACTTCCACAGATCGGCCAGAGCGAAGCGCGCCACGGTCCAGATGCGGAAGCGCCCGGTGCGGCGCTCGCCGGTCCAGCCGCGATAGCGGTGGTCATAGACCGGCACGAGGCACCTCCGTCTGCGGCGCAGGTTCGCCCGGGTTTCCCGGCGTTGCGTTCTCGCCGCTCTCCATGGCGCGCAGGAATAGGTGCTCGAGCGAGTTGCGACTCGACGACAGGCGGCGCAGCTGCACTCCCTGTTCGGCCGCGATCCGGTAGAGCTGGCGCACGTCGACGGTCGGCGGCAGGACGACCTTGAGCTTGCGATTCGACAGCTCGGCAACCTCGCAGCCGAGCTCCGCGAGCCGGCCGGGGTAGTTGCCGTTCTCGCCGCCGCGGGTCTCGAGCTCGAGGAAGCGGCGCTGGCTGGCGCGCTCCGCGGCGAGATTGGCGATCGTCGCCACCTTGCCGTCCTTGAGCACGATCACCTCGTCGCAGCAACTCTCGACGTCGCGCAGCAGGTGCGACGAGAGGATGATGCGCACGCCCGAGGCGGCGATCTCGCGCACCAGGCCGAGCATCCGCTGCCGCGCCGAGGGGTCGAGGCCGTTGGTCGGCTCGTCGAGCAGCAGCAGCTCCGGTCCGTGGGCGATCGCCTGGGCGAGCTTGGCGAGCTGCTTCATGCCGAGCGAGTAGGTTTCGAGCTTGCGGTAGCGCGCCTCGCCGAGACCGACGTAAAACAGCGCCTCGTGCGCCCGCTCGAGCGCGGCGCGGGCGGGCAGCCCCGACAGCTCGGCCATCATGCGCACGAAGCGGACCGCCGAGAGCCCCGACACGAACGACTCGCTCTCCGGCATGTAACCGATTCGCTCGCGCACGGCGGCGGCGTCGGTAGCAATATCGCGTCCGAGGACGCGTGCCCTTCCCGCCGAGGGGCGGTAGAAGCCGAGGATGGTATTGAACAGGGTGGTCTTGCCGGCGCCATTGGGCCCCAACAGACCGACCACCTGGCCGGCGAGCGAGCCGTCGAGACCCTTGAGGATCGCTCGCCCTGCCAGGTGGACTTCGAGCCCTTCGAGCTCCAGGAGTGGTGTGGACATCGACACCCGGAACTCTACGCCTGTGGGCCGGCAGGAGTTTCGCTCACCGCACCGGCGGGGGCGCTCTCCGGCGCCGCGTCGCCGCCGCCGAAGAGGCCGCCGAGGGCGAGCAGGCTCTCGAACGAGACCCCCATCGGCCCGCGTACGCCGCGGGTCGAGAAGGTGAGCCCCTGCGCTTCGCCGTAGGCCACCGCCAGGCTCGCGCCGGCCTCGCCGGCGAGCGCCGTCAGTTGCTCTCGCTCGGCGGCGGGAATGCCCTCCTGGCGACCGAGGAACTCGCCCAGGGCGCCCACCGCGCCGCCGAGGTTCTGGTAGACCACGGCCGAGTAGTTGGCCTCGCCATCGAGCGGCAGCAGCTCGAGGAAGCCCGACGAAGCGGTGAGCGTGATGCCGGCGGCACGTTGGCCGACGGACTCGGCGAGCAGGGCCCGCGAAGGTCCGACGACGAGGTAGCCATCGACGAAGAGGAAGTGGGCGAGCTCGGTGCCGGTCGAGGTCCGCAGATCGTAGTAGACCCGTCCGTCGACGGCCTCCTGGGCGAGAGCCAAAGTGGGCCGCGGCTCTCCGTCGCCGCTCGCGGCGGTGCGATTCCACTCCTCCACCAGGTTCACCAGCGTCGATTGCAGGCGGCCGGCGTCGGCGACCTCGAGCACGAGCTTCCACGACGGCGTCGGCAGCCACGGACCGTCAAAGGCGAAGGCGAAGTCGCCACCCAGCGTTGCGGCGAGATCCTCGCGCAGCGACAGCCCGTGCTCGGCTTCGAAGTCGGCGAGCTCGCGCAGCACCGAATGCTCGCCGGAGCCATCCGCCTCGGCCAGGGCGAGGAGATCGTCGAGCATCGCCGCCGGCTCCTTGAGAATGCCGCCTACCGCGAGGTGCGCGGAGGGCGAAACGAAGTCGAGCGCGCCGACGGGAGCAGGCTCGGCGAGCCAGGAGGCCAGCCCCCGGCGCTCGTGACGGAAGCCGAGGTGGGCGCGGCTCTGGGTTTCGCCCGAGGAGCTGCGGCTGTCGAGGATCAGGAACTCCGCATCGGCGAGGCCGAGGCGCTCGAGCACGCGGCCCTGGGCGGCCTGCTCCGGCTCGGTCGCCTCCGGCTGCGCCGTCGCCCGGGCGACGATCGACGCCAGGTCGACACCGACCAACCACTCCGCACCGCCGCCGTAGATCGCGGCGAGGCGCTGGTGGAACGGTGAGCCGACGAAGGCGTTGGCACCCGTCGCGAGCTCGGCCTGGATCGCCGCGAGCGGCGCCGCCGAAGGCGAAGCGAGCAGCAGATCGCCGGTCAGCCAGACGAGCAGCTCATGCTCGGTCGCGCTCTCGCTCGCCGGATCGGTGATGCGCCGCAGGCGCGGCTGAGATCCCGCCTCGCCAGCCGGATGCGGCACCGGCAGCGCGTTGAGACGGGCGATCTCCTGATCGAGAAGCGGCGAGAATCGCGCCGGATCGTCGACTTCGGCGAGCAACAGGGGAGCTTCGCCGCCCGCCGCGTCCGCGCCACCGGTCTGCGCGAGATCGACCGCGATCGCGATCTCCGCCCCGAGCTCGCTGCCGAAGCGCTCGAGCTCGGCGATCGCCTCGGCGATCGCGGCTTCGTCCTCGGGGTTCGCGAAGTGCTCGTTCCACCACTCGCCGAGCACCGGATTCTCGCTCACCCGCTGCTGCACCAGCTGCCATGCCGTGCCGACGGACTGCGAGAGGTTGGGCAGCGCGACGTAGATGCCAGTGCCGGCCGGAACCAGATCGAGCAGGCGCGTCGAAGTGCGCGCCGAAGCCGGCGTCAGGGCGAGGTCGAGCTCGTGGCCGAGGCTCTTCAGCGCGGCGAGGCGCTCGCGATAGCGCGCCGCATCGCGGCTCCAGGAGATCTCGTCGGCCACCGCCACCGCGGCCAGTCGATGGCCGCTGGCGAACTGCTGCCCGGGGAGGAGAACGGCGCGCTCCGCGCCTTCCTGCACGTGCACTTCGCCCTCGATCACCGAGACGCGCGAGCCCTTGGCGCCGTGGTTGACGGAGAAGATCGTGCCGACGACCGACACCCGGCAGTCGCCGGTATCGACGTAGAGATGGCCGCGCCGCTGCTTGGCGGCCTCGACGATCAGGCTGCCGCGCTCGAGCTCGAGAATCGTGCCGTCCCAGCGCCGGCCGAGGCCCAGCTCCGAGCGCTCGGCGAGCTCGATACGCGAGCCGTCGGCGAGCTCGAGCACGGCGCCCGATCTCTGCGCGGTACGCACCAGCTGCGCACCGGCGATGCGCTCGCCGGCCACCGCCGGCCGCACCTCGCCACCGGAGACGACCGAGAGCTCGCCAGAGATCGCCCGCACCGTCACGGCGGGAGCGGCGCCGAGATACCCGACGCCCGCCTGGCGGACGAGGAAGCCCGAGAGCAACGCCACTCCGGCGAGACTGGCAGCGAGCGCCCAGCGCCGGACACCGGAGGATTCACCCCGGGCGCTCCGCGGGCGCGACGACTCGCGGGCCGGCGCAGCAGCGACCGCGGCCTTCGCCTGACGCGCCGCCGCGAGAGCCCGGCGGCAGGGAAGGCACTCGCGGGTATGGTCTTCGAGGAGAACCTTCTTGGGCTCGGCGAGGGCGCCGGCGAGATAGGCCGGCATCAGCTCGCGGAAGCCCTCACAGCCGAGGATGCGGTGCTCGGCGCCAGCGCTCGCGGCGTTGGCAGAGGGCGCGGTCTGACCGGCAACCACGGCGTCGGCCTCGTTCGCGAGGCGCGCCCAGACGCGCTCGCCCGCCGTCTCGACGGTGCGCGGATCGATCTGCTCGTCACGGACGGCGGCAACGGCCTGCTCGAATCGCTCTTCGGACTTCATGACGCTTCTCCCATGAGGCTGGTGATCTCTTTGCGCAGACGGTAGCGGGTGCGGTGGAGCAGAACGGCGACGACGCCCTGGCTGCTGCCCAGGAGCCTGGCGATCTCCTGATTGCCGAGGCCCTCGAAATAGCGCAGGGTGAAGACCTCGGCGGCGCGCGGTGAGAGCCGGGCGATCGCCAGCCGCAGCGTCTTCCGCAGCTGCTTCAGGCGGCGCTCCCGCTCGGGCTCGAACTCGGCGCTGGCGAGGGCATTGGCGCTCGCACGCGGCAGCTCGGCCTCTTCGAGCGGGGCCCAGCCGGCACGCTGGCGGGAACGCACGACGTCGAGCGCCGCGTTGACCGCCGAACGGTAGAAGTAGCCCGCGGCCTCCTCCCCCAGAGGCTCGGCCTCCTGCCGTCGGGCAAGGCGCAGGAAGACCGACTGCAGCACGTCTTCCGCGTCCATGGCGTTGCCGGTAATCCGGTACGCGGCTCGGAAGACCTTGTCGTAGTGCTCGCGGAAGAGCTCCGCGAGCTGCTGGACCGGGTCGGCCGGTGCCGGCTCGGAGCCGGCCGGGAGCGCTCCCCCGCCGGCGGATCTGAATCGCGATGCCTCGGTGTCCTGCGCCTGCGGTCGCCCTTGCACGGTCGGTTCTCCTTCCCTCTTCAACCGTACAACGCTCAGCGGGAGACTTTCTTACAGCCGCCCGGACGGACGAACGGCCGCAGGTCGGAAACCGACCCGCGGCCGCGGTGTGGCAGGACCTCCGGGCTCCGGAGGTGCGTCAGCCGCCGAGCGAGGCCGGCGGAATCTCGATCTCTTCCTTGACGGTCAGGACCTTGTAGAAGCACCAGCCGGTCAACCCCCAGACGAAGGCGGTCGACGAGAGGAGGAAGATCCAACCCAGAGTGGTCATGTCACGCTCTCCTTGTCAGTCGTTCGGGGCATGCTTGCCGTCGATGTCGAGACCTGCGGCACGCCAGCGCTTCGAGCCGATCCGGGTGCAGATGATGAGGATCAGGGCGGTCGCCAGAACCAGCCCGATCGCCCCCTGCCGCAGCGGCTCGTCGGCGACCGATTTCACCCACGATCCGAGATTCTGGGTGCAGAAGGCAATGAAGACGACCAGCAGATAGATCGGCGTGACGTACTTCATGATGAATTTATAGAAACCCGGGATGCGGATCTGCGCCCCCATATGGGCCTCCTTCCAGCCCTTCTCGATGCCGAAGACCCAGCTGAAGGCGATGATCTGAATCATCGCCAGGACGAAGATCAGGAAGGTCCCGACCCAGTCGTCGATGGTCGACCAGAAGATGCCCCCCTTGCTGTAGTACATCACCAGGAAGGAGCCGACGAGACAGATGCCCACCATCAGCGAGGTCGACTGTTTGCGACCCCATCCGAGCGCTTCCTGGAAGAAGGCGAGCGACGGCTGGTACATGGAGATCGAGCTCGTGATCGCGGCCAGGAAGAGCATGAAGAACCAGATCGCGCCGACGATGTTGCCGAACGCCCCCATGTGGGCGAAAACCGCCGGCAAGGTGGTGAAGCCGAGACCGAAAGTGCCGCCCTGGACGGCGCCGATCATGTTGGCCGTGCCGAGGAAAACGAACGAAGCGGTGAGCGTGATGAGGCCGCCGAAACCGACCTCGAAGAGC
>JAGOCP010000088.1 GCA_017998715.1 Thermoanaerobaculia bacterium | reverse complement strand
TGGTGGAGGTGCTGTCACCATTCGAGGTCGATCTGGAGCTGCAGTCGGCCCGCCAGCGGGCGCGGCTTTTCGAGCAGGTCTTCGGCCGCCGTCTGACCTTCCGCCAGGGCCTCAAGAAGCCGTCGCGCCGGCGCTAATTCGCACTGTCACAAGGAGTTAACAACCCACCTTGGCAGGAGTCCGGAATGTGCTGCGGAAATTCGCCGGCGCGATGCCGCAAAAGACCCCGTCACAATCCGCGACTCTGACCTCAACATTATTGTTTTCAATACTTACGCTAATTGCACAAGAAACAGTGCAGAACGCTGGCAGGCGCCGCGCGGGCGCGCTTTCCGACCTCTGAAAGGGGCTTTTTCCACAGCCTTTTCCACCTCCGTTGCGGAGAACCCCGGGGATCCCCGCCGGAGGCCGCTTCGGCGCCGTTGTACACTGCCGGCGCACCCCGTCCATGGCCTACTCTTTCGCCCCCAGACTCCGCCTCGCGCCGCTCTGGCCGGCGCTCGCGGCACTCGCCCTCGCGGCCGTCCTGGCGTCGATCCTGCTGCCACGGACGCTCGCCGAGGCGGCGACCGCCCAGCTGGCGCAGGAGACCCGGCTGCTCATGGCGGCCGTGCCGGAGCCGGCCACCTTCTCCGGCCCGGATCTCGCGCTCGAGGGGCGGCTGCGACAGCTCGTCGCCGGCACCGACTTCCGCATCACCGTGGTGGCGATCGATGGCACGGTTCTCGCCGACAGCGACCGGCGTGACAACGAGCTCGCCGCGATGGACAACCACCGCAGCCGGCCGGAGATCGCCGCCGCTCTGGCGCGCGGCGAAGGCAGCGCCGTCCGCCACAGCGACACTACCGGGCAGGACACGCTCTATGCCGCCCGCCTCGTGCGCAATGGAGAAGGCCGCTCGTGGATTCTCCGGCTCGGCCAACCGCTCTCCACGATCTCCACCCTGAATCGCCACCTGACGCGGATCCTGATGCTTGCCGTTCTCGCCGCTCTGGTGCTGGTGGCGCTGGTCTCCTGGTGGTTGACGCGCGCCCTCTTCCGGCCGCTGGGCGAGCTCCTCGCCGCCGCCGACGTCATGGGACGCGGCGACTACACCGCCCCGTTCCGCATCCCCGAACAGCGCGAACTGGCGCGGCTGGGCAATTCCCTCGCGCGTATCGCGCGCCACGCCGGCGAGCAGCTGCGCGCCGTCGAAGCGGAGCGTGACCACCTGCGCGCCACCGTGGCCGGAATGGCCGAGGGCGTGCTGGTGACCGACGCTCGCGGCAAGGTTCGGCTCTTCAACCCCGCCTTCTGCGACATCTTCGGCGTCCCGGGCTCCGCCTCGCCGGCACAGGTTCTCGACCTCGCCCGCGAACCGAGACTGGTCGATCTCGTCCAGCAAGTGCTCGCCGACGGCAACGAACGGAGTCTCCACCTCGAGCGCATGGAGCCTGTCCGCCGCACGCTGGCGCTCGCCGGAGCGCCGCTCGGCACGGAAGACGGCGCCGTCGTCGTGGTGCGCGACATCACCGAAGCCGAGCACCTCAATCGCATGCGCCGCGACTTCGTCGCCAACGTCTCGCACGAGCTCCGCACGCCGCTCTCCGCGATTCAAGGCTACGCCGAAACGCTTTGCGACGGCGCGCTCGACGAGCGCGACACCGCGCAGCGTTTCAGCCAGCGCATCGTCGACCAGTGCCGCCGGCTCGCGGCGCTGCTCGCGGACTTGCTGACCCTCTCCCGGCTCGAAGGCAAGGAGCCTCTGGAAACTCTCGAGCCGGTCGACCTGCGGGCCGTCGCCCGCGAAGCGCTCGAGCTCGTTTCCGGCCAGGCGGCGACGAGAGAGGTCACGGTCGAGCTCGTGCCGGGGCCATCGCCGGTCGTGCCCGGCGATCCGGAGGGGCTCTTCCGCCTGATCTCGAACCTGCTCGAGAACGCCGTCAAGTACAACCAGCCCGGCGGCCGGGTCGATCTGACGCTCGCCTCCAGGCAGGACCACCCGCCGACCGCGGTGATCGAGGTTCAGGACACCGGCATCGGCATCCCGGGCTCGGCTTTGCCGCGCATCTTCGAGCGCTTCTATCGCGTCGACAAGGGGCGGGCGCGCGAGGAGGGCGGCACGGGCCTCGGTCTCGCCATCGTCAAACACGTGGCGCAGGCGCACCAGGGCCGGGTCGAAGTCGAGAGCGAGCTCGGCAGAGGCTCGAAGTTCCGCGTTTTCCTGCCGACAGAGCGCCCCTAGCCGCTCCGCTGCCTCTGCACGGTCGCCCGCCGCGTTCCGGTCGTTCCGGCCGCACCCGGAGACCTGCGATTCGAGGCCCTGCGGAGCCTGTCGCACGCCTGTCACACCCACGTCGCAGGTTCGCACGCTCCCGCCGATATCTTGCCTCGGACTCGCGGGCCATTCCGAGCTCACCACTCCCGGTACCGCGAAGGCTTTCTGATCCGTCAACCTCAAGGAGGAGTCTCACCATGCGCAAGTCCCTCGTGTTCGCCGCAGGTCTCTGCCTGCTCGTCCTCGGCCTCGCTTCGAGCGCCGTCGCCCAGCAGCCGCTGATGGGTCTCTACTACAACGAAGTCGAGAAGGACGGCCGGGTGTATGCGTTCAATACCCCCGAGACCTTCAAGGCGTGGAGCGCCGGCGGCGAGATGGGCAAGTCGGTCACCCTCGTCGGCCGCGCTGTGGACGGCAAGACGCTGGTCGCCGAGAACGAGACGGCGGTCGACCTCTACCTCTTCAAGCACAACCTGCCGGGCTACGAGCGGCCGACCCCGGCGCCCTACAACCCGGGCTTCGACGTCTCCTGGAAGGACGGCAAGACGACCTTCAAGACCAAGACAGCCGAGATCGCGATCTCGAACCGCCTGCAGGCGCGCTACACGATGTTCAACGCCGACAGCCCGTCGATCGAGGACGTCGGCACGTTCAACATCCGCCGCGCCAAGACGGCGATCGAGGGCAAGGCCGGCGACTGGAAGTTCAAGCTGCAGGCCAACTGGGTCGGCGGCGGCTACGTCACCGCCGCTTCGATCGTCAGCAACTCGCTGCGCACCACGGTGCGCCGCGGACCGGAGCTCGAAGACGCCGAAATCTGGTGGGCCAAGCACCCGATGGCGACCATCTGGGTCGGCCAGGGCAAGGTGCCGTTCGGCCGCCAGGAGTTCACCTCCTCCGGCAAGCAGCAGTTCGTCGATCGCTGGATCGGCAACGCCCTCTACGCCCCCGGCCGTGACCAGGGTATCCGGCTCGAAGGCATGAACAACTCGAAGACCTTCGAGTACGCGATCGGCGCCTACAACGGCATCGCGCGCAACATCAACATCAACGACAATGACGACTACCTCTACTCAGGTCGCGTCGGCTGGATGCCGTTCGGCGAGTACAAGTTCGAGGAGAGCTCGCACGACCGGCCGACCGGTCCGAAGCTCGTCCTCGCCCTCGCCGGCCTGACGAACACTCTCGGCACCGGCGCTGCCGCGATCGACATCGAGCGCGTCGGCTACGAGGTCGCCTTCAAGTGGGGCGGCTTCAACGCCCAGGGCGAGTACTTCAGCGAGAACGCCGAGAACCAGAGCAACGTCAAGAGCGACAACCTGGGCTACTACCTCCAGGCCGGTTACCTCTTCCCGGGCAACAAGTTCGAGGTCGCCGGACGCTACGAGAGCATCGAACGCGACCAGGCTTTCAGCGTCACCAACCTGGGCAGCGCCCTCAAGGACTTCGAGGGCACCGGCCTGGGCGTGAACTACTACCTCAACAAGCACGTCCACAAGATCCAGGCCGACTGGTTCAGCTACGAAGACAAGGTGACCGGCGCCGGGCTCGACGAATTCCGGGTCCAGCTCCAGGTCATTTTCTAGACCTCCCTCGGGTTGGGGAGACCCCTTTTCTCGGGGGTCTCCCCTCTTTTTTTTCCGTCGCAGGTTCTGCGTTCAGCCGGAGAAGGGAAACACCATGGAACGTCATCGAGACCAGGATTTCGAGCAGATTCGCCAGTCGCTCCTGCGCATGGGGGGCCTCGTCGAGCGGATGATCAGCGAGGCGATGGCGGCCCTCGTCGAGCGCGACACAGCGCGCGCGCAGGCGGTGATCCGCACCGACAGCGAAGTGGACCAGCTCGAGAAGGAGCTCGACGACGCCTGCTACGCCGTGCTGGCGCTGCAGCAACCGACGGCGATCGATCTGCGCTTCCTGGTCGCGGTGATGAAGATCTCCACTGACCTCGAGCGCATGGGCGACTCGGCGGTCAACGTCGCCCAGGCGGTCGAGATCCTCAACCAGGAGCCGCCGCTCAAGCCGTACATCGACCTGCCGCGGCTGGCGATCATCACCCAGGAGATGGTCCGCGACGCCCTCGACAGCTTCGTCCGCCGAGACGCGCGCGCCGCCTTCGAGGTCTGCCGCCGCGACGACGAGGTCGACGCGCTCTATCGCCAGCTGTTTCGCGAGCTCCTCACCTACATGATCGAAGATCCGCGCACGGTGGCACGCGCGCTCCATCTGCTGCTCATCGCGCGCAACTACGAGCGCATCGCCGACCATGCCACCAACATCGGCGAGGACGTCGTCTTCTTCGTCGAGGGCCGCGACATACGCCACCTCGCCCCGGCCGACTTCGCCGACCGGCACTAGCCCTCGGGGGCTCCCCGCTCGCCAGCAATCCGTAGTAGCTTCAGGGTTTCGACGGGGAGTATCGAGGATAATGGAACGTCATCGGGACCAGGATTTCGAGAAGATTCGCCAGTCGCTCCTGCGCATGGGAGGGCTGGTCGAACGGATGATCAGCGAGGCGATGGCGGCGCTCGTCGAGCGCGACATCGCCCGCGCGCAGGCGGTCATCCGCACCGACACCGAGGTCGATCAGCTCGAGAAGGAGCTCGACAACGCCTGCTACGCCGTGCTGGCGCTGCAGCAGCCGACGGCGGTCGATCTGCGCTTCCTCGTCGCGGTTATGAAGATCGCCACCGACCTCGAGCGCATGGGTGACTCGGCGGTCAATGTCGCCCAGGCGGTCGAGGTCCTGAACCAGGAGCCGCCGCTCAAGCCGTACATCGATCTGCCGCGGATCGCGATCATCACCCAGGAGATGGTCCGCGACGCGCTCGACAGCTTCGTCCGCCGCGACGCACGCGCCGCCTACGAAGTCTGCCGGCGCGACGACGAGGTCGACGCGCTCTATCGCCAGATCTTCCGCGAGCTCCTCACCTACATGATCGAGGACCCGCGCACGGTGGCGCGGGCGCTCCATCTGTTGCTCATCGCCCGCAACTACGAGCGCATCGCCGACCACGCCACCAACATCGGCGAGGACGTCGTCTTCTACGTCGAGGGTCGCGACATCCGCCATCTCGCCGCAGCCGACATCGCCGACCGCAAGTAGGCCCCCTCCTAGGGAGTGGAATCGCTCCAGGCGAGCGTCGTGCCGCGCTCGAAGCCGTCCAGGAAGAGACCGTTGCACGACGGCGCCGACTTCTCTACCGCTCCGATGTCGCAGGCGGGCCCCTGCGGCCGCACCACGCCGCGCTGATCCGCGGCGAGGCCCGGCAGGATGCAGGTGCCGTTGTCGACCGCGGCGCCGTCGGGCAGGTCGTGGGTCATCGTCTGCTCCTGCCCGGCGGGGCCATTGCAGGAGAACGCCAGCCGCGGCAGATCGACGACGGTGTTCGGATGGTTGCCGTTCGTCGTGCTGCTGCCGCAGGTCGCCTGCGGCCAGAGGCTGAACTGAAAGAGCGTCGGGGCCAGCTGAAAGAAACAGTCGCTCGGATTCTCGAGCACGTCTTTGTTGCCCGAGAACAGGACGTTCACCAGCTCGATGCCGCCACTCGCGAACTGATGGATGCCGCCGCCGCTGTTCGCCGCGACGTTTCCGGCAATCGTGACGTGATAGAGCGTCACGGTACCGCTGTTGCGCAGCGCGCCGCCGCCGGCGGCGACGCTCAGGTTGTTCGAGATCGTGGCGTTGGCGAGGTTGAGCGCCCCAGTCACCTCGATCCCGCCGCCGCCGCCGGCGCGGTTGCCTTCGACCGTGAGGTTGCGCGCCTGGACGATCGCCGGCGCGAGGATCGCGAGCCCCCCACCGACGTCCTCGAAGACCATGTTCGACGAGAAACCCGACTGCAGGAGGAAGAGCTCCGTCGCCCCCCAGACGTGCAGGCCGCCGCCGCTCGAGCGTGACCAGTTGCCGGCGAAGCGGCTGGCCTGGATGCTGGCGACGGAGAGGTCGCGAATCGACATGCCGCCGCCGGCGGGCGGCGTGCCGGTGTTCTCGGCGGTATTGCGGTCGACGACGCTGCGGTCCATGTAGAGCTCGCCGGTCCAGAACTCGACGCCGCCGCCGTTGCCGCCCGAGCGGTTGTCCGCGATTTCGGCCTCGAAGAGCTGGAGGACCCCGCCGTTCACGTTGATCCCGCCACCGCCGCCGTTCGACTCGTTGCCGGTGACCGAGCTCCAGAGAATCCGCACCTCGGCGTTGCTCGCCGCGATGCCGCCGCCCCAGAAACTGGTCGTGCTGTTGCGAATCGCCGACCGATTGAGCGTCAGGAGGGTCTCCCCCGGCAGGCCCGCGCCGGTGACGATCACCGCGCCGCCCTGGCCGGCGCTCGAGTTGCCGTGGGTGAGGACGATGTCGCGAAGCTCGACGTCGGCCTGGTCCTGGACCCAGAAGATCCGCGTGGCGAGCCCGCCGGAGAGGGTGATCCTGCCGCCGCCATCGATGACGATCGGTCCGGCCAGCGGCCGCTGGACGGTGACCAGGATCAGGTGCGGCGCCGGGCCGCAGTCGAACGTCAGCGTGCCACCGCCGCTGTTGACGGCGGAGACGCCGACGTCGAAGGTCGCCTCGGTGCAACTCGCCGGCGTTCCGGTGCCGACCACGGCCGAGGTGGCGGCGAGCTCCGCCGGCGCGAGAGTCACGAGGGCGAGCAATGCGAGGGGTGCTGCGAATCCTGATCTGGTCATCCGATTCTCCTGGGAATCTCCGGCAGAGGCTTCTCTCTCACGAACGGAGTCCGCCCCACCCGACCGGACATCGGGCCCCAGGAATCGCCGCCCGCACGGTAAGCTCCACCGGTGCGTGAACCTGAAGGTCAGGGAGCTGGCGACGACCAGGCCGAAGCGAGCGACCTCACCGTCCTGATCGAAGCGTGGCAGGGCGGTTCGGGCGTGCCGGTCGACGCCCTCTGGCAGGCGGCCTACTCGGAGCTCAAGAAGGTTGCCCGGGCGCGGCTGCGCGGCAGCGGACCGCACACCGTCCTCGACACCACAGCGCTGGTCAACGAGTCCTACCTGAAGCTCGCGAAGCTCGGGCGCCTTCAGGTCGAGAGCCGCGGCAAGTTCTTCGCCTACGCTTCGCGCGTCATGCGCTCGGTCGTCGTCGACCTGGTGCGCGAGCGCCAGGCGGAACGCCGCGGCGGCGGCGTCGCTCCAGTGACCCTGGACACCGCCGTCGTCGACGGCGGCCGGACCGCCCTCGCCGCCGAGCCGCTGCGGGTCGACGAGGCCCTGGCTGAGCTCGAAAAGGTCGAGCCGCGGCTCGCGCGGGTAGTCGAGATGCGTTACTTCGCCGGTCTCTCGGAGCTCGAGATCGCCGCCGCCCTCGGACTCACCGACCGCACCGTGCGCCGCGACTGGCAGAAGGCCAAGCTCCTGCTGCACTCGATGCTTCAGGCATGAGCCGGCTGCCCTGCCCGGCCGAGCTCTGGCCGGAGTTCTCCCGCCTGCTCGACCAGGCGCTCGACCAGCCGGTGGCCGGCCGCCAGGCCTGGCTCGACAGCCTGCCGCCGGCGCACCGCAACCTCGTGCCCTACCTGCAATCCGTCCTCACCGTCGGCAACGACAGCCCGAGCCTCGCCCCCGATGCGCTCGCGGCCCTCACCCCGGGGACCGTGGACGGATCCGGCGAAGTGCGTGACGACGACGCCTTCGCGCCGCTCGCCGGCGAACAGGTCGGCCCCTATACCCTCGAACGCGAGCTCGGACGGGGCGGCATGGGCATGGTCTGGCTCGCCGCGCGCAGCGACGGCGCCTACGAGCGCCAGGTCGCCCTCAAGCTTCCGCACACCCACCTCGGCGGGAGTGCGACGCTGCGCCGTTTCCGCCGCGAGCGCGACATCCTGGCGACGCTCAGCCATCCGAACATCGCTCAGTTTCTCGACGCCGGCCTGACCCCGACGGGTCATCCCTATCTCGCCCTGGAGCTCGTCTCCGGCGTCCCGATTACCGAGGCCTGCCGTGCCGGAAGGCAGCCGTTGGCGGTTCGGGTCGGGCTGGTCCGCGACGTCGCCGCGGCCCTCCATGCCGCGCACGCCCGCCTGATCGTGCATCGCGACATCAAACCGTCGAACGTCATGGTGGCCAGCGACGGCACCGTCAAGCTGCTCGATTTCGGCATCGCCAAGCTCCTCGAAACGGACGAGACCGGAGAGTCCAACGCCGCGTTCACCCAACTCACCGTCGAAGGCACGCGGATCGCGACCCCCGACTATGCCGCTCCCGAGCAGCTGACCGGCGCTCCGATCACCGTCGCCACCGACGTCTATTCACTCGCCGTGCTGCTCTACGAGCTCCTCACCGGCCGGCGACCGTTCGACCGCGCCGCGGGTCCGGCGCGGCTCCTGCAGGTCCTCTCTCCCGGAACGGAAGCGCCGCGGGCCTCCTCCCGCCTCGACCCCGCGCACGCCGCCACCGTCGGGGAGATGACGCCGCGAGAGCTCTCGCGGGCGCTCGCCGGCGACCTCGATGCGATTCTTGCCAAAGCTCTCGCCATCGACCCCGCCGAGCGCTACTCCTCGGCGGAGGCGTTTGCCGACGACCTCGGGCGCTACCTGCGCCTCGAGCCGATCCAGGCGCGGCGCAGCGGGCACCTGACCCGCACCGTCAAGTTCGTCCGCCGACACCGACTGAGCGTCGGTCTGTCTGCGGCGCTCGCGCTCGCCTCGATGCTCGGGATCGGTGGCGTCCTCTGGCAATCGGCGCGCACGGCGAGCGAGGCGCGCCGCGCCAACGCGACCAAGGACTTCCTGGTCGGCGTCTTCGAGGCGAGCGACCCGCGGATCGCCGGCTCGCGGCCGCGCGGTGAGATCACCGCCCGCGAGCTGCTCGACGTCGCGGCGCTCCGCCTCGACACGCAGCTCAAGGACGACCCGGAGACGCGCAGCGAGCTTCGCGAGTTGACGGCGACGATCTACACCTACCTCGACGAGCTCGAGCCGGCGCGCCGCATGGCACGCAGCGTCAGCGAGGAGCGGCTCGCGCGGCTGGCGCCGGACGATCCGGAGCTCCTCGACAGCCTCCTCTTCGAGGTCTGGATCGCCCTTCAGGCGGGCGACGTCGCGGATGCCGGGCACAGGCTCGACGATCTCGACCGGCACTTGCGCGAGGCCGGCCTCGACCGCTCACGCCATCGCGCCGAGTGGTACCTCGCCGCGGCCGACATCGCCGGCGAGAGCGGCGACCTCGAAACCCGGAGAATCCGGCTCGAGCGCGCCGTCGCCATCTACGAGCTCGTGGCGCCCAGCGACAGCGGCCACGAAGCGGCGCTCTCCAACCTCGGCGCTCTCGCCTTCGCCCGCGACGACCTTCCGGTAGCGCTCGGCTTCCTCGACCGCGCACTCGCCGTCGCGCGCCACACCGAATCCGACGCGGCGACCGACCTCGCCCGCATCCAGAGCCGGCGCGGCCGGGTGCTCACCGAGATGGGGCGCCTGGAGGAGGCCCGCAAGGCGTTCGTGGAAGCGCGCCGGCTCTTCGCCGAGACGCTGGGCCTCGAGCACGCTTCGACCTGGCAGGCGACGGCGGGCTTGGCGCTCGCCGACTTCCGCAGCGGCAACGTCGGCGCCGCCGAGCCGCTGTTCCGCCGCATCCTCACGAGCGCCGGCTACACCGCGCCCGTCAACCGAGCGCGCCGCGCCGAGGCCGACCTGCTCTGCGGCCTTTTCCTCGCCGAGTCCGGCCGCCCCGCCGAAGCCCGCCCGCTCCTCGAGGGCGCCCGCGCCGTGCTCGCCACCCGCCCGGAATCGGCCAGCGACCAGCACCGAGCCGAGCGCGCGCTGGCCGAGCTGCCGGAAGACTCCTGAAGGGCTAGAGGCAGCCGCCGCCCACCGTAGCGCTCCAGGCACAGGCGTCGCCGGGCTCGAAGCCATCGGCGAAGAAGGGCAAGGTGAACTGCCAGACACCACCGCCCGTCCCGGCGTAGACGGTGCCGGGAGTCGTGGGGGCGATCGCCAGGGCCAAGACCCCAAAGTGTAACTGGTCCGAGTCGATCGCGACCCAGCTGCCGGCCGAGTCGATGGACTTGAAGACCTTGCCATTGTTGGTACCGGCGTAGAGCGCGCCGGCGTCCGTCGGATCGATCACGAGAGCCATGACATCCTGCGTCGTCACTCCCGTAAAGGCCTCGGTCCATTTGCCGCCGGAGTCGGTCGACTTGTAGAGCCTGCCTTCGAGAGTTGTATCTTCTACCCCCCCGGCATAGAGCGTGGCCGGACTCGCGGGGTCGATCGCCACAGCCCAGACATTCACGTTCGTCAGGCCGATGCTGGCCTCCGCCCAATTGCCGCCGGAGTCGGTCGACTTGAAGACCCCGCCAAAGGTTCCGTCATAGAGCGTAGCGGGGGTAGCGGGATCGATCGCCAGGGCCATCACGGACGAAACCGGCAGGCCCTGGTTGGCCTCGGCCCAGGTGACGCCGGAGTCGGTGGACTTCCATAACCCGCTGGCCATCCCGGCGTAGAGCGTCGCGGGGGTCGCGGGATCGATCGCCAGAGTCAAAACCCAGTCATACGCCAATCCCTCGAACACCGCGGCCCAAGTGCCGCCGGAGTCGGTGGACTTCCAGACCGCGGCGCCGCCCATGCCGCCCGTTCCGGCGTAGAGCGTGGTCGGAGTCGCAGGGTCAATCGCCAAAGCCCTGACATCCACGCTCGTCAACCCCGTGTTGGCCTTGGCCCAGGTGCCAGCGGAGTCGGTGGACTTGAAGATCCCGTCTTGTTCCGACGCAGCGTAGATCGTGGTCGGAGTCGCGGGATCGATCGCCAGAGTGCTGAAAGCGTGTTGCGACAGTCCAGTGTTGGACTCGGTCCAAGTATCGCCGGAGTCGGTGGACTTCCAGACCCCGCTGCCCGTCCCGGCGTAGAGCGTGGTCAAGGTAGCGGGATGGACCGCCAGAGCATGGACTACCAGGCTCGTCGGTTCGGCGTTGGTGGCGGCCCAGGTGCCTCCAGAGTCGGTGGACTTGAAGACCCCGCCGCCGTCCGTCCCGACGAAAAGCGTCGCCGGGGTCGCGGGATCGATCGCGAGAGCCGTCACCATCGAATTCGGCAGACCCGCATCGGCGTGGATCCAGCTGGCGCCGGAATCGATGGACTTGAAGATCATGCCGCTCGAATTTCCGACATAGAGCGTGGATGGCGTCGCTGGATCGATCGCGAGGGCCTTCACGCTCCAGGCTGGCAGACCCGCATCGGCATGGACCCAGCTGTTGCCGGAGTCGACGGACTTGTAGACCTTGCCGAGCCAGTTGCCAGCGAAGATCGTGGAGGGCGTCGCAGGATCGATCGCCAGAACCTCGGCACTTTGAGCCAGGACGCGGCGCCAGCTGCCGCCGGAGTTGACGGACTTGTAGATCCCGGCGCTCATCCCGACATAGATCGTCGAGGGCGTCACCGTATCGATCACCAGCGCCGTCAACGTCGAGTTCGGCAAGCCCGCATCGGCACGGATCCAGCTGGCGCCCGAGTCGAGAGACTTGAGAACGTTGCCAACTCTAGTCCCGCCGGCGTACACCGTAGACGGGGTGAGGGGATCGACAACCAGAACTTCCGCGCTCCAGTACGCCATGTCCCTGCTGGCGACGGTCCAGCTGCCGCCCGAGTCGGTGGATTTCACGACTCGATTCCGGGTGGAGGCGTAGAGGGTAGAGGGAGTCGCGGGATCGATCGCCAGGGCGTGGATAGTCGCGCCGTAGGGTCCGTTGCTCGTCCAAACGCCCGCTCCGGCGTGGGCTGCAGTGGGCGTCGCCGCCGCCAGGAGGGCAAGAAGAACCCAGCCTCCGTGCCGTCGGAAATATGGCTGCCGCAACTGCATGGAGTCTCCTCGAACCCGCTGCGATCGACTTAGGGTAACACGGCGCTCCCCGAGCACTCGCTCTGCCCGCCCT
>JAGOCP010000391.1 GCA_017998715.1 Thermoanaerobaculia bacterium | reverse complement strand
TTCTCGGCGGCGGTGGCCTCGATGAGCCGGTCTTCGGCGCCCCAGAGGACGAGGGTCGGAATCTCCACTTTGGCGAGGTCGATCCTGTAGGGCGGCTCCTGCGACGGACCGACGAGGCCGAAGAAGGCGTCCGTCACACCCTCGATGCGCAGCCGTTCGGCGTAGTCGCGGACGAGCCCGGGGGTCACCCTGGCGTCGTCGAAGTACGCCGCCTTGAGACCCTTCTCGATCACACTGTCGGAGAGTGCGAAGGTGTGCGCCGCGAATCCCGCTATCCAGCGCCAGCGAAACAGCCCCTTGCGGCGCTGGCTGGCGTAGATCGGCAGGGTGTTGTCGATCAGCAGCAGGCGCTCGATGCGCTCGGGGTGGCGGGAGGCGAGGTAGAGCGCCAGGCCGCCGCCGTAGGAGTGGCCGGCGAGGCGCACGCGGTCGAGGTGCAGGCGGTCGAGCACCGCGAGGACGAGGCGCTCCTGGCCGGCGAGAGTGTAGCTCGCCGGGTCCTTGGGCCGCTCGGTGAAGCCGAAGCCGTTGAGATCGATCGCTACCACGGCGAACTGCTTCGCGAGCTCCGGCAGGACCGGCGCGAAGGAGAGCGTCGACTCGCCGAAGCCGTGCAATAGAACGAGCGGCTCCCCCTGCCCGGCGCGTTCGACCGAGATCCGCTGGCCGTCGACCTCGAGCAGGCGTCCCGCCGGCAGGTCACTCACGGCTTCGGCGTAGGGTCGCATGGTGACGCAGCCCGATGCGGCGAGAAGCAGCGCCAGCATCGGCGGGAGGCGGCAGAGAGGAGAAAGGCGCATGACCGGATCTTATGTGCTTCGGCCGGCGCGAGCGCGCGGCGGCCCGACCCTCCGCAGCGCGCCTGAGACGCGCTCCCTGTCGGCCCGTGGTGCGACCCGGTATGATGGCGGGCGAGCAGCTACCCGGGATCTCCCGGTTTTCCCCGCTCGCGGAGGCCGCAACGGAATGAGGGTGTGTGTGCAGCGTCGTCGTCCCGGTGTCTGGATCCGTTCGGCCGCCCTCTCGACCGCCCTGCTCGCGGCGCTCGTTCTCGCCGCGACGCCGGCTGCGGCGTCGGCCCCGGCCGCGAAGGCCGGCGCGCCGTCTCACGTTGCGGCGAAGCGGACACCCCCGACGCTGCAGCAGGCCCTGGCCCTCGAGGCCGAGGCGGCGAAGAAGAGCGCGCGCGCCGTCGGCATCCATATCGTCGACCTGTCCTCCCACCAGAGCGCCTTCGCCGTCGATGCCGACCAGCCGCGGATCCTCGCCTCGAACACCAAGCTGCTGACCACGGCCGCGGCGCTGGGCACGCTCGGCGCGGACTTCGTCTTCGAGACCCGGGTGATGGCGCGGGGCGAGGTGCGGGACGGCGTGCTGGCCGGCGATCTTGCGGTCTTCGGCAGCGGCGACCCGAATCTCTCCGGCCGATTCCACGACGGCGACTCCTACGCCATCTTCCGCCAGTGGGCGGCGGCGCTGAAGGAGCAGGGCATCCGCCGCGTCACCGGCGACCTCTTTCTGGTCAACGGCCTGTTCGCGCCGCCGAACGTCCATCCCGACTGGCCGCGCGACCAGCTGACCAGCTGGTACGAGGCGCCGGTCGAGGCGCTGTCGTTCAACGACAACTGCGTCCTGGTCCGCGTCTGGCCGGCCTCGCAAGCGGGGCTCCCGGCGCGCGTCGAGACGGTGCCGAAGCTCGACTACTTCGAGATCCGCAACAGCGCCACGACGACCGGAGCGAAGAATCGCAACCGGCTGTTCGTCGGTCGGCTCGGCGACAGCGACACGATCGTCGTCTCGGGCACCATCGGCTTGCGCACCGGCCCCGGCGAGGAGTGGGTGGCGGTGCAGAACCCCATCGCCTACTTCGGCGCTTCGCTCGAGGCTGCGCTGGCCGAAGAGGGGGTCGAGATCGACGGCACCGTGGCTCCTGCGCACGGCTCGCCCGCGGGCGACTGGCAGCTGGTGACCACCTACCGCAGCGACCTCGCGCGCACCCTCGAAGTGACCAACAAGCGCAGTCAGAACTTCTACGCCGAGTCGCTCGCCAAGCTCCTCGGCTGGAAGGTGCGCGGCGAGGGCAGCTGGGCCGCCGGCGTCGGCGTGGTCGGCGATTTCCTCGCCGGCCTGGGAATCGCGCCGAGCTCGTTCTCGCTCGTCGACGGGTCGGGACTGTCGCGCGGCAACCAGATGAGCCCGCGGTCGATGACCGGCGTGCTCGAACAGATGTACTTCCATGCCTTCGGGCGCGACTTCCTGCGCTCGCTGCCGTTCTCCGGCGAGCACGGCCTGAAGTGGCAGCGCCGGCTGGCGAGGGCGCCCTACGCCGGTAACGTGTTCGCGAAGACCGGCACGATCAACGGCGTCTCGACGCTGTCGGGCTACGCCAAGGCGGTCTCCGGGAAGGTCTACGCTTTTTCCCTCTTGTTCAATCAGGTGCGCAGCAACGCCGGCGCTCACGCCGCGCAGGATCGCATCGTCGCAGCCCTGATCGACCGCGGCTGACGCCGCCGTCCGATCGGGACGCGATTGCCGACATAGAAAGCCAGGAATGACGGACACACGCCAGGCGGACATCCGCAATCTGATGAAGCGCGTCGAGCAGCTCGTGCGCGAGATTCAGACCGAGGACGAGGTCGGCAACACGATCTACAACCTCGCCGACGCGATCATCTCCCGCTTCCGCGACGCCCTCGGGTTCTACGGCGGGCGGCTCTACCAGTGGGACGGCGAGTTCTACGAGCTCAAGGCGACCTTCCCCAACGCGCGCCCGGCGGAGCGCGAGATCCGCGTACCCGCGAATTACGCGCCGATCGAGATCGCCCTCTCCGAAGGCGTCGTCTACATGGACTCGAGCGATCCACGCTTCGATCACAAGTTCGAGGAGCAGATCGGCGTCGACCGCTTCGCGGCGATCGAGGTCGGCGACGAGGAGTTCATCCTGTCGTTCGACGTCGCCCCCGGAGTGCGCCGGGACGACGTGCTCTTCTCGCTCGGCGTGCTGCGCCACGGCATCAACCAGAAACTCCGCCAGGAGCGCATGCAGGAGGTCTTCGATCAGGCGCGCAAGATCCAGGCCTCGATCCTGCCGCGCCGCGCGCCGGTCTACGGCGGCTTCGAGCTCTACGGGCGGATCCAGCCGATGGAGTCGGTGGGCGGTGACTTCTACGACTACATCCCGATCACCGACAAGATCCTGGGGCTGGCGATCGCCGACGTCTCCGGCCACGGCCTGCCGGCGGCGCTGCAGGTGCGCGACATCTACATGGGGC
>JAGOCP010000390.1 GCA_017998715.1 Thermoanaerobaculia bacterium | reverse complement strand
GGCCGTTCTTCTTGCTGGCGATCGCGCCGCACTTCCAGAAGCAGAGGTCACAGTAGGTGGGGACGGTTTCGATGCGGTCGCCCAGTTGCGCGGGTCCGAAGAAGTCGGCCCAGGCGGGCGTCCCGGGAGTGAAGGCCGCTGCCGCGCCCGCCCCTGCGGCCCCGGCACCGATCTGCAGAAAACGTCGTCGCGAGAGGATCGTCATGGCATCGGCTCCGTGACGAATCGTTTCAATCGCGAAACGGCCGTGAAACACCCCGACGGAGGAGTCCCACCCCCTACCCTTCGGGGCGGGATGCGAACTAGAGGCCGGTCACCCCGAGCCGCCGCGAGACGCGCCAGAAGGCGACCCAGAGCAGGGCCGCGATGGCGAAAGACACGGCGGCGGTCGCGGGCGCATCGCGCAGGAGGAAGAACTGGATTCCGTGCTCGTTGCCGTGAAGCGAGAACGGCAGGGCCGTGGTGAAGATCGCGCAACCCATGAGCCAGGAGCGCCGGCGGAGAAGACGCCGGGTGGCGTCGAGCGCCGCCTTGCCCGAAGACGGCGGCGGCAGCACGCTGGCGAGCCGCGCGACTTCCGGATCTGCCGCGGCGCGGGCCAGGCGAGCAAGCTCGGGATCTGCGGCCAGATGCTCCTCGACGAGCTTGCGGGAAGCGGGGCTCGCTTCGCCGGCGAGATAGAGGGGCAGCAGGTCCTGGATGACGGCAGGATCGAGTTTCATTGTGGAGTCTCCGTGGTCGGGGAGCCCAGGCGAGCCTCGGCAAGACGGAGCCGGGCGCGGTGGATCTTCACTTTGGTGGCAGACAGGGTGAGGTCGAGGACGCGCGCGATCTCGTCGTAGGGAAGTTGATCCTCTGCCCGCATGAGGAGGGCGGCGCGGTCTACCTCGGGCAGCTTCTGCAGCTCCGCGAGAACCCGCGCCAGCTCGCTGCGCGCTGTCGCGCGGCGCTCGGGCGAGGCCTCGCCGGTCGCGATCTCTCGGGAGTCCTCTTCGCCCAGGGGCGCGGTCGGTCGCGTCCGTTCACGCCGCAGCAGGTGAAGGTGAAGATTCCGCGCGATGGCGAAGAGATAGCCCCTGACGCTCGCGAGGTCGAAGCGATCCTTGGCTCCCCACGCGCGAATGAAGGTCTCCGAGGTGATGTCGTCGGCGACCGTCGCGTCGCCCGAGAGAAAGAGAGCGAAGCGCCTTACGTCCCGCGCGTACTCGTCATAGAGAGTCGCGAAATCGAGCATCGCTAGAGGAAACTCTGTTTCCGTGCGTAGAGGCGAAAGGTCGCCCAGAGAACGACGGCGATTACCAACGCCTCGGCGACCAGCGCCCAGGCGAGCTCGGGGCCGCCTTGGCGCAAGCCGCGGAAGTAGCGCGCGAAGGTGTCGAGTTTCGGCCCGAACAGGAAGAGTCCGTTGCCGACGACGAAGATCAGGCCCACCGCCGCGGCCATCGTCCAACCGTGCGACTCCGTGACGATCGCCGTCGCGAGGACCAGCGAGAACAGCGCGAGGAAGCCGCCGAGCACCAGCGCGAAGTAGGCGCACCAGCCGGCGAGATGCGGGAGCAGGCTGCGGCCGTCGCTGGCCATCGCCGCGAAGACGTCGACCGGCGCCAGGTGAACCAGGGCCGTCGTGGCGAGCAGCCCGCAGGCGGCATACATGACCACCGAGGAGACGAGCTTCGCCGCCACGATCTCGCGCGGAGCGACCGGCAGCGACAGCGTGAAGGCGAGCGTGCGGTTCTGGCGCTCGCCGAGGACGTTGCTCAGCACGAGGTGGAAGCAGGTGGCGATGAGGACGTTCGCCGCCAGCGTCAGACCGAGGGAGCGCGCCGCGCGGTCGTCGAGCCCGGCGAGTCCGACAGCGAGTCCGCCCAGCGCGACGTAGAGCAGAAAGGGCCAGCGCAGGATCGAGATGTCCTTTTGCGCCAGGCGGGCCACCGTTCGCAGGTTCATGCCGCTCTCCTTCCGCCGGACGACGAGATCGCCTCGAGGAAGACCTGCTCGAGCGATCCCTCAGCGAGCAGCTCGCTGGTCGCGGCCCGCCGGGCGACGCGCCCGCGATCGAGGATGACGATCTCGCCGGCCAGCGCTGTCATGTCCTCGGTGAGGTGCGAGGAGAAGACGATCGTCATACCGTCTTCGCGCGCCGCGCGCGCAAGCTCGGCGCGCACCTCGTGGCGGATGCGCGGATCCAGGCCGGTCGTCGGCTCGTCGAGAAGCAGCAACGCCGGTCGCCGCACCAGGGCCAGGAGGAGCAGCAGGCGCACGGTCTGCCCGCGCGAAAGCCCGCGCGCGCGCTGCCCGGGACGCAGGTCGAAGCGTCGCAGGAGCGAGGTAGCGAGCTCTGCGTCCCAGCGTGGCGAAAGCGAGCGCACGAGGTCGAGATTCCAGGCGATCGACTTGCCGCCGTACGGCGCCATGTCCTCCGAGACGAAGCCGACGTCCGATTTGATCGCGTGTTCGTGTTCCGGCATCGGCAGTCCGGCGACTTCGACCGTCCCGGCGTCGGGCCGGACCAGGCCGAGGAGGATGCGCAGCAGCGTCGACTTGCCCGCCCCGTTCTCGCCCAGCAGGCCCAGCGTTGCTCCCGGCCGGAGCTCGAGATCGATCGGGCCGAGGTGGAAGTAGGGGTAGTGCTTTTCGACGGCGGCGAGGCGGAGCGCTGGGGTCGTTTTCTCGGTCGCGGCGGGATCCATGTCCTCTCCTTCACCTACAGGATCCGCCGCAGCGGTGAAAGTTACGACGGCAGCGCCCGGCCGGCGCGCTGCGCGCCCTTCCGGAGAGGGTCCTAGGAAAGCAGTCCTTCGAGTCGCGCGATCAACGCTTCGAGGCGGCGGCGGATCTCGTCGCGCTCCTTCATCCAGGCCTTTTCCGCCCGGTCGGCTTTCTCGGACTTCGCAGCGGGAGCGGCGGCGGGGGGCGGCGGGGGTGGTGGCGAGAAGTCGCGCAGCGGGTTCTGGGCGAGCTCCTGCTCCAGGCGGCGGTTCTCGCGCTGCAGCTCTTCGATCCGCGCCGCGGCCTCGTTCACCCGCGCCTCGAGATCGGCCATGAAATCGCGATTCATCGCCTCTCCTCCGGGGTCGCCCGCTCGACGCCGAAGCGACGCTCGAGACTTCCCGCCAGGGCCTGGTGGCGGGCGTTCACTGCCTCCTGCGTCAACGAACGCTCCGGGGCGTTGTAGTGGAAGGCGATCGTCGTGGCGACGGCGCCAGCCGGGATCCCCTTGCCCTGGTAGCGATCTTTGAGACTGAAGCGCGAGAGGTCCTCGACCTGCTCGGCCG
>JAGOCP010000389.1 GCA_017998715.1 Thermoanaerobaculia bacterium | reverse complement strand
TCGAGGACCTGGTAGGCGCTCCCGGACTCGAACCGGGGACCTCTACCGTGTGAAGGTAGCGCTCTAACCAGCTGAGCTAAGCGCCCGCGTAATTCTCACTGCCTGCCGAACTCTGGCGATGAACCGTGAAGCGACCGGGGGAGAGACTTGGTAGGCCCGAGTGGGCTCGAACCACCGACCTCAACGATGTCAACGTTGCGCTCTAACCAACTGAGCTACGGGCCTCCTGCACTCCCACCGCACCTGCTGCAGCTTCTGCCGTCGAATCCGTGGCTTCCGAACCGTACCGCGCAACCTGCTGCAGCCGAGAAACTTAGCAAGCCGCGCGCGCGGCTGTCAACCGGGAGCCCGGCCGGCAACCGGGGGCACACCCGCGTCTACGGCTCCCCGTCGAGCGCGCTCGACCGCCGCGAACTGCTCGAGATGCTGCTCGACGGCGCGCGCGAAGGCCGTCTTCGCGCCGGCCGCGCTCAGGCGGGCGAGCGCCGCTTGCCATTGCGGTCCGCCGCAGCTCGCACGCGCGCGCTGGATCGTCGCCTCGATCGCGGCGCGATCGCCATCGCAGTAGAACGGATAGTCGTCGCCCAGGAGCTCGGTCGCTGCCGCGTCGCGCATGGTCACCAGCACCGCACTGCTGGCGGCGGCATTGGCCACCTCGCCCCCCGCCCGGTAGAGCTCGGCGGGGCCAGGGCGGCGCAGCGAGAGATGGCAGTTGAACTGGCCCGCATGGCGCAGCGGATGGCTGTCGATGAACGCCACGCCGCGCAGTTTGCCGAAGTGCTCGCCGGCGGCGCCGAGTCCGAAACAGGCGACCCGGAACTCCCCCTTTGCGACCGCGTGGGGCGAAAGCCCCGGCTCCGGTTCGTCGTAGATCACCCGGCTCGTCCAGCGCGGACGGTCGAGCGCCTTCTGTTGACGGTGGCTGCGAAAGATGGCGCCGTCCACCAGGCGGGCGGTGCCTGGAAACCGCGGGCCGGCCTCCGTCCCGGAGACGTCGAGGAGCGCCCAGTTTCCGCCCAGTCGGGAGCGCCAGAGAAGCGAGGACCCGGAGTCGCCCGGCAAGACCACGATCGCGCCGCGCACGCCTCCGAGCTTGCTCTCCGGAAGCACGCGACTGCTGCGTCCGCGCGCCGAGAGCGCCGCGGCAAGCGCAGTCAGACGCGCTGGTGCATCAGCGTCGGAGCCGGCGTGGACGAAGACCACCGGACGCCCACCATCGGCCGGCTTCGCCACTGGCGCGGTCATGAGCGCGGTCCCCTCACCACTCCCAGCCAGCCCTTGAGGTACTCGCCCTGGGGATGGAAGACCGAGACCGGGTGATCCACCGCCGCGCCAAGCGGTGCGAGCAGGGCGAGGTCGACCCTCGCCTCGACCGCCGCGGCGAACAGGATCTGCCGGAAGAGCTTGCTGTCGATCGCGCCGCTGCAGCTGAAGGTGAGCAGGAGCCCGCCCGGAGCGAGCCGGCCGAGGGCCAGCCGGTTGAGATCCTTGTAGGCGCGCGCCGCCTTGTCGAGGTGCGTCCGGCGCTTGGCGAGCGGCGGCGGATCACAGATCACCATGTCGTAGCTCGCTCCGCGCTCGGTGCGGCGGCGCAAGTCCTCGAACACGTCGGCGGTGACGAATTCGGTACGCCCGGGATCGAGATGATTCTCCATCAGCAGGCGCTTGCCGAGCACGTTCAAGCGCCCGGCCGATTCGACGGCGGTCACGCTGCGGGCGCGGCCGCGCAAGGCGTAAAGCGAAAAGGCAGCGCTGTGGGAAAACAGGTCGAGAACGCGGCGGTCGCGCGCCAGGCCCTCGACGAGCCTGCGGTTCTCGCGCTGGTCGCAATAGAAGCCGGTCTTCTGGCCACCTTCGAGCTCGGCGACGAAATGGAGACCGCTCTCCTCGAAGGCCACTTCCGCGGGCAGAGGGCCCCCGATCGTCTCCGCGACCAGCGGTAGGCCCTCTTCGCGGCGCGCCGCAAGGTCGCCCAGGTGCAGGATGGGTGCCCCCGGAAAGATCCGGCCGAGGGCCTCATAGGCGGCGGGACGCAGTCTCTCGAGACCAGCGGAGGTGATCTGGCTGACGAGCACCGGGCCGAACCGGTCGACGGTCCAACCGGGCAGTCCGTCGCCCTCGGCGTTGAGCAGCCGGTAGCCGGTGGTTCCGGCCGGGAGCAGGCGCTGCCGCCAGCTATCCGCAGCCCGCAATCGCGACTCGAAATAGTCGACGTCCACTCTGGCGTCTGTCGATCCCGGCGACTCGGATTTCGACGCGCCCCGACCCGGATCGGAGGCGAGCATGCGCACCCGGATCTGCGAGTCGGCGCTGTAGAAGCCGGCACCGAGCCGTTCGCCGGAGGCGGCGAAGACTTCGGCGACCGAAGCCTCCCGGTCGCCGTGCTCGGACTGGATCGCGCCGGAGAAGACCCAGGGGTGGCCGTCGCGGATCGGGCGCTCGCGACCCGGACTGAGGGTGACCCGCATCCGTTACTTCAGATAGCTCAGCATCTCTTTGGCCGTGGCCGCGTCGGCGTCTCCGGCCTCGGCGACGGCGATGTAGGCCTGCAGGTGTTCCCGCGCCTTGGCGTTCTCGCCCTGGCTGATGTAACACATGCCGAGCATGTAGTGCGTCTTGCCGTACTCCGGGTCGGCGGCGAGCGACTGCTCGAACAACTTGAGCGCCGCCGGCATCGACCCGGCGTTGTACTCGCGCACGCCCTCGTTGAACAGCTCGATCGCGCCTGTCTTGGGGTCGATGGCGGCGAGCGCCGCCGAAGCCTCCTTGGCGCGCGCCGTGTTGCCGAGGGCCTTGTTGGACTCGGCCGCGACACGCAGCGATTTCACGTCCTTCGGATCGAGCGCGAGCGCCTTGTCGGCGGCCGCGGCGGCGCCGGCGTAGTCCTTGTCGGCGTAGAGCATGCCGGCGAGCGCCGAGTGCGCCACCGTGAGCTGTGGATTGAACGTCGCCGCCTCGAGCATCTTCTTCTTGGCGGTCTCCATATCCCCCATCTGCGACGCTTCGGCCCCTTCGTTGAAGGCGACGACGGCCTTCTCCTCCGCCGTCGGCTCCTGCGGAGCCTCGACCGCCGCGCCGCGCTTGATCGCCTCGGCGTTCGACAGCATCTGGAAGTCCTTGCGGTCGTTCGAACCGATGGGGACCTTGAGATCCTGCTGCATCGTCTGGTAGCCGGCCTTCTCGTACTTGTAGTTGTAGCTCTTGGTGGCGTCGATGATGGTCACCGCCCAGTTGCCCTTGGCGTCGGTGGTGGTCTCGAGCTTGAAAGTCGTGACCTCGGG
>JAGOCP010000087.1 GCA_017998715.1 Thermoanaerobaculia bacterium | reverse complement strand
GCTGCGATCGGCCGGGCCCTCGCTCAGACGCTGGCGGCGCGGCTCGACGGCCGGATCTCTGCGGCCGAGGAGTTGGCGTTCGCCTCTGCCGTGGCGGCGACCGCGGCAGGCGAGGGGCGGCAATGACCGGTCGGCGCGGCCGCCCCGGTCGCCGCGGCCGCCCCGGCCGCCCCGGACGCGCGCGAGGGCCCAAGTGGCGCATCCTCTGGTCGGTGGGTTGCCTCGCGGCGTGGGTCGGCGCGGGCGCGCTGCCGGCGGTCGATCCCGCGCTCGAATACCTGCGGCGCGACTGCTCCAACGAGCTGGGGAGAAACGAGATCACGCTCTTCGGCAACGGAACGATCCGCTGGCGAGAATGGCGGGAAGGCAAGCAGGCGATGCGGCTGGCGGAGCTGGGCCGGGACGAAGTGGATGCCTATGTCCGGCGTTTGTCGGCCTGTGATCTCACGCAGACCCGTGAGAGCCCCGGAGGAGTCGCGGGAGAGTGGATGGAGCGTTGCGAGGTCACGCTTTCCCTCCCCGGAGGCGCTCCGAGGAGCTTCCGCTACGGTCGGCTGGACACCCATCCCCTGGCGCTCGCCGACCTCCTGCGGATCGCCGAAGAGCTCGCGGAGCGCGCCCAGGCCTCGCCGGTCGCAGGAGGGCTTCCGGCCGACTATCTGCCGCGCTACGGCGACCTCCTGCTGCGTGTCGACGACGTCGAGTTCGAGGTCGTCGGCCGGACGGCGGACGGGCATGGGATCGAGCTCCGCGGCAAGGTCCAGCCTCTCAGCATGTATCTCACCCTCGACGAGCTGCGCCGCCAGTTCGTGCGCGTCCTGCGCCGCGGGCCGGCCAAGTGAAGTCGCCCGGCGTCCGTATCTCGAGCGGGGCGCTGCGGGGACGCAGGCTCGAGGTACCGGCGGGCATCCGTCCGACCGAGCAGAAGGTCCGGGAAGCGCTCTTCTCGATCTGGGGCGAGCGCCTGGCGGAGGGGGTCGTCCTCGACCTGTTCGCCGGTAGCGCGGCGGTGGCCATCGAAGCGATCAGCCGCGGCGCCTTCTCGGTCACTGTGGTCGAGTCGAACCGCGCGGTTCTCGAGGCGCAGCGGCGGAACCTGGCGCTCCTGCCGGCCGGGAGCTACCGCCTGCTGGCGCAGCCGGTGGAACGAGCCTTGCGGGAGCTCGCCGCGCGCGGCGAGGACTTCGACCTGATGTTCGCCGACCCGCCTTACTCGTGGATCCCGGACGCCGGGTTCTTCGCCGGTTGCGCGGCGCTGTTGCGTTCCGGCGGCGAGCTCGTCGTCGAGCACAGCTCCCGCGTCGAGTTGCCGCTCGAGGCGGCGGAGCTCGTGCGCACCGACTCGCGGCGCTACGGCGAGTCGGCGCTGACTTTTTACGGCAGGTGTGAAGCGCCTTAGGTGGAAGCGAGCGGACCGGTGAAGCAGCGGCGCTCGTCTAGTACCAGACCCAGCGGTGGCCGCCTTCGCCATTCAAGAGGAACGCATTCTCGCCCCGATCGAATTTCCGCAAGACGATCCGCCCGGTGGCGGGCGTCTCGACGCGCACTTCGAGGTAGTTGTCGTTGCTGTCCTTGAAGCGAAAGGCACCGACGCGATCGACAGAACCGTCCGATCGGAAGATCGGACCATCCTGGGCGGGTGCGTCATCCCAGCCATCGATAGCGTTGACGCCCATGGGATTGAAGTCGCCGGGCCCGTGGAACGTCACTTTGGCCGGCAGGGGAACGGTTCCGGGGAGAACCCGGTCCGGAGCGCTCAGCGCCAGGTCGTTGTCCAGATCGACGAAGGCGACAAACGCGTTGGTCGTGGCGTCGTAACTGACATGCGCCGGAGCATTCAGCTTGATCGACTCGAGACGCGCCGCCTGCATGAGCGAGGTGACCTCGCGGGCGGTCCCGGTGAGCTTGAAGCGGTTGATCATGTTGAGGAACGCAGGCGCTGTGATCATCAGCAGAATGCCGACGACGGCGACCACCACGAGGACTTCCAGCAGGGTAAAACCAGACTGGCGCCGCTGATCGAGCTGTCGGGCTGATCTCATGGCTCTCTCCCCGCGGCGCAGTATAGCTCTCTCGGGAACCGGAGGCTGTGAAGAGATCGATCGGCGGTCACGGGCCTGCGGGGAGCGGTGCGCTCCGGAGTCCTCCGGAGCGGTCGCAACGCTCAGAGGCTGGTGAGAGTCGACTCGAGCCAGGCCAGGAACGGGCCGGGGAAGGCGCCCAGGGCGAGGGTGCCGGCGGCCGCGAGAACCGCGGCCAACTGGCCGCTCCAGTCGAGCTTGAGACTGCCGGGGCTGGCGATCTCGTCGCGCATGTAGAGCATGTAGATGACGCGCAGATAGAAGACCACTCCGATGAGGCTGGCGAGGATGCCGACCACCGCGAGCGCCAGGTTCCCGTGCTGGATGGCATGGGCGAAGATGAGGTACTTGCCGATGAAGCCCGCGGTCGGAGGAATGCCGCCCAGGGAGAGCATGCAGACCGCCATGCAGGCGGCGGCAACCGGGAAGCGAAACGCCCAGCCGGAGAGATTCGCGATCGCATGCTGCTCGCCGGGCTTGGCGTAGAGCATCGAAACCAGAACGAAGGCGCCGCCGTTCATCAGGGTGTACGAGATGAGATAGACCAGCATGGGGCGCCAGATCGATGGCCCGGGTGAGGCCAGGGGAATCAGCAGGTAGCCCATGTGGGCGATGCCGGAATAGGCCAGCATCCGCTTGATGTCGCGCTGCGCCAGGGCGAAGAGGTTGCCCACCAGCATCGAAGCGATGGCCAGGACCGTTACCAGCTTCGTCCAGTCCCCCGCCGAAGGAGCGGAAGTTGCCAGCAGGACGAGGCGGGCGAGGACGACCGCGGAAGCGGCCTTTGGCGCCACGGACAGGAAAGCGACGAACGGCGAGGGTGCACCCTGGTAGACGTCGGGCGCCCAGGCGTGGAAAGGCACCAGGCCGAGCTTGAAGCCGAAGCCGCAGACCAGAAGGAGGAAACCGAGCAACAGCAAGCCGGGGGAGCCGGTGCCCGCCGCCAGTGCGGCGGCGATCCCGGCGAGGCTGGTCGAGCCGGTTTCGCCGTAAACGAGGGCCGCGCCGTAGAGGACGAACGAGCTCACCAAGGCGCCCATGAGGAAATACTTGATCGCCGCCTCCGACGAAACCGCCTCGCGCCGATGAAAGGCCGCAAGGCCGTAGAGGGCCACCGAAAGCAGCTCGAGCGCGACGAAGATCGTCACCAGCTCGACGCCCCGCACGAGGAGCAAGAGGCCGGTGGCGCACCAGAGGAGGAGCGCCGGGTACTCGCCGAACAGGAGACGCTCGCGCTTGAGATAGCCCTGGGCGGAGAGCAGGCCGATGGCGGTCGCGAGCAGGATGGTCTGCGAGAACGCGCCGGTCAGGGCCGTCGATTCGATCAGACCGTGGAAGTAGAGTCCCGCGGGCTGTTGGGCGAGAATCGCCGCGGCCGCCGCGACTCCGGCGAGCGCCATGCCGTTGAACACCGGCCGCAAGCGGGGCGCGAAGGCCTCGAGGAGAAGGATCAGAGACGCTACGCCGGTGAGGACGATCTCCGGCATGAGCGAGTTCCAGTCGGCCTGGGGCAGCGCGAAAATAGGGTTCATCGCGCGCTCCCGATTCCCGCCGGTGCGGTTCCGGCGACGAACGTGGCTGCCGGCCCGGCGGCGGATGTCGGCGCGGAGAGGGTCAGCGCGCCGGGCGGACCCGCTGCCATCTGCGCGCGATAGCTGGTGAGCACGGCGGCGAGCGCCGGCCGGCTCGGCTCGAGGAAGCGGCCCGGAGCGACGCCGATCCAGAGCATCAGGATGCACAAGGGAAGCAGCGTCGCTACTTCACGCAGGCTCAGGTCCTTGAGCGTCTTGTTCTCGTCTTTGGTAATCGGTCCCCAGAGGGTCTCCTGCAGCATCTTCAGAAGGTAGACCGCCGCCAGCACGACGCCGAAGGTGGCGATTCCCGTGGCCCAGTGCAACCCGCCCTGCCAGGCTCCCAGGAGAATCATGAATTCGCCGACGAAGCCGTTGAGGGCCGGCAGGCCGACCGAGGCCAGGGTGGCGAAGACGAGCATGACCGCGAACCACGGAATCGACTTCGCCAGGCCGCCGAATTCTTCGAACTTCTTGGTGTGCCGCCGGTCGTAGAGCATGCCGACGAGAAGGAACAGGGCGCCGGTCGAGAGGCCATGGTTGACCATCTGGAGCAGCGCGCCCTGCCAGGCGATCTCGTTGAAAGCGAACAGTCCCAGCATGACGAATCCGAGGTGGGCGATGGAGGAGTAGGCGACCAGCTTCTTCATGTCGACCTGCGCCCAGGCGACCAGCGCTCCGTAGACGACTCCGACGAGTGCGAGGCCGACGACCCAGGGTGCGAGCTGAGTGGCGGCCTGGGGGAAGAACGGAATCGCGAAGCGCAGGAAGCCGTAGGTCCCGAGTTTGAGCAGGACGCCGGCCAGGATCACCGAGCCACCGGTCGGGGCTTCGACGTGAGCGTCCGGCAGCCAGGTGTGGAACGGGAACATCGGCACCTTGATCGCGAAGGCGATGGCGAAGGCACCGAAGAGCCAGAGCTGTTGGCTGAGCGGGAATTGCAGCTGGAGGAGATCCTCGTAGCGGAAGCTCCAGACGCCGGTGAGCTCGCCGTAGCTCCAGGCCATCCAGAGAATGCCGAGGAGCATGAGAAGGCTGCCGGCCATGGTGAAGATGAAGAACTTCACCGCCGCGTAGACCCTCCTGTCGCCGCCCCAGATACCGATGATCAGGTACATCGGGATCAGCATCACTTCCCAGAAGATGTAGAAGACGAGCAGGTCGAGCGCGACCAGGGCCCCGAGCATGCCGGTCGTGAGGAGCAGCATCGAGGCGGCGAATCCCGTCCAGTGCTTGGTGATCCCCTTCCAGGAGCCGAGCAGGACCAGCGGCAGCAGCAGGCCGGTGAGCAGCACGAGCGGCAGCGAGATGCCATCGACGCCGACTTCGTAGAGCACTCGCAGCGAGCCGAAGTCGAGCCAGGGCATCGTGGCGTCGCGCGCCACCATTGTGCCGCCGCCCCAGTGCGAGACCGCGAACAGAGCGATCAACGCGAGCTCGACCAGCGAGACCAGCAGAGCGTAGATCTTGACGGTGCGGGCGCTTGCCCGGCCGAGAAAGAGCAGCGGCAGCGCCGCGAAGCTCGGGAAGAACACGAACCGGGTGATCGTGTCGCCGAGAAGCAGGTCGAGGAGCTGTTGCATCATCAGAAGATCATCCACCAGAAGAGGGCGAGCACTCCGGCAAAGAAGTAGAGGGCGTACTGGCGGACGTTGCCGGTGGTGGAGAAGCGTCCGAGGTCACCGGTCAGCTCGGTGATGAAGGCCACGACGTGCAGGCCGCCGTCGATGAACACCGAGTCGATGACCTTCCAGCAGAATCGCGCCGTGCTGCGCAGCGGCCGAACCACCAGGCGATCGTAGATCTCGTCGACGTAGTACTTGTTTTCCACCAGCCGGTAGAGGCCAGGAGCCCGGCGTGCCATGGCCTCGTCGGCGGAAGTCCCGCGCCCGCCGCCCCAGAGTCGCCAGGCCAAACCGAGGCCGCCGGCGGCGGCCGCGATGGAAGCGGCGACGAGGATCGCTTCGAGACCCATCTCGTGGTGGGCGGCGTGCGCCTCGTGCCCCGGAATGGCGACGATCACCGACTGCAGGAATCCACCGAGCCAGTCGAAGTGGGTGAAGGGGATCTTGCCGGCGTAGCCTGCGAACGCCGCCCCGGCAGCGAGAATGACCAGCGGCACGACCATCACGGCCGGCGATTCGTGGAGGTGGTGCTCCTGTTCGTGGGTGCCGCGGAACTTGCCGAGGAACGTCAGGCAGAGCAGCCGCAGCATGTAACAGGCGGTGAGCGCAGCGGTGGCGAGGCCGACGATCCACAGCACCGGCGATTTCTCGAAAGCCGCGCCGAGGATGGCGTCTTTGCTGAAGAAGCCGGCGAGCAGAGGCACGCCGGAAATGGCGAGCGTGCCGACCAGGAAAGTGCGATAGGTCCAGGGGAGGTGCTTGCGCAGGCTGCCCATCTTGCGCATGTCCTGCTCGCCTCCCATGGCGTGGATCACCGACCCCGAGCCGAGGAAGAGCAGGGCCTTGAAGAAGGCGTGGGTCGCGAGATGGAAGATCGCTGCGACGTAGGCGCCGACGCCGGCTGCCAGGAACATGTATCCCAGCTGCGACACGGTCGAGTAAGCGAGGACCTTCTTGATGTCGTTCTGCGCGATTCCGATCGTCGCGGCGAAGATCGCGGTGGCCGCGCCGATGATCGCGACGAACAGCGAGATCGAGGGCGCGAGCTGGTAGATCAGATTGGTCCGCACGACCATGTAGACGCCCGCGGTGACCATCGTCGCGGCGTGGATCAGCGCCGAGACCGGGGTCGGGCCCGCCATGGCGTCGGGCAACCAGACGTACAGCGGAATCTGGGCGCTCTTGCCCATCGCGCCGACGAACAGGCAGAGGGCGATGAAGCTCGCCAGCGACAGGCCGAGTGCGAACGGCGCCTCGAGCGCGCCGATGTCGGCGAGAACCGCTGCGTTGACACCCTTGAAGGAGAGCGTCCCGAACTGACTGAAGATGGCGAACAGCCCGAGCAGGAAGGCGAAGTCACCGATACGGTTGACGATGAACGCTTTGCGTCCAGCCTTGGGCGGGAAGTCCTGGTCGAAATAGAAACCGATCAGCAGGTAGGAACAGAGACCGACACCCTCCCAGCCGACGAACATGACGAGGTAGTTGTCGCCGAGGATGAGCAGCAGCATCGCGCCCATGAAGAGGTTCAGGTAGGAGAAGTACCTGCGGTAGCCCTCTTCGTGGGCCATGTATCCGACAGAGTAGACGTGGATCAGGAAGCCGACGAAGGTGACGACGAACAGCATGATCGCCGACAGCGGATCGAGCAGGAAGGCGATGTCGATCTTCAGCGCGCCGGCCGTCCACGGGTAGAGCAGCTGCTCGAAGGGGGCATGCCCGGGGCGGGCGAGGAACTCGATGAGGCAGGCGAGCGCCAGGCCGAGAGACAGACCCGGAGCGCCGACACCGATCGCCGTAGCGAGCGATTTCTGGCGGTTGCGGACCAGCAGGCCGTTGACGGCGGCGCCGAGGAAAGGCAGGGCCGGGATCAGCCAGAGATAGTCGAGGGCTCTCATCGTCTCACCATCGGAGTCGATTCAGACGATTGACGTCGATCGTGTGTCGCAAGCGGTAGATGCTGATAAAGAGCCCCAGTCCCACAGCGGCCTCGGCCGCAGCGACGGCCAGCGCGAAGAAAACGAACATCTGACCGGCGCTGTCGCCGTGAATGCGCGAGTAGGCGACGAGCGTCAGGTTCGCGGCGTTGAGCATGAGCTCGATGGAGAGGAAGATGGCGATGCCGCTGCGCCGGGTGAGCGCGCCGAAGGCGCCGATGCAGAAGAGGACCGACGCCAGGACGAGGTACCAGGCGATCGGGATCATCGCGGCTCTCCCTGCTTGACCACTTCGATGGCGTCCGGATCATCTGCGGATTCCGGCTTCTTCGCGACCCAGCTCGCGGCGACCACCGCAACGAGAAGCAGCAGGCCGATCATCTCGAACGGCAGCAGGTAGGTCGCGAAGAGGTCGCGTGCCACGCTGACCAGCGAGAACGCTTCGGGGTCGAGCGGCTTCACGGCGGTGTCGGCGTAGGCGGACCAGAAGAGGCGGACGAGCGCTCCGGCGAAGACCAGGGCGCAGATCCCCGCGCCGATGAACATGCCGCTCATCCTCGTGGCCGTTGTTCGTTCGCGCTGCACGTTGAGCAGCATGATGACGAAGAGGAACAGCACGAGGATCGCGCCGGTATAGAGCAGGATCTGGAGCGCCGCCAGGAATGGCGAGCCGAGCATGATGAAGAGCCCGGCGGTGGCAACCAGCGTTACCACGAGGCTCATGGTGGAGACCACCGGATTGCGGTGCAGGACCACGACGATCGCCGAGACGAGCGCGACGCCGGCGAAGAGAGCGAACACGGTCAGCAGCATCGTCAGATCTTTCCGGCGACGGCGAGCGCGGCCACGACGACGAAGTTGAGCAGCGCGAGGGGCAGCAGGACCTTCCAGCCCAGGCGCATGAGTTGATCGTAGCGGAAGCGCGGGAAGGTCCAGCGCACCCAGATGAAGCCGAAAAGGGCGATGTAGGTCTTGACGATCAGCACCGAGAAGCCGAACAGTGCCGTGCCGAGACCGGGTCCGATGGCGCCGATGAGCGGCAGGCCGGCGATCCAGGCGCCCGCAGCGGCGGCGTCGACACCGGGCAGCGACCAGCCGCCGAAGAAGAGAGTCGCCCCGAGCGCCGAGAGGATCGCCATGGACTGGTACTCACCCATGTAGAAGAGCGCCATTCGCAGACCGCCATACTCGGTGTGGTAGCCGGCGACCAACTCCGATTCAGCCTCGGGCAGGTCGAAGGGCGTGCGGTTGGTCTCGGCGAAGGCGGCAACGAGGAAGACCAGGAATCCGAGGGGCTGGGTGAAGACGTTCCAGGCTGGCAGGAAGCCGAGGAGGTTGCCGGCAATCTGGTGCTCGACCACCCGCGAGAGGTTCAGCGAACCGGCGGGAATGAGCGCCGCGACGACGGCGATCGTCAGCGCGAGCTCGTAGCTGACCATCTGGGCGGAGGCGCGAATGCCGCCCATCATCGACCACTTGTTGTTCGAGCTATAGCCGGCGAGAACGAGGCCGTAGACGCCGAGGCTGGAGAGCGCCAGGAAGAGGAGCATCCCGGCGTCGGAATCGATCACGACGAGCGGGAAGGTGTGGCCGGCGACCGTGACCTCGGGGCCGAACGGAATCACCAGGTAGGTGAGCAGCGAGGCGACGAAGCCGATCGTCGGCGCGAGGAGGAAGAGCACCTTGTCGGCGCCGGCAGGATTGACGTCCTCCTTGAAGATGAATTTGAGCACGTCGGCGATCGCCTGGAAGAGCCCCAGGGGCCCGAGCCGATTGGGGCCGAGGCGGTCCTGCATGAACGCCGGCGCACGGCGCTCCAGCCAGAGCATGATCGGCGTGACGTTGATCAAGGCGAACATCCAGAGGCCGGTCATGGCCAGCGCTGCGATGACACTCGGGGTGAAGACCACGTTCGTTACGCTCCTGCCCCGGCGGGCGCTGCTTCGGGGATCCTGGCGAGCTTCGTGCCTTCGGCTGCGATCTCGCCGTAGCGCAGGCCGCCGAAGGCCGCTACCTCTTCCGCCATCAGGTCGAAAACCGTCGCCGGGGTCACGGTCGACCACTTGGAGTCGAAACGCGACAGAAGATCGGCCAACGCTTCGACCCCGGGCCGGACCTGCGGCGGGGCCGGGAAGGCCTGTTCGAACCGCTGCACCCGCCAATCCACGTTGACGAAGGTTCCGGAGCGCTCGGCGTGCGTCGCGACCGGCAGGACGACGTCGGCAGCGCGGGCGAGCGGCGAATCCGCCCAGCCCATTACGGCGAGGAACTTGGCCTCACGCAGACGTTCCACCACCTTCGGATCGTAGGCTGCTCTTCCGAAGTCGCTGTCGGCGACGAAGATCGCTCCGCATTTGGCGGCGCCACCCTCGAGCAGGAGGTCCTCGCTGGCGACGGCGCCTGCGGCCGGCACCAGGCCGGCAAGCTCGGCGCCGCGCCGGTTCGGCGCTGCGTCGTGGCCGGTGATGCCTCCCTGAGGATTCGGAATCTGTCTCGCCGGCCCGCTATCCACCCAGATCGAGTGGTGCGGCGAGTCGACCACGGCGGCGATCTTGGCGAGCAGGAAGGCCTCCTCGGTCGACAGGAATCCCGAGCCGAGGAAGGCGATCGCGCCCTCGCTGCGCCGCGAGCGCAGATTGTGGGCGACGTGGTCGAGGGCCTCTTTCCACCCGGTGGCGGCGAGCGCCCCGTTGCGGCGGATCTGCGGGAAGGCGAGCCGGGGAACCTCGCGATAGCGCTCGTGCGTCGACCGCCCGTGATCGCACATCCAGAAATCGTTGACGTCGGGATTCTGCCGCGGCTTGTAGCGTTTGATCGCGCCGCGCTTGTGCTCGAGGGTGATGTTGCATCCGACATCGCAGCCGGTGCACAGCGACGGGCTCTTGTCGAGGTACCAGACGCGCTCGGCGAAGCGGAAGCGCGTCGAGGTGAGCGCGCCGACAGGACAGATGTCGACGACGCAGGTCGACAGAGGATTGTCGAGCGGCTTGCCGGGGAAGGTTCCGATCTCGGCATGCGAACCGCGCTGGAAGAACCCGAGCTCGCTGGTCTTGGCGATCTCCTCCGTGAAGCGCACGCAACGCGTGCACTGGATGCAGCGGTTCATGTTCAGCATCACCGTCGGGCCGAGCGGGATGCGCTCTTTCTCGGGATAGGTGCGCTTCTCGTCGTAGCGGAAGCGGGAGAAGGCCTGGCCGTGCTTGTAGGAGTAGTCCTGCAGCCCGCATTCGCCGGCCTGATCGCAGATCGGGCAGTCGAGGGGATGATTGATGAGCAGGAACTCCATGATCGCCCGCTGCGCCTCGTCGGCGTTGGGCGAAGTCGTGCGCACGACCATGCCGTCCTTCATCACCTGGGTGGAGCAGGCGGCCTGGAGCTTGCCCATGCCCTCGATTTCGACCATGCACATGCGGCACTGGCCGACCACCGAAAGGCGCGGGTGATAGCAGTAGTGAGGGATCTGAACGCCGACCTTGAGCCCGGCTTCGATCAGATTCGTACCGGCCGCCACCTCGACCGTGCGTCCGTCGATGGTCACGGTAGGCATCAGGCGGCCGCTCCCTGGTCGAAATAGCGCGGTGCCGGAGTCGGATACCGCCCGGCGCGCAGGTTTTCACGGATCTCGTCGCTGAACTTGTCGACCAGCGAGCGCACCGGACCCTGGGCGGCGTCGCCCAGGGCGCAGAGCGAGATCCCGCCGACGTTCGGCACCACGCGGGCGAGCAGATCGAGGTCGGCCTCGGATCCCTGGCCGCTGTGGATGCGCTGGAGCAGGATCTTCATCCAGTTCGTGCCCTCGCGGCACGGCGTGCACTGGCCGCACGACTCGTGAGCGAAGAACTTGGCGAGGCGCAGCGTCGCGCGGACCATGCAGGTCGTCTCGTCCATGACGATCACCGCCGCCGAACCGAGCATGCTGCCGGCCTTGGCCAGCGTGTCGAAGTCCATCTTGATGCCGCGGTCGGAAGCCTTCATCATCGGCGCCGACGCCCCGCCCGGAATGAAAGCCTTCAACTCGCGTCCGCGGTACATGCCGCCGCAGCCGTCGAGCAGTGTCTGGAACGGCACTCCGATCGGGTACTCGTAGGTGCCAGGACGTTCGACGTGGCCGGAGATGGCGTAGAGCTTCGGACCGGTGTTGCGCTCGTCCGTGCCGATCGACTTGAACCAGTCGGCGCCGCGCAGCAGGATGTGCGTCGCGCAGCACAGCGTTTCGACGTTGTTGATCACGGTGGGGCAGCCGAACGCTCCGACTACGGCCGGAAACGGCGGCTTGACGCGCGGCTGGCCGCGCTTGCCTTCCAGCGACTCCAGCATCCCGGTCTCTTCGCCGCAGATGTAAGCGCCGGCCCCGCGATGAACGACCATGTCGTGGCGGAATCCGCTGCCGAGGACGTTGGTGCCGAGAACGCCGCTGTCGTAGGCGTCGCGCACTGCCGACTCGAGGATCGCGGCGGCCTTGGTGTACTCGCCGCGGATATAGATATAAGTAGTGTTGGCGCCGACCGCCCAGCCGGCGATGATGCAGCCTTCGATCAACTGGTGCGGGTCGTGCTCCATCAGCAATCGATCTTTGAAGGTGCCGGGCTCGGACTCGTCGGCGTTGCAGACGATGTACTTCGGCTTGGGAGTCTGCCTGGGGACGAACGACCACTTGGCGCCGCACGGGAATCCGGCGCCGCCGCGGCCGCGCAGCCCCGAACGCTTGACCTCTTCGATGACCTCTTCCGGCTGCAGGCGCAGCGCCTTGGCCAGCGCGTCGTAGCCGCCGCCTTCGCGATAGCCGCGCACGGTGAGCGCCTCCGGCCGGCCGACGTTGCGCGTCAGGACTCTCTCGGTCGCCATGGCTACTTGAGCTCCCGCACGATCTGCCGCACGCGCTCGGGGGTCAGATTCTCGAGGTAGTCGTCGTCCACCATGACACTCGGCGCGGTGCCGCAGGACCCGAGGCACTCGAACTGGACGCACGAGCAGCGCCCGCAGGAGGATGCCTGG
>JAGOCP010000388.1 GCA_017998715.1 Thermoanaerobaculia bacterium | reverse complement strand
GCCTCGCCGTCGTCCTGGTCGGCGACGACCCGGCCTCCCGGGTCTACGTCGGCTCGAAGACCCGCGCCTGTGCCGAGGCCGGCCTCGCGAGCTTCGGCCACCTCCTCCCCGCCACGACTCCCGCGGCAGAGCTGCTGGCGCTGCTCGACCGGCTGAACGCCGACTCCGCGGTCGATGGCATCCTGGTGCAGATGCCGCTGCCGGCCGGGCTGCCGGCGCGCGACATCCTCGATCGGGTCGACCCCGAAAAGGACGTCGACGGATTCCACCCGGTAAACGTCGGCCGGCTCTGGCTCGACCAGCCCGGCTTCGTCCCCTGCACCCCCGCCGGCATCATCGAGTCGCTGCGCCGTCACGGCATCCCCCTCGCAGGCAAGCACGCCCTCGTCGTCGGCAGGAGCTCGATCGTCGGCAAGCCTATGGCCGGGCTGCTGCTGCGTGAGAACTGCACGGTCACCATCGCCCACTCTCGCTCGCGCGATCTGCCGGCGATCTGCCGCCAGGCCGATCTGCTGGTCGCCGCGGTCGGACGCCCCGGAATGATCACCGCCGACCATGTCCGCGACGGTGCGGTCGTGGTCGACGTCGGCATCAACCGGGTGCAGGACGTCGAGCTCGCGAAGCGCCTGGTCGGCGACGACGCCAAGCGCCTCGCCACCCTCGCCGAAAAGGGCTACGCCCTGGTCGGCGACGTCGACTTCCCGGCGGTCGCGCCGAAGACCTCGGCGATCACCCCGGTGCCGGGCGGCGTCGGCCCACTCACCGTTGCCATGCTGCTCGCCAATACCCTGACCTCCGCGCGCCGGCGCTTCGGCATCGAAGTCCCGGCGAGGCACTGACCCGACGAAGATGCCGCCGTTCCGGGTCGGCCTGACAGGAGGTCTCGCGAGCGGCAAATCGACGGTCGCGAAGCTCCTCGCCGTAGCCGGCTTTGAAGTCTGGGACGCCGACGCCATCGTCGCTGAGCTCTACGCGCCGGGCCAGCCCGGCGCCCGGGCCGTGGCCGAAAAGATCGGCGCGAACTACCTCAGTAAAGAGGGCGGAGTGGACAAGCCGCGTCTGGCCCAACTCATCTTCTCGGACGACGGCGCGCGCGCCGCTCTCGAGGCTGCGATCCACCCCCTTGTTCGAGCTTTTTTTTCCCGCCGAGCGAGCAGAGCGACCACTCCGATCGTTCTCGAAGCGACGAGACTCGTAGAGGCAGGATATTCGCCCGACTTCGAGCTCATCGTCACCGTCGAGGCAGATCACGAAGTGAGGCTCGCGCGTGCCATCGCCCGCGGGCTGTCGCCGGAAGAGGCGCTCCGCCGGCTGGCCGCTCAGGGAGATGGAAGTGCGCGGCTCGCCGCGGCTCACAAGGTCATCGACAACAACGGCTCGCTGGCGGAGTTGCGAGCCCAGGTCGACGACCTCGTCGCCGAAATCCGTGAGGTCGTCGAATGATCGCGCCTGCGGCGCCGGCGGCCAGCGGCTTCCGCCGCGAGCTCGGGTTGTGGGACACGACGGTCGTCGTCGCCGGCGCGATCATCGGCATCGGTATCTTCGTCAATCCGTCGAACGTCGCGCGCATCCTGCCGGCGCCCGAGTGGATGCTGCTCGTCTGGCTCGCCGGCGGGGCGCTGGCGATGATCGGCGGCTTCGTCTACGCCGAGCTCGGCTCGCGGCTGCCGGTCGTCGGCGGCCAGTACGTCTACCTGTCGCGCGCCTGGGGGCCGCTCGCCGGCTTCCTCTACGGCTTCGCGCTGCTCTTCGTCATCAACACCGGCGGCATCGCCGCGGTGGCTTCCGCGCTCGCCGGCTACGTCGACGGCACCTTCGTGCGGCTCGGCAACGGCGGCAAACTGGCGCTCGCCGCGGCGGTGATCGTCATCCTGACCGAGATCAACGTGCGCGGAGTGCGGCCCGGCAAGCGCACCAACAACGGGCTGATGGTCCTCAAGCTCGGCGGCATCGCGGCGATCGGCGTTCTGATGCTGGTCAAGCAGCCGGCGTCAGCAACGACCTATCAGCTGCCCTCCACCTCGGCCGTCACGCTCACCGCCTTCTTCGCCGCGCTCGTGCCAGTGCTCTTCGCCTACGGCGGCTGGCAGAACTGCGGCAGTCTGGCGGCCGAGATCCGCGACGCGGGAAAGACCCTGGCGAAGGCCAACATCCTCGGCGTCGCGCTGGTCGTCGTCGTCTACGTCGGGCTCAACTGGGTCTACCTGCGGGTCCTGCCGCCGGCCGAGGTCGCCGCTTCGACCGCCCTCGCCGCCGACGTCGCGCGGGCGCTCGCCGGCGAGGTCGGGGCGCGCTTCGTCGCTGCGCTCACCGTCGTCTCCTGCCTCGGCTTTCTCGCTGTCATCACCATGACCGGCCCGCGGCTCTATTACGCCATGGCCGAGGACGGCCTGTTTCTGCGTCGCGCGGCGAAGCTCCACCCACGCTTCGGCACGCCGAGCTTTACCCTGCGTCTGCAGGCGGCGGTGGCGCTCGTCCTGCTGCTCTCGCAGACCTACGACCAGCTGCTCTCCTATGTCGTCTTCTGCGACTGGCTGTTCTTCGGCTTGACCGCTGCCGGCGTCTTCATGCTGCGGCGCGCGGCAGCCAAGAGCGGCGACGAGACGGCCTACTTCCGCGCACCTGGCCACCCCTGGACGACGGCGATCTTCGTCGCCATCTCCGCCGGAGTCGTCGCCAACAGCTTCGTCGCCGCTCCCCGCCAGGCGGCTGCCGGCTGCGCGGTGCTCGGCGTCGGCGCCGCCGCCTACTTCCTCTCGGCGAACAGGCGGCATCGGAACCACCGCGCATCGAGCTGAAAATCTCCCCCGGGGCCACCTCGTGCCGGCGGCTCGCGATATCCTCGGCAAGCGCAGTCAGAGTCGCGCGCCGCAGATCCGGCGGCTCCATCTAGTGCCCTTTCGAGGCGCATCCCGCAGGAGGTGCTGTCCCGATGTCCCGACGAACTCATCGCCGCTACAACTGTGCCGCCATGCTGGCGGCCCTCGCCGCGCTCGCTGTCCCGGCGCCGCCGCTGGCGGGCATCCAGCTCGACCTCGCCCGCGCCGTCGAAACGACGCTGCGGGTCAATCCCGGACTGTTGTCGGTCGAAGAGATTCGCGCCCAGGTGAAGGGCGGCATCCGCGAGGCACGCGCCGACGCCTTCCCGCAGCTCAGCCTCAGTTCATCATGGGGGCAGTCGCGCAGCCCCTCCTTCCTCAACAGCTCCGACTTCGGCGAGATCATCGACCAGTTCCCCGGCGGCGCCTTTTCGCCCTCGACCCAGGAGCTCAGCCGGGCGGTGATCGAGGTCC
>JAGOCP010000387.1 GCA_017998715.1 Thermoanaerobaculia bacterium | reverse complement strand
TTCGACACCCTCTCGGACGTCGGACCGGGGACGCTTCTCGGGTCGCGCTTCGAGATCCTCTCGACGCTCGGCGCCGGCGGCATGGGTGTGGTCTTCAAGGCGCGCGACCGCGAGCTCGACGACCTCGTGGCTCTCAAGATGCTCAAGCGCGAGGTGGCGGGCGACGGCGTCCTGGTCGAGCGCCTGAAGAGCGAGCTCAAGCTGGCGCGCAAGATCACCCATCCCAATATCCTGCGCACCTTCGACTTCGGCGACATCGATGGCAACCCGTTCATCTCCATGGAGTACGTTCGCGGCCTGACGCTGCGTTCGATGCTGGAGCGTTCGGGACGGCTGCCCTATTCGGCCGGCCTGCGCCTGGCCCGGCAGCTCACCTCGGGTCTCGCCGCCGCCCACGCGCTGGCGATCATCCACCGCGACATCAAGCCCGAGAACATCATTCTCGACTCGCAGGGCAACGCCAAACTGATGGACTTCGGCCTGGCGCGGCCGGTGACCCGGCTCACCCCGGGGCAGACCCAGGCCGGTTTCATCGTCGGCACGCCGCACTACCTCGCCCCGGAGCAGCTCGAGGGCAAGGAGCCCGACCAGCGCGCCGATGTCTACGCCTGCGGCGTCGTGCTGTTCGAGGTCTTCACCGGCCGGCTGCCGTTCGGCGGCGACAATCTGATGGAGATCATCTCCAAGCACCTGCGCGAGGCGCCGGCCGCGCCGCACGAGTTCTGGCCGGAGATCCCGCCGGTGCTCGAGCAGCTCCTGCTGCGCTGCCTCGAGAAGAACCCGGCGGCGCGCTATGCCGATGCTGCGGCGCTGGTGGTCGAGTTGGACAAGCTGACCGCCTGAGCGCCACTGGCGCGGCCCGGGGAACCCTTTGCCGCGCAGGAGACGGGCGGTCTGGGGGTTTCAGAGCAGGAGTCCGGCTGCTGCCGGACTCTGGAAACACGCCCATGGCGACCGAGACTCCCCTCGCGGGAGAGGTGGATGCGGACTGGAACCTTCTGGCGCGCGCCGTCGGCGGGGAGGAGGCCGCCTTCGCGACCCTGGTCGAGAATCACCAGGAGCGCCTCATCGGCCTCTGTTCACGTTGGCTCGGTGACCGAGAGGAATCTCGCGACGCCGCGCAGGATGTCTTTCTCAAGGCCTTCCGCCACGCCGATCGGGTCGAGCCGCGCGGGCGCTTCTACACCTGGCTCTACCGCATCGCCATCAATCACTGCCTGAACCAGCTCCGGCGGCGGAAGATCGCTCGCTTCTTCTCCCTGCAGGGGATGGCGGCCGAGCGTAGCGGCGGCGAGCGGGAAGGAGAACCGGCCGGCGCTTTCGATCCGGTGGACCGCAGGCCGGACGCCGAGCAGGCGCTGCTGGCGCGCGAGCGTTGGCGGAGGACCAGGGCCTGCCTCGATCTCCTGCCGGAGAATCAACGCGTGGTCCTGATGCTGGCGAAGTTCGAGGGCCTCTCCGGGCGCGAGATCGCCGAGACGCTCGGAATCACGGAAGGGGCGGTCGAGAGCCGCCTGGTTCGGGCGATGCGTCGGCTGGCGCCGCAGGAAGCGCGCGCGCCGGGGGTTCCAATCAAGGAAGGGGGCGTCGGATGACTGGCCGGGAGCAGGAAGATGCGGCAGCGCTCTGGGCGCGCTGCGTGCTCGACAAGAACGCGACCCAAGGTCCGCAAGAGGCGGGTCCGGCGAGCTGGCAGGCGGCTTGGGCGGCGCTCGAGTTGCCACCGGCTCCTGCGGCTCCGGCCGGCTTCGCCCGCCGGGCAGCCGCCGCCTGGGCGGCTGAGCAGGCCGCGGCCGCGGCGCCGATCCTCGGCGCGACGTGGATGCGGGCCGCGGCGGCGGCCGCGCTGCTGGCCGGCATCGCCCTGGGCAGCACGCTTTCCTTCAGCAGCGGTGGCGAGACCAGCGCCGACGGCGGCGACTCCTGGCAGTCCACCTCGCTGTCGGAGGAGTACCTCGCGGCGCTTTCGGCTCCCGAAGCGATCCTGGCGCTGCCCGCGGGCGCGAACGACTCCCCGGGCGTTGCGGCCGATGAGCCGCTGGCGAACGAGCCGTGAAGCGGAATCTCCTCTTTCTCGCCTTGCTCCTGTCCGTAGGCGTGAACTGCGGGCTCGTCGGCATGGGGATCGCGCGGCATCGCATGTCCCAGGAGAGGATGGAGCCCGATCGAGAGAGCGACCCCCGTCCGACAGGGCGCGAGCGCTTCGACGGAGTGCGCCTCGCCGACCGCCTCGAGCTCTCCGGTGAGGCGCGCGAGGGCTTTCTGCGATTGCAGCGCGAGCTCGCCGACCGCGTCCACGCCGGCCGGCGGAGGATCGACGAAGCGCGACGCGACCTGCGGCACGAGCTCATCTCCCGCGCGCCCGATCGCGAGCGCGTCGAGGTCCTGCTCTCGCAGGTCGCGCGGGAGCAGGACGCCCTCGATCGCGCTCTGGTGGCGAACGTCTATGCCGCCCGCGAGCTGCTCGACGGTCCGGCGGAGCGCGAGTACCTGCGCTTCGTCGAGCGCTTCGGCGCCGCGGTCGCCGGCCCCCGTCCGCCCGGGCCGCCGCCGGAGCGGCTGCGGCAGCTGCTCGGCCCTCGCCGGTTCCGCGGCGCGCAAGGGCCCGACGGGCCGCCGCCAGGGGATCCGGGGGGGCCGCCTCCCGAGCCGCCCGAGGAGGACCCGCTCCCCGGGGAGTCCGAGCCTCCGGGCGACCGGCGCTGACGGCTGGGCAGACCGAGGTTCGCCGCGGAGCGCGTGATAATTTCCCGACGATGATCCGGATCATGCTCTGCGGCACCGACGGCGCCGTGCGCTGTGGCGGCGAGGAACTGCTGACCGAAGCGCTCGATCCGGCGGTCGCCGGCTGGATCGACTTCGTCGGCGAGGCCGAGGCCGCCGAGCGGCTCCTCACTGCGCAGGGCTTTCATCCGCTCGCCATCGAGGACACGTTCACGCTGCAGCATCAGCCGCGCGTCGAGGAGTATTCCGACCACCTCTTCGTCATCGTGCGCGGCATCGATTTCAACCGCGACCGCGCCTCCGGCGACCTGCAGACACTCAAGCTCGCCGCCTTCCTGCGCGCGAATCTGCTCATCACCGTGCATCGTGCGCCGTTGCGCAGCGTGGCCCTGGTGCGCACCCGGATCGAGGAGAGCGCCCGGCCGGTGGCGGGTGGCGTCGTGCAGCTGCTGTGGACGATCTGCGACGAGATGATCGACCTCTACTTTCCGATCGTCGACGAGATCGGCGCCGAGATCGAGGAGCTCGAGCAGGAGGTGCTGAACGATCCCGAGCGGGAGGACCTGCAGCGCATTCTCGA
>JAGOCP010000086.1 GCA_017998715.1 Thermoanaerobaculia bacterium | reverse complement strand
GCGGCGAAGACGCCGGCGAGGCTCGAGGTGCGCTGCACGACGAGCTGCTGTGCCGCGAGCGCGATGCCGAAGCCGACCGCGGTGTCGGCGAAACCGTAGAGTCCGTAAGGCCCGCCCGACAGGCCATCGGCGAGAAGTCCCGCCGCGAGGCCGGCGAACATGCCCGTCACCGGGCTGCCGTGCCGCGCCTCGAGCGCCACCACGAGCAGGAAGAGATCGACCGCGAGCGCGAAGTCGGGCAGCAGCCGGGCGCCGGCGAAGTGCAGCAGGGCGGCGGCGGCGAGCGCCGCGACGAACTTAAGGAACCGCACGCTCGTCCTCGTTGAGCAACTCCGGCGGCACCAGTTCCCCCTCCAGCAGATAGACGAACGACAGGCGCGAGAAATCGACCGCCGGCTTGACGACGATGCGATGGAAGACCTCGCTGCCGGGCTCGACCGAGGCGACGACGCCGACGCGGATGCCGCGCGGATAGACGCCGTCGATCCCCGCGGTCAGCACGGTCTCGCCGACTTCGACGTCGGCCTGGCGCGGAATGAAGTCGAGCAGGAGCTCTCCCGGCGACGAGCCGCGCACCACTCCCTGGCGGCGCGAGCGCTGCAGCTGGACGCCGGCGGAGGCGGCGCGGTCGGTGAGCAGCTGGACCTTGGCGTAGGCGCCGGCGACGCGGATCACCCGTCCGACGAGCCCGTCGTCCGAGAGTACGGGCTGATTGCGGCGCGCCGCGCCGGCGCCAACGTAGAGCACCAGCGAGCGCAGCCAGGAACTGTAGTCGGCGTGCACCACCTCGGCGATGCGCAGCGAGGTCGAGTGACGGCGCTGGAAAGCGAGCGTCTTCGACAGCCCCTCGATCTCCTGTTCGAGGCCTTCCGTGCGCAGCTCGCGACGGCGCAGCTCGAGGACCTCCTGACGCAGACGCCGGTTTTCGGCCGCGAGGTCGTCGCGGCGGCGCAACCCCTCACGGGCCGACGACAGGCCCTGGGAGCTCGCGTCCACGGCGCGCGCGAACGGCCCGAGGCTGCGCAGGGCGGCACCTTCGAGGAGGCTCCCCGCGCCGCCGCGATCGGGCTCTTGCGCGGCGATCAGGAAGAGCTGACCGACCAGCAGCAGGACGAAGAGCAGTCGAACGCGGCCCGGGCTCAGCGGATGGATACCTTTCTCAGCAGATGCATGTCCTCGAGGACGCGGCCGGTGCCCAGGACGACGCAGGCCAGCGGATCCTCCGCTTGCACGACCGGCAGGCCGGTCTCCGAGCGGATGCGCTCGTCGAGCGCCCGCAGGAGCGCGCCGCCGCCGGAGAGCACGATGCCCTTGTCCATGATGTCGGCCGAGAGCTCGGGCGGGGTGCGCTCGAGCGCCATGCGCACCGCGTCGACGATCACGTTCACCGTCTCGGCCAAGGCCTCGCGGATCTCCTCATCGGAGATGACGAGCTCTTTCGGAATGCCCTCGACCAGGTCGCGGCCCTTGATGGTGAGCGTCAGGCGGTCCTTGAGCGGGAAGGCGGAGCCCAGCTCCCACTTGATGATCTCGGCCGTGCGCTCGCCGATCAGCAGGTTGTACTTGCGCTTGAGGTAGTTGATGATCGCCTCGTCCATCTCGTTGCCGGCGACGCGCACTGAGCGCGAGTAGACGATTCCCGAGAGCGAGATCACCGCGATGTCGGTCGTGCCGCCGCCGATGTCGACGATCATGTTGCCCGACGGCTCGGTGATCGGCAGCCCGGCGCCGATTGCCGCCATCATCGCCTGCTCGACGAGATAGACCTCCGACGCGCCGGCTTTCTGCGCCGAGTCGCGCACCGCGCGCTTCTCGACCTGGGTGATCTCGCCAGGGACACCGATGACGATCCGCGGATGGACGTACATCTTGCGGCCGTGCGCCTTCTTGATGAAGTAGCCGAGCATCCGCTCGGTGACCTCGAAATCGGCGATCACGCCGTCCTTCATCGGGCGGATCGACTCGATGTTGCCGGGCGTGCGGCCGAGCATCTCTTTCGCCTCGGCGCCGACCGCTTCGATCTGGTTGGTCAGTTTGTTGAGCACGACGATCGACGGCTCGCGCACGACGATGCCGCGATTCCTGGCATAGACGAGGGTATTGGCGGTGCCGAGGTCGATCGCCAGGTCGTTCGAAAAGTAGCGGAACATGGAACCAAAGGGCATGGCGTTCTTTCTGGTCAGTGAGTCCTGAGGCGGAAAGGCATCAGAGCGTTTCTACGAAAACACGGTGGCGCACCGTCGCTTCGTTGCCGGACGGATCGCTCGAGCGCAGCTCGAGCAGGCTCCAGCCCTCCTGAGCGACGAGGACGGTCTTGGTGAAGGTGCCGTTCGCGGCCACCGCCACCTGTTCGCCGTTGACTTTCAGGCTCGCACCCGCTTCGGTGCGGCCGGCAACGATGAAGATGTTGCCATAAGCCTGGACCTGGTCGACGACCAGCTCCGGCGGTGTCTTGTCGCCTTTCTCGCCCGGACGCTCGGCGGCGAGCACGCGAAAAGTGCGCGGCGAGCTCCACGGACCCTGCAGGCCGTCGCGGCCGATCGCCGCGACGCGCCATTCGAAAGTTCCTTCGCCCTGGAGTCCGAGGGTCGCTTCGGTCTTGGTGCGCGCGTTGACGTCGATGACGTTGTCGACGAACAGGCGGCTGCGCGAAACTTGCAGGGCGTAGCGCGCTGCGAGGTTGACCGGCTTCCACGACAGCACGAGCGTCTTGACGGCGGTGAGCGAGAGCTCGAGATTGTCGTCCGGCCGGTCGGGCTCCGGCGAGCTCGGCAGACGACGGGGATCGGACAGCAGGTCGCCGGTCTGCACGACCTGCTCGAGCTCTCCCACGGTGCGCTTCAAGCCCGCCTCCGAGGCGATCTCGAGCGAGCCGCGGAAGGCCGAGAAACGACCGGTCGACGAGGCCTTGTCGTAGGAGACCACGACCTCGGACTCGCGTCCGACTCGCGCTTCGGCGCGCGGCGTGGTCACCCGCCCGCCGCGCTGTGCGGTGTTCAGGTTCACCCAGCCGTACTCCATGGCGATCGTCTGCTCGGCAGGCGAGCCGCTGGTGCTCGGCTGGCGGGTGACGAGAAAGAGGGTATTGGGACGCACGGTGTAGAGCGTCCCGTCGAGGAAGACGATCTCCGCCGAGCCGTTGACGGAGGTCTTGACGTAGTCCCCCGACTGCAGCACGACGCGGGTGCGCGCCTCCTCCCACTCGCCGCGCTCGCCGTGCCGCACCTCGACGCTGCCCTGAACCGCGATGAACTGGGCCTCGCCCGTCGAAGCGCGCGCCGCCGCCGAGTCGAGGATGGCGAGCAGCAGAGCGCGGCTCCGCCGCCCCTCGCTCACGGCGGTCGCGAGCTCGCCGGCGGCAAATGCCTCCGCCGCCGCTGTGCGGCCTCGGCGCGCCGACTCGAGCTCCTCGACGAACGACCCGGCCGGCTTCTCGGTGTCGGCGCGCGCCAGCAGAACCTCGATCTCCGCCAGCAGTGCGGTCGCCTCCTGCTCGAGCGCTTTCTGTCCCCACTGGCGGTAGAGACCGTAGCCGGCAAGCGCCAAACCGATGAACGCCGCGACGACCACGGCGCCGCGCAGGGTGTCCACCGAGACGGTGTACCAGCCCTGGGTGCTCTTCTTCGGCGGGTTGGACGGCAACGAACGCTCCTCTATCGCGACCCTGCGATCGCCTACGAGGCGATCCCTCGACGCCGATTCGAACGGCGAAGGGATTGATTCTACTTGAAGTTACGGGGCCGGGCGTGAGCCGCTCCGCAGTCCGGCGAGGAGGGGGACGACGAGGGGGGGACGGCAGGCAGAAACCCGCCGGTTGCTGCGCCGGCAACCGCCTTGCTATCGTTGAGCGTTCTCGCCCGGGTGCTCGACGCCCGTGCTTCTGGAGTCTTCCATGCTCAAGGTCTTGCGCGACAACCTGAAGTACCTCTCCTGGATCCTCTGGGTCGTCATCCTCATCTTCATCGCCTTCGTCTTCGTCGACTTCGGCGGCGGCCTCACACAAGGGACCGGAGCGCGGGCCTCCGCGGCCACGGTCGGCACCGACAAGATCTCCTACGCCGACTTCGAGCGCCAGTACCGGCAACTCGAGGCCCAGTACCGCCAGGCGTTCGGCGAGAACTTCACGCCCGAGATTGCCAAGCAGCTGCGGCTCCCGCTGCAGGCCCTCGACCGGCTGGTCGATCAGCGCCTGCTGCTCAACGAAGCCGCCGAGCGCGGCCTCGAGGCGTCCGATTCCGAGGTGCGCGAGGCGATTTTCGAGATTCCCGGCATGAAGGACTCCGGCGGCGGCTTCATCGGCGAGGAGACCTACAAGCGCTTCGTGCGCGCCAACGGCTACACCGTGCGCGAGTTCGAGGAGTCGATGCGGCGGCAGATCGTGCTCACCAAGCTGAACGCGATCTTCTCGTCGAGCCTGGCGGTGTCGGATTCCGATGTCGAGCGCGCCTATCGCGACCAGGCCGAGCGCGCCGCCGTGCGTTACCTCGTACTGCCGTCGGCCAACTTCCAGGCTCAGGCGACCCTTTCGCCGGCCGAGGTCGCGAGCTACTTCGAGCGCCACGGCGAGGAGTTCCGCCTGCCGCCGCAGCGCGTGGTGAACTACCTGCTGGTCGACACGGTGCGCACGCGCGCCAAGATGACCATCGAGAAGGCCGACCTCGAGAGCTACTACAACTCGCATCTCGCCGACTTCAAGGTGGAGGAGCAGGTGCACGCCCGCCACATCCTGCTCAAGGTGGACGACAACCGGTCGGCCGAAGCGGCCCAGAGCAGCCTCGAGGCTGCGCGCAAGCGCGTCGAAGCCGGCGAGGACTTCGCCAAGCTGGCGACCGACCTGTCCGACGATCCGGGCTCGAAGACGCGCGGTGGCGACCTCGGCTTCTTCGGCCGCGGCCGGATGATCAAGGAGTTCGAAGAGGCGGCCTTCAACGCTCCGGCCGGTTCGATGGTCGGACCGATCCGCACCAGCTTCGGATTTCATCTGATTCAAGTTCTCGAGAAGCGCCCGGCCGGACAGCGTCCGTTCGCGGAGGCCGAGCCGCAGGTGCGCTCGCGCATCGCCGCCGAGCGCGCCGAGGCGCAGGCGGAGGCCAAGGCCAAGGAGCTCGCGGCGAAGATCGCTGCCGAGAAGCTCACGACCGAGGAGCAGTTGAAGGCGCTCGCCGACAACGACACCGTGATGTTCGTCACCACGCCGCCTTTCGGCGCCGATGAGGTGGTGGCGGGGATCGGCCGGGGCACGCCGTTTTCTTCGGCCGCCTTCGCCCTCGAAAGCGGCAAGACCTCGACGCCGATCAAGATCGCGCGCGGTTTCGCCATCCTGCAGTTGGTCTCGGAAAGCCCGGCGCGGATGCCTGCCCTGTCCGAAGTCGAGGCGAGAGTCCGCCCGGCCGCGCTGCGCGCCAAAGCCGTCGAGCTCGCCACCGCCCGCCTCACCCAGGCGCGCGGCGCGATCGCCTCGGGCAAGAGCCTCGACGATGTCGCCAAGGAGCTCGCCGTGGAGGTCAAGGAGAGCGGCGAGTTCGGACGCGAGGGCAACATCGAGGGCCTGGCCGACTCCCGCCCGCTGATCACCGCGGCGCTCGCCGGCAAAGTGGGGGATATCGGCACGCCGATCGCCACCGAACAGGGCGCGGTGCTCTACCAGGTCACCGCCCGCAAGGGCTTCGACGCCGCCGCGTTCGCTGCCGAGCGCACCCAGACCCGCGAGACGCTCGAGCGCAACGAGGTCAACCGCCTCCTGGGTTCGATCATCGAGCAGCGCAAGCGCGAGGCGAAGGTGCAGTACGACAAGCCGCTGCTCGAGCAGTTCGGCATGCTCGGCGACGAGGCCAAGGGCACCTAGAGCTCTCGGGCCGCGCACCGCGCGGCCGGCGGGCGATAAGCTCCCCGCCATGCGCTTCGAGACCCTGGCCGTGCACGCCGGCGGGGAGGCCGACCGGGAAACCGGCGCGGTCACCCCGCCGATCCACCTCTCCACCACCTTCCTGCACGGCCCGGAGTGCGAGCCGCTCCACGACTGGGCCTACCAGCGCGAGGGCAATCCCACCCAGGACCGCCTCGAAGAGGCGCTGGCGGCGATCGAGGGCGGCGGCCCTGCGAGCGGCGCGCTCGCCTTCGCCTCCGGCATGGCCGCCGCCGCGACGCTTCTCCAGTCGCTCCCCGCCGGCGTCCGCGTCTTCCTCCACACCGATATCTACTCGGGCGTCCGCCAGTTGGCGCTCGACTTTCTGCCGCGCTGGGGGCTGGAGCCGGTCTTCGTCGATCTCGCAGACGCCGACGCGACGGCGGCAGCGCTGGGCGCTCCGGGCCTCGCGCCCGCACTCGTCTGGGCCGAGACGCCGACCAATCCGCAGCTCGAGATCCTCGACATCCGCCGCCTCGCCGAGGCGGCGCACGCTGCCGGCGCCCGGCTCCTGGTCGACGGCACCTTCGCCACCCCCGCGCTGCAGCGGCCGCTGGCTCTCGGTGCCGACATCGTCCTGCACTCGACCACCAAGTACATGGGCGGCCACAGCGACGTCCTCGGCGGCGCCCTGGTTTTCGCCAGCACAGAGGACGGGCTCTTCGAAACCGCCGAGAAGACCCGGCGTCGCCTCGGCGGCACCGCCAGCCCGTTCAGCTCCTGGCTGATCCTGCGCGGCCTGCGCTCGCTCTCGTGCCGCATGGAACGCCACTCGGCGAACGCTTCGGCGCTCGCCAACGCCCTTTCTGGCCACCCGGCCCTCTCCCAGGTGCTCTACCCTGGCCTCGCCTCCCACCCGGGCCACGAAATCGCCGCGCGGCAGATGACCGCTTTCGGCGGCATGCTGGCCCTTCGGGTGGCCGGAGGGCGGGCGGCTGCCGTGGCCGTCGCTTCCCGCCTGAAGCTCTTCGCCAACGCCACCAGTCTCGGCGGCCCGGAGAGTCTGGTCGAGCATCGCGCCTCGAGCGATGGGCCGGGGACGACGACGCCGGAGGACCTCCTCCGCCTGTCGGTCGGCCTCGAGCACCCCGACGACCTCCTGGCCGACCTGCTGCAGGCGCTCGACGCCTCGCCGACCGCGACGCCCGGCTGATCGCGCGGATAGGATCGGCGGATGATCGGTTGGCTCTCGGGTAAGGTGGTGCAGGCGGTTCCGGACCGTCTGATCCTCGATGTCGGCGGCGTCGGCTATCTGGTGGCGATTCCGCTCTCGACCTACTACGAGATCCAGAAGGCCGACGCCGGCGCGGCGATCCGGCTGTTCATCCACACCCACGTGCGCGAAGACGCGCTCGCCCTCTACGGCTTCTGGAGCGAGCGCGAGAAAGAGCTCTTCGAACAGCTGATCGCCGTCTCCGGGATCGGCCCGCGCCTGGCGCAGGTCGTTCTCTCCGGCATGGCGCCGGACGAGCTCATCGCGGCGCTCGCCGCCGGCGACGTCGCGAGACTGGTGCGCATCCCCGGCGTCGGCAAGAAAACCGCCGAGCGCATGGTCGTCGAGCTGCGCGACAAGCTGCAGGCGCTGGCCGCCCAGCTGCCGGCCGCGCGCGCCGCCGCGGCGGCGGCGGGAGGAAGCGACAACGACCTCGTCGCCGCCCTGGTCAACCTCGGCTACAAGCCGTCGCTCGCCGAAGGCGCCGTCGGCGCGGCGCGCAAGGAAGCGCCCGAAGCCGCTTTCCACGAGCTCCTGCGCCTGGCGCTCCGCCGGCTGTCGCGGGTCTAACCCGCCCCCGGAGCAACAGAGCAAGGCCGCGCCGCCCGGCGGGTGTAGAGTCTCGCCCAGTCTTTTCTCCAAGAGGGTAGACAATGAGAGAGCAGGTTCGCCTCTCCGCTCTGTTCGTGTGGGTTTTCGTCGCTGCGATCGGCGCGCCGCGGCAGCTCCCGGCGGGCGTCTGTGCGCTGCCGGGCGGCGGGGCGATCTCCGGCCGCGTCACCGCGGCAGCGACCGGCGCAGCGATCGCCGACGCCGAGCTCGTGGCGGAGCGGGTCGTCGACGGCTTCCTGACCACCGTCGCGACGACCACCAGCGGCGCGACCGGCCACTATCAGTTCGCGGCGCTCGTCCCGGGCGACTACTTCGTGCGCACGCAGGCGACCGCCCTGTTGGTCGACGAGGTCTGGCCGGGCATCGCCTGCGACCAGGTCTGCGATCCGCAGAGCACCGGGACGACCCTCGCGGTCGCCGTCGGTCAATCGGTCGAGGATGTCGACTTCGTGCTCGACGCCGGCGGGCGCATCGAAGGCACCGTTCGCCTCGCGGATGGCGTGACTCCGGTGCCCGGCGCCCAGGTCGAGAGCTTCGCGCTCGGCCCGTTCGGCACCTTCGGGCTCGGCGAGGTCGTCGCGGATGCCAACGGCGCCTGGACCGTCGACGGGCTCGAGAGCCTCAACTACAAGATCCGCGCATCTGCGCCGGGCCTCGTGGCGGAGGTCTATCCCAATGCCGTCTGTTCCATGAGCTGCGACGTTCTCAACGCCGGCAGCCCGATCGCGGTGACCGCCGGCGCGACGACCTCCGGGATCGACGTGGCGCTCGCTGCAGGGATCGCGGTTTCGGGTACGGTCACCGATCTCGCAGCCGTGCCACTCGCCGGCGTGTCCGTCGGCGTGCACAAATCTCCCGGCGGCGGCTCCGTCCAGGCGTTCACGGATGCAAACGGCGCCTGGAGCACCCCCGAGGGGCTTCTCCCCGGAACCTACTTCGCCCGCACCGCCAGCGTCTACCTCGACGAGCTCTGGAACGACCTGCCGTGCGAGCCGTTCTGCACCGTGACGAGCGGCACGCCGATCGTCGTCGGCGCGAGCCCGGTGACCGGAATCGACTTCGCCCTTGGCCGCCTCGGCGCGATCGCGGGAACCGTCGTCGAGAGCGGCACCGGTCTGCCGCTCGCCAACGTCGCTGTCGTCGCGCGAGCGGTCGGCGCACCGTTTCCCGCCAGCGCGATCACGGCGAGCGACGGCAGCTACCGTATCGGTGGGTTGGCGCCGGAGTCCTATCTCGTGGCGGCGGTCGACGGCGTCCACGTCGGCGAGATCTACGACGACGCCGGGACCTGCTACGACCTGCTCAGCTGCTCGCCGTCGCTCCCGCCCACCCTGGTCGACGTCGTCGGGACCGGCGAGGTCGCGGGCATCGACTTCGAGCTCGACCCCGGCGGCGTGCTCTCGGGCGTCGTCGTCGCCGCCGCGACGCAGGCTCCGGTCACCACGGCGACGATCTCGATCTACCGTCTCGACGGCAGCCACGAAACCAACGCTTTCGCCAACTCGAGCGGCCAGTTCCGCGTCGCCGCCCTCCCGGCTGGGCAGTCCTATCGTGTGGTCGCGGATCCGTCGGGGGGAGCCGCACTCCTGGGCGAGGTGTGGGAAGAGCAGCCGTGCGTACCGGGGAGTTGCGATCCCAGCGCCGGCACGCCGGTACCGGTGGCCTTGAACGCGCCCGCCTGCCTGACCTTCACTCTCGACGGCGCGCCCAACCCCGAGGGCGCCGGGATCTCTGGCCATGTCGCCGGCGTCGCCGGCGCGCTCGCCGGGGTGCAGGTTTCGATCCACGACGCCGCCGGTGCGCCGGCGGGCACCGTGCTTACCGACGCCTCGGGGAACTATCTGACGACCGGCGCACTCGACCTGCAGCCGGGAACCTACTTCGTGCGCGCGAGCGGCGCCTTGGGTTATGTTGACGAGCTCTTCGACGATCTCCCCTGCGTGGCGTGCAATCCGACGACCGGCACGCCGGTCGTCCTCACCGCGGGCGCCACCACCTCCGGGATCGATTTCGATCTCGTGCTGCTCGGCTCGCCGCCGCTGCCGCTGATCTTCCTCGAGGACTGCAAGCCAGCAGGGTGTGTCTACTTCCGCAGCAACTTCGAGAACTCGCGCGCCAATCGCTCGACCATTCTTGATCAGAACACCGCGACCCTGTCGCCGTTTGCCCTGCCCCCGGAGCTCTGGAACGACCTCGTCGCCTGCGTGCAGCGAGCCTACCGTCCGTTCGCCGTCGAAGTGACCGATATCGATCCCGGGAGCCTGCCGCACCTCGAGCACGTCGTCGCCGGCATTCCCGAGGAAATCGGGCAAGACAGCGGGACGCTGGGGGTTTCGCCCTTCAGCTGCGGGTTCCTCCCGAACTCGATCTCATTCACCTTCGCCGGAGTACTCGGCACCGTTCCCTCGCAAGAGGTTCTCGACGAGCTCTGCTGGACCGTAGTGCACGAGATCGGCCACCAGCACGGTCTCGACCACCATTTCTATGCACCCGATGCGATGACCTACCTGCCCGGCTGCGGCCCGAAGCTCCTGCCGGCGCGCGACGTCGGGTGCGGCGAGCTCGCCCCCCGGGCGTGCGACTGCGGCGGGGCGTCGGAGAACAGCTATGCGCGGATTCGCGCCGTCCATGGCGCCAGCGATCTCGTGTTCGACGACGGCTTCGAGATCGTCGAGCCCGGCCAGAACTGCGCCTGGAGCCTGGAGAATCCGCCGCCGGTGCCGCTCTCGCCGCTGGCGCCCGACTTCAAACCGATTCCGCATTGCGGCGCGCTCGAGCCGTCGAACCCCGGCTTCCGGCCGCAGCCGCGATCCGGCCCGGAGAACTTCTGACCACGACCTCTACCGGCGCCTGATTCAGGCGCCGCCGGCGGCGAGCCTCGCCTGCCCGACACGGCGCACCAGCGCTTCGAAGCGCGGCTCGCCGCGCAGGTCGTCGAAGACCGGATCCCAGGCATAGAAGGGCGGGAAGAGGGAGCGCTCGGCGAAGTCCTTGTCGAGCCAGGCGATCGCCTCGTCGTGTTCCCCGAGCGCCGCGTGCACGATCGCCAGGCCGACGTGCGGCACGTAGCGGCCGGCCGACTGCGCCACCAGCTTCTCGCGCTCCGCCAGAGCCTCGTCGCGCCGCCCCGCCTTGGCGAGCGAGAAGGCGAGCAGCGCCGTCACCCAGGGGTCGTCATTGTTCTCGAGGCAGGTCCGCTGCTCGACGATCGCCGCGTCGTACTCCCCCTTCGCGTGCAGGGTCAGCCCGAGGTGGTAGCGCGCGACATAGAACTTCGGATCGACCGCCAGCGTGCGACGAAACTGGGCGACCGCCTCGTCGTAGCGCCGCGCGTAGAGGAGCGTCACGCCGGCGTCCGAAGCGATCGACAGCGACAGCGGGTCGAGCTCGCCGGCGCGGCGCACGGCGGCGAGCGATTCGTCCCAACGGCCCATGGCGAGGAGCGCGATATTGCCGAGCCAGTGATGGGCGATGGCCGAGCTCGGCTGGAGCTCGATGGCGCGCCGCAGCTCGCGTTCGGAGGCGGCCTGCTCCCAGGCATAGAACGACAGGTAGACCCCGAGGGCCGCATGCGCCTCGGCGATGGTGTCGTCGATCGCCAGCGCCTGCTCCGCTGCCGCCCGCGCCCTGGGCATGCTGTCGTGCGGCGGCGCGACGGAGAGCCAGGGGAACAGAACGAAGCACTCGGCGAGACCGGCGTAGGCGAGCGCATAGCCGGGATCCTCGGCAATCGCCCGCTGGTAGTGCTCGACCGCCTGGCGGACGGAGTCCGCCGTGCGCCGGTTCCAGCAGTGGCGGCCGCGCAGGTAGAGCTCGAAGGCCGCAGCGTTCTCGGTGCCGCGCTTGAGCGCCGCCGCGCGCTCGTCGCCGAAAAGGCGGAGCTTCAGCGCGTCGACGATGGCCAGGGTGATCTCGTCCTGGACGTCGAAGATGTCGCGCATCTCGCGGTCGTAGCGCTCGGACCAGAGGTGATAGCCGTCGGCCGCATTGACGAGCTGTACCGCTATTCGCATCCGGTTGCCGGAGGTCCTGACGCTGCCCTCGAGGACCGTCGTGACGCCGAGCAGGCGGCCGATCTCGCTCACGGCTGCCGACTTGTCGCGGAATCCGAACGCCGAGCTGCGCGCCGCCACTTTCAGTCCGTCGATCTTCGCCAGGGCGTTGAGCAGCTCCTCGGCCAGGCCGTCGCAGAAGTAGTCGTTCTCCGCCGCCGCCGAGAGGTTGCGGAACGGCAACACGGCGATCGCCTGGCGCAGGGGCGCGGACGAGCCGCCGGAGCGCGTGAACCGCGGCGCCGGCGCCGCCGACCCGCGGTCGGCGGCAGACGACTGCCTTCCGAGCTCGGCCTCGAACTGCTGGCGCTTCTGCGCCGCCTTGAGATCCGCCAGAAGATCGCGGCTCGTCGCGTAGCGCCCGAGCCTCTCCTTGGACAACGCCTTGCCGAGGAGGGCGCTGATCTCGGGGGCGAGCTCCTCCTTTGCGAGGACGAGGCGCGGCGGCTCACGATGCAGGATGTTCGCCAGCACGTCGGTCGAGGATTCGCCCGTGAACGGCTGCCGGCCGGAGAGCATCTCGTAGAGCACGACGCCGAGGCTCCACAGAT
>JAGOCP010000386.1 GCA_017998715.1 Thermoanaerobaculia bacterium | reverse complement strand
TCGGCATGGCGGAGCTGCCGCACGATCGCGATCTTCGCGCTGCTGGTGCTCGGCGCCGTCGTCGCCGGCTTCTCGGTGGTCGGAATCCCGGCCGAGGAGACCTGGGGACCGCGCTATCTCTACTGTGCGGTGGCGCCGCTCCTCGTCTGCCTGGCCGCCGCCTGGGGCAGCCGGCCGCTCGACGCTCCGCGGCGGCTGGCGCTCGCGCTCGCTCTGGTGATCGGTTTCGGCGTCTCGGCGCTCGGCTCGCTGTTCTACTACGGCAGGACTCTGCAGGCCGCGCAGCAGACCGGGCAGGCGACTCTCGAGGCGCTCTGGGGCGATCCGGTGTGGAATCCGATCGTGATGCACCTGCGTCTCGCGAGACTGCGACTCGCCCCGCGCGGAACGTCGACGGTCTGGACGCCGCAGCATCACTGGTGGTTCGAGCGCCCCGCAGGGATGCCGCCCGACAAGAGCGTCGACCTAGCCTTCGCCCGCGAGCCGCAACCGCTCCTCCTCGGCCGCGCCACCCGCGTCCGGCCCTGGGCGAGGGGAGCGCTTCTCGGAAGCCTCCTCGCCGGCCTCGGTCTGCTCATCTTTGCCGCCCGCGCGACCCGTTCCGAGACCTGGTGCAGCCAGAGGGATTCGAACCCCCGACCCTCGGATTCGAAGTCGGATGCTCTCTCCAGCTGAGCTATGGTTGCAGCGGTGGGACTGACAACGGCTGGAGATGCGCCTGGGGTCCGGGCCCTCAGGCGCTGGATCGCCGTCGCGCTCTGCGCCGGAATCTTCCTCGTCCAGCTCGCCTGGGCGCCGCTCGACCTCGCCGGAATGGGCTACTCCGACGACGAGGTCGCCGCTTCGTTCGTGCTGATGTCGTGGCTCTCCGGCGACCTTGCCGGAGCCCCCAGGTCGCAGCTGATCGGAAGGCAAGGGCTGGTGACGGCGCACGGCATCGCCGAGCCGATCGTCAAGCTGCCGTTCGCCCTCGCCGGAAGCACCCTCGCCCCCCTTTTTCCCGCCTCGCCGCGCTTCGCGGAACGGTTCGTCGCACTCTTGCCGCTGCTCGAGACGGCGCTCCTCGCGACCCTGCTCTTCGTCTGGGCGACCCGGCTCACGGGAGACCTGCGGTGGGGTCTGACATCCGCCCTCGGAGCCGCCTTCTGCACGCTCTTCTGGCCCTACGCCTACCTCGGGCTCGAGCCGACGCAGGGCCTGGCGCTGCTCGCCACCGCCTATCTCGCCCTGGCGGCCGACTCTGCCGCGCCCAGGGGCGGTAGTGCGCCGCTCCGGACGCTGGGCTTCCTTCTCCTGGCGACCCTGACGGTGGCCAGCAAGAGGACGGGCTGGCTCCTCTTCCCGGCGGTCGCGTTCCTCGTCTACCACTACTTCCGCCAGGACTTCCGCCGGCGCGGCCTCCTCGCCGAGCGGTGGAAGTGGATCTTCGCCGTCCTGGCCGGCCTGCTTTTCATCTTCGCCGTCAACTACGGGAACCATCTCCTGCGCGCCGGCTACTACTCCCCGTGGTCGGACGCCGAATTCCTTCGCCGCTTCGTCGAGAAGAACCCGGTGCGTCTCGCCTCGCACGTCTCGAACCTGCTCTTCTCCGGCAACAAGGGGCTCATCGTCTTCGCGCCCGTCGCGGCTCTCGCCCTCACGGCGCTGCCTGCAGCCTGGAGAAGAAGTCGCGAGCTCACGATTTTCACCCTTCTCGTGCTCGCAGGCGTTCTCGGAGGATTCGCAGTGGTGGGCGTTCCAGCGGACGAGACCTGGGGTCCGCGCTATCTCTACTGCGCGATTCCGCCCCTTCTGCTCTGTCTCGCCGCGGCCTGGGGGCGGGAGCGGCTCGCAGCCTTCCGCAAGGTTGTCCTCGCCCTGGCGCTGCTCGTCGGCTTCGGCGTCTCTGCGCTCGGCACGATGTTCTATTACGGCAGGCTCTTCCAGGCGGCCGAGCAGACCGGGCAGGCGACCCTCGAGGCGCTGTGGGGGGATCCGGTATGGAACGCAGTCTCGATGAATCTGCGCCTCACGCGCCTCTGGCTCGCCCCCCCCGGCACCTCGACCGTCTGGACGCCGCAGCACAAGTGGTGGTTTGAGCGGCCGCCGAATCTCCCTCCCGACCCGAGCGTCGATCTCGCCCCCGCTCTCGAGCCCCAGCCACTGCTCCTGCGCCGAAGCACCCGCGAACGACCCTGGCTCTTCGGCATTCTCGTGGGAGCGCTCGCCTCAGGTCTCGCCGCCCTCGGCGCCGCCGGACGCTGGGCTTGGCGCACGCCACGCCGCGCCTGATTTCCTGAGGCTCAGCGACGCAGCTTGACCTTTTTCCCTTCGGACATGGTGCAGCCAGAGGGATTCGAACCCCCGACCCTCAGATTCGAAGTCTGATGCTCTATCCAGCTGAGCTATGGCTGCAGCGGTGGGAACGGCTACGGCGCAGGGTGGGGCTGAGCTTGCGGGGCGTGGCGGTCACGTGCGTGGGGGAGAAGTGGTGCAGCCAGGAGGAGTCGAACCTCCAACCGTCAGATTCGTAGTCTGGTGCTCTATCCAGTTGAGCTATGGCTGCGCGGACCGCCGCGTGAGGGGAGGATTCTAGCGAATCCAGCCTCCCAGCCGCAACCGAGCGGGTTTCGGGGGCCCCGGGGCTGCCCGGCGGGTCTCCTCCGACTACTCGATCAGTCCCTCGACCGGCGACGAAGCGTTGGCATAGAGGCGCCGCGGAATTCTCCCCGCATGCCGCGCCAGGTAGCCGGCCTCGATGCCGAGCCGCATCGCCCGCGCCATCGCCACCGGATCCTGCGCCTCGGCCACCGCCGTGTTCATGAGCACCGCGTCGGCCCCCAACTCCATCGCCAGGGCGGCGTCCGAGGCCGTGCCGACACCGGCATCGACGATGATCGGTGTCGTCGCCTGCTCGAGGATGATCGCCAGGTTGGCGCGGTTGCGGATCCCCATCCCCGATCCGATCGGCGCCGCGAGCGGCATCACCGCCGGGCAGCCGAGGTCGGCCAACTTGCGGCAGACGATCGGATCGTCGTTGGTGTACGGCAGGACGATGAAACCCTCCTTGAGGAGGACTGCGGCGGCGCGCAGGGTCTCGGCGGTGTCCGGGAAGAGCGTCTGCTTGTCGCCGATGACCTCGAGCTTCACCCACTCCCAGCCGCCGAGCTCGCGCGCCAGACGCGCGGTGCGGATCGCTTCGTCGGCGGTGTAGCAACCGGCGGTGTTCGGCAGCAGCAGGTAGCGCTTGGGGTCGATCTGGTCGATCAGCGAGCCCGTCGGAAGGCGTCCCAGCTCGTCGAGGTTCACCCGGCGCAGCGCCACCGTGACGATCTCGGTGCCGGAGGCT
>JAGOCP010000385.1 GCA_017998715.1 Thermoanaerobaculia bacterium | reverse complement strand
ACGCCGAGGTGCGTTTCGTCCTGGGCGAGGTCTACGAGCTGCTGGGCGACACGGAGCGGGCGCGCGGCCAGTTCACGGCCGCGACGCGATCGAACCCGGGGCACGTCATGGCGCAGGCCAAGCTCAGGAACCTGGGTCAGCCCAAACCGGCGCAGAACGACGCGGAGGGCGGGCTGTTCAGCCGCATCTTCCGCCGCCGCGACGAATAGGGCGGTCGCTGGCACCGGACGGAGGCCGGGTGGTATCTTGAATCCGGTCGAAGAGCCCGGCGCGGTCGCTCCACGTTCGCGTGGAGAGGAAAGTCCGGACTCCAACGGGTGGCATGCTCGCCAACGGCGAGGCGCAGTGATGCGACGGAAAGTGCAACAGAAAACAGACCGCCCCGCCTTCGGGCGAGGTAAGGGTGAAACGGTGCGGTAAGAGCGCACCGCCCGGCCGGCGACGGTCCGGGGCACGGCAAACCCCATGCGGAGCAAGACCAAATAGGGGGATGGCAGTGCGGGCCGCCCGTCCCGCCCGTTCCGGTTCGCCGGGACGACTTCCCCGGGTAGGTCGCTCGAGGCCGGCGGCAACGCCGGTCCCAGAGGAATGACCGTGACCGGCGATCGTGAGACCGCCGGCACAGAACTCGGCTTATCGGGCTCTTCGACCCTTTTGCACATGCCCCCGGTTCTGCCCCCATCCGTCCGCCCCGGCGATCGCGTCGGTGTCGCGGCGCTCTCCGGTCCGGTGGATCCGATTCGCCTCGCCGACGGCATGCAGGAGCTCGCGCGGCTCGGCTTCGTGCCGGTGCCGGCGAGAAATCTCGGTGAGAACAGCGGTCTCTTCGCCGGCGACGACGGCGAGCGCGCCGCGGCCTTTCACGAGCTCGCCGACGACCCCTCGCTCACCGCCATCTTCTTCGCCCGCGGCGGCCACGGCGTGCTGCGCATCCTGCCGCTGCTCGACTGGCAACGACTCGCGGCGACTCCGCGCGCTTACATCGGCTACTCGGATCTCACGCCTTTTCTGCTCAACGTCGTCGAGCGTCTGGGTCTCGTCGCCTTTCACGGTCCGATGGTGGCGGCGGAGATGGCCCGCGGCCTGAGCGCAGAGGAAAGTCGCAGTCTGCTGGCGTCTCTCGCCGGCGACCTGCGCCAGGAGCTGCCTCTGGCGCGGGTGAGCAGCGGTGCTGGAGCGCCCGAGGGACCGCTCCTCGGCGGCTGTCTCAGCCTGCTGGCTGCCGTCGCGGGCACGCCTTTCGCGACGCCGCTCGCCGGCTCGGTCCTCTTCCTCGAGGACGTCCACGAGCCGCTCTACCGTGTCGATCGTATGTTGACCCAGTTGTACCTGTCCGGTAGTCTGGCCTCGATCCCAGCCATGGTTCTCGGAGCCTCCATCCTGTCCGTCCACGACGAAGCCGCGGCGGCGCGTATCCGCGAGCGCACGCGGGAGTCGACCCTGGGACTGGGGCTCGCCGCCGGGCACACGACGCCGAACTTCACGCTGCCGCTCGGGTCGTTCGCCCGGATCGACGCGGACAGCTCGCTTCTGGTTATCGACTTCCCTCAGGTTTAGCGAGCGAGATCCGCCATGGCGACCTCCAAGCCGGTCTTCAAGACGACGAGCAAGAAGCCCAACCTGCCGAACTACACGGTCGAGTTCCAGGACGGCGAGTTCATCTTCAACGAGGGCGACCTCGGCATGGAGATGTACATCATCCACGAGGGAAAGATCGAGATCCTCAAGCAGATGCAGGCCGAGCGCAGCCAGCTCGCGGTGCTCGAGAAGGGCGATTTCTTCGGCGAGATGTCGATCCTCGAGGACCTGCCGCGCACCGCTGCGGCGCGCGCCATCGGCGACGTCAAGCTGCTGCTGATCAACGGCGCCACCTTCGACCAGATGCTGCGCAGTAACCCCGAGATCGCGGTGCGGATGATGCGCAAGCTGTCGCGCCGCCTGCGCGAGACCGACCGCATGCTGCGCGAGGTCCCGGGCGTCGCGCACGCGCCGATCGACGAGACGCCGCCGCCCCCGCCAGGGACCGGCGAGTTGGCGATCGGCAAGGGACCGCAGTGCCTGGTGCACGACAAGTCGGGGATGGAGTTCGCGCTCGCCAAGGGCTCCGAGACGATGATCGGCCGGCGCGATCCGGTGACCGGCATCGACCCCGACATCGACCTGACGCCGGCCGACACCCAGCGTTCGATCAGCCGCCGCCACGCCAAGATCTACCGCCGCGGCGGCAAGTTCTTCGTCGCCGAAGAGATCGGCACGATGAACGGCACCTTCGTCAACGGCACCCGCCTCGAAACCGGCGTCCCCACCGAGATCAAATACGGCGACGACGTCCGCTGCGGCCTCGTCAACCTCAAGTTCCGCGCCGAATAGCCCGCTAGCGGAGCGTCGCTGGTCGGGTCACTCCGGCACTCGGGATCCAAAGCGGGCTCCTATTTGAGGCGTGGTCGCCCACTTTGGATCCCGAGCGCCGGAGCGCCCCAGCGACCAAGGTAGGTCCGCGATCGCGCTAAGCTCGTAAGCAGCGTGCCGCCCGAAACCCCACCGAGCCGAGCGACCTCCGCACCGATCCGTCTCGACACTCCGCTGCGTTTCCTGCGCGGGGTCGGGCCGGGGCGGGCGGAGAAGTTGGCGGGAGTGGGATTGGCGACGGTCGAGGATCTGCTGCTGACGGTGCCGCTGCGTTACGAGGATCGGCGACGCGTGGCGAGAGTGAGCGAGATCCAGGGGCCGGGGACCTGGACGATCGCCGGGCGGATGGAGGATCTGCGGGCGATCCGTACGCGGCGGCGGGGCCTGGTCATCGTGCGCGGGCGGCTGGTCGACGACACCGGGTCGATTCCGGTCTCCTGGTTCAATCAGCCGTATCTCCTCACGCGCCTCCAGCAAACTCCCGGCGCCTCGTGGCTGCTGCACGGCGCGGTGAAGGGGGCCGACTGGGGGCTCTGGGAGATGACCAATCCGACCTGCGAGCCGGTCGATCCCGCCCAGGGCGACCGCACCGGGCGCATCGTGCCGATCTACTCGCGCCTCGCCGGGCTACCGTCGGCGCTCTTCGCGCGGCTGCTCGAACAGGCGCTGCCGGCGCTCGACGCGACCGACGCTGCCGATCTGCTGCCGCCGGAGCTGCTCAAGCGCTATGCGCTGCCGATGCTCCCCGTGGCGCTGCGCCAGCTGCACCGGCCGTCGTCCGACACCGACGTCGAGGCGCTCAACCGTGGCGAGAGCGCGGCCCATTCCAGGCTCGCCTACGGCGAGCTCCTGGAGTTCCAGCTCCAGCTCGCCCGGCGCCGCGCGCTCGAGATCGTGGTGGAGAAGCAGCACCGCTACCGCAT
>JAGOCP010000384.1 GCA_017998715.1 Thermoanaerobaculia bacterium | reverse complement strand
GAGGATCGCCCGCCCGAGCTCGCCCGCCGCACGCCCACCGTCGGCCAGTGGACCTTGCGCCGGGCCCACTGGCGCGCGCGCTACACCCCGCTCGGCTAGCTGCGGGCTAGAGCCGTTCGACGAAGATCTTGCCGGCGGCACGCAGGCCGAGACTGGCGCGGCGACCGCGGTCGAGCTCGATCTCGAGGGTGTCGGCAGCTTCGTCGCGGGCGCTCACGCGCACCTTCCGGCCCGGCCTCAAACCCACTTTCTCCACCAGCCGCAGGAACTCCGGCGACTGGTCGGCGATACGCGCCACGCGGCAACGCACGCCGACCTCGCCGCCGCCGATATCCGCGAGCGTCGAATAGTCCAGCGTCTGCACCTTGAGCGCGGCGGTCGGAATCGGGTCGCCGTGCGGGTCGAACTCTGGCCGGTCGAGCATTTCGTCCATGCGCTCGATGAGGCGCTCGGAGACCGCGTGCTCGAGGCGGTCGGCCTCGTCGTGCACCTCGCTCCAATCGAGTCCGACGACCTGCACGAGGAACAGCTCGATCAGTCGATGGCGGCGCAGCACGTGCAGTCCCAGCTGCCGGCCGGCGGGCGTCAGTTGTGCGCCGGCATAGGGCTCGTAAGCCACGAGTCCACTGTCGGCGAGCGTCTTGAGCATCGCCGTCACCGTCCCGGGAGTCACGGACAGGAGGGTCGCGAGCCTGCCGGTCGCGATCGGAGCTCCCGGTTCACGCTCCTCTTCGAGCAGGATTGCCTTCAGGTAGTCCTCGACGGTAGACGTGGCCACCTGCGAACTCTAGAACGGAAACGAGGGACTCCCGAGAGTTGACACCCGGGTACTCCCTGGGACAGAATTTTGACTCATCAAAGTTTCAGAGCGCCAAGGCTCCAACTTTGCTGGCTGATCATGACCACCACGACGCCGAATCTCGATCCCCATCGCTCGTTGCCTGAGGTCCACGGCAGCATTCCGCTCGCCACCCACAAGACCTGGTGGCGGCGCTTCCTCGCTTTCGCTGGCCCGGGCTACCTGGTCAGCGTCGGCTACATGGATCCCGGCAACTGGGCGACCGACCTCGCCGGCGGCGCGAAGTTCGGCTATGCGCTCATCTGGGTCATTCTGCTGTCGAATCTGATGGCGATGTACCTGCAGTCGCTGTGCGTGAAGCTCGGCGTGGTCACCGGCAAGGACCTCGCCCAGGCCTGCCGCGAGCAGTATTCGAAGCCGGTCTCGGTCGTTCTCTGGTTCCTCTGCGAGATCGCGATCATCGCCTGCGACCTGGCCGAAGTCATCGGCTCGGCGGTGGCCTTGAATCTCCTCTTCGGCATCCCGCTCGTCTGGGGAGTGATCCTCACCGGCTTCGACGTCATGTTGCTGCTGGCGGCCATGCACTTCGGCTTCCGCAAGATCGAGGCGATCGTCCTCACCCTGGTCTCCACCGTCGCGCTCTGCTTCGCGCTGCAGATCTTCCTCGCCCAGCCTGACTGGGGAGGCGTCGCGCTCGGCATGATGGTGCCGACGCTGCCCGGCAGCGAGGCGTTCTACATCGCTTTAGGCATTCTCGGCGCGACGGTCATGCCGCACAATCTTTACCTGCATACGGCTCTGGTGCAGACCCGCGACATCGGCCCGACGATCGCCGACAAGCGGCAGGCGGTGCGTTACAACATCACCGACACGGTGATCGCCCTCGGCGCGGCCTTCTTCGTCAACGCGGCGATCCTGATCGTCGCCGCCGCGGTCTTCTTCAAGAACGGCCAGCACGACGTGTCCGAGCTCCAGGAGGCGCACCGCCTGCTGGCGCCGCTCCTCGGCGCGCCGATCGCCTCGACCGCCTTCGCGGTGGCGTTGCTCGCATCGGGCCAGTCCTCGACGATCACCGGCACGCTCGCCGGCCAGATCGTCATGGAGGGCTTCCTGCAGATCCGCATCCGCCCCTGGCTGCGGCGCCTGATCACCCGCCTGCTCGCTATCGTGCCGGCGATCGTCCTGATCTCGATCTCGGGCGGCAAGGACACGGTCGGCCTCCTGGTCTTCTCCCAGGTGGTGCTCTCGATGCAGCTGTCGTTCGCCATCTTCCCCCTGCTCTCCTTCACCTCCAACCGGCGGATGATGGGCGAATTCGCCAACTCGACGGCGGTCAAGATCCTCGGCTACGCGATCTGCAGCCTGATCGCGGGGCTCAACATCTCCCTGCTCTGGCAGACCATCGGCACCGGCTGGATGGCGCTGCTGGTCAGCGTGGCGGCGGCGTTCACCCTCTGGGTCCGCTTCGTCTATCCTCGGAGGCACCGTGTACAAGAAGATCCTGGTCACACTCGAAAATAGCCGCACCGACGAGGCGATCCTGCGGCACATCGAGCTGCTGGCGAAGCCGCTCGGCAGCCAGCTCCTCCTCGTGCACGTCGCCGACGGCTGGATGGCGCGCCACCGCGAACGCCTCAACCTCGCCGAATCGGAGGAGATGCGGGTCGATCGCGCCTACCTCGAGACCGTCCGCGGACGCTTCGCGGCCGCCGGCATTCCGGCCGAGACCCAGCTTCTCTGGGGAGAGCCGGCCGACGAGATCGTCAAGATCGCCGAGGCCTCCGGGGTCGACCTCATTGCCATGAGCACGCACGGCCATCGCTTTCTCGCCGACCTCGTCTACGGTTCGACCGCCAACAAGGTGCGCCACACGGTCGACATTCCGGTGCTCCTGCTCAAGGCCCCCGCCGATCTGTAGGAGAAACGGTGCCGCCGGATCCTCCTGACAGAACGCTGTCAGGAGGACCGCGAGAGACTCTCCGCGAGCCGCGAGCCTTTCCGCTCGCGTCCGTTCACCCCAGGAGCCGCCCCATGAGCCACAAGTCCGATGCGCTGTACGAGATCCAGACCACCCGCCACTTCTTCCACCGCAGCACGCGCTGCCTCGACGAGGGCGACTCCGGCTTCCGCGCGACTCCCGAGACGATGACCGTCGCGCAGCAGGTGGCCCACACCGCGCTGACCATCGACTGGCTGCGCGACGGCATGTTCGACGACAACTGGGACATGGACTTCGAGAAGGGGGCGGCTGCGGCCAATGCCTTCACCTCGCTCGACGCGGCCCGCGCCGAGCTCGAAGCGGCCTGGAGCCGGCTCGAGGCGCGGGTCGAGGCCGCGAGCGAGGAGGAGCTCGCCAAGCCTCTGGCCGACAACCCGATCCTCGGCGTGCGCCCGCGTTACGCCGTCATCAACGCCGTGGTCGACCACACCGGCCATCATCGCGGCGCGCTCACGGTCTACGCCCGCCTCGCCGGCAAGGTGCCGGAGATGCCCTACGGCGACTGAGGCGGTCCGGCCTCGCTCTCCATGCGGCGCAGGTAGTC